>JAEURA010000308.1 GCA_016789005.1 Anaerolineae bacterium
CGAGGGTTGGCAGCGCCAGGAAGAACGAGAAACGGGTGGCAGCCTCGCGCGAGAAACCGGTCACCATGCCGCCCAGGATGGACGCCGCCGCCCGCGAGACGCCGGGGATCAGCGCCGCCGTCTGAAAGATGCCGATGATCAGCGCCTGCCGCGGCGAAACGCCCATCATGTCGGTCTGCGCCGGGCGCGATGCCAGCGGGCTGCGCTCGAAGACGATGAAGACAATCCCGCCGAGGATGAGCATGATGGCGACCACGACCGGCGTGAAGAGCAGGTCCTTGATGACATCTCGCGCGAGAAAACCGATCAGCGCGGCGGGGACGACGGCGAGGACGATGCTCAGCCAGAAGCGCTGAACGTCACGGTCACTGGGCAGCGCGCGCGCCTGCGCCAGAAGATCGCGCAGATAGTACAGACCGACGGCGATCACCGCGCCGATCTGGATGAAAAGCACAAACGAGCTTTCGCCAGAGGCGCTGAAACCGGGGCGCAGCAGGGCGGCGGCGACGATGAGATGACCGGTGGAGGAGATCGGCAGGAACTCCGTCACGCCTTCGACGATGCCAAGCAGGATGACCTTGATGAATTCGATCAACGCGACCTCGATTGTGAGGGATGGGTGTCTAGGTGAAGTAGCTTAATCCAGGCGCAGGGTTGTGTCAAACCAGCCGCACGCTAGCACGATGGGGACTCGTACGACGCCCTGGAAATATCCATCAACTCATAGGAGGGAGGCCACGGCGGGTCATCCATCTCGCGAGGATCATGGGGAAAACAACTTCAGGCAGAGGAGCTAACCGAAGGCAAGCCCCTGCGCCCGTCGAGGTGAATTTTAGTAGAAGCGTACCAGCTCTTCCTGTTTGCGCTGGTTCAGGGCGACGACCTGCACATCGTGGTTTCTGAGCAGGCGCAGCAGATAGGGATTGTGGACAACGCGCATCTTGGCGCGTTCGTCACTGCGAATCAGCTCGATGTGGAAGACACAGACCGGTCGCACACCGGAAAGCCAGAATTCCTGCTGGAACACGACGCCATCGATCTTCCAACCAGAGTCCAGTGCAGTCAGCAGTGCGTCGCAGCCGGTGTATTTCTCCGACTGCGCACTCCAATAGCGATAACAGGCGCTAAAAGCGGAATCGGGATCGGTGAGCAAACTGGAGGTCATGGTTTTCTCCTGGAACGTAATAAAACGGGTGTCTGGACAACACGCTCGCAATAATCAGGGCAGCGCCGCGACAACACCATCATTTTGAACAAAGCAATTGCTCTGGTCTTCCCACTATATCACGCTTCTGTTACAAACTATCTGTCAATTAGGGCAGTATGTTCAAGATATGACGGGATTCGTATTATCATACATCCAGCGCTGCTTAATGTTTCTGGTATTGATTGTGACACATATGTGCCAGATGCGAACATCTCTCGTCTAATGTGCACGATCTCCCACCGTGAGGAGACGGCTCCGTCGCGCATTCCGCGCGTTCAGTCTCCCGGCGCAGAAGCTGTCGCCACACGCCGGCGATCCAGGGCTGTTACCAGGACATACCACAGCCCCAGCGCCCCCGTTCCTAGCGCACAAGCCAGGAGCGCCACCGTTCGGATGCTCTCATCCCCGAACAGATCGACCAGCGCGCCGTTGACAAGTGCACCGATGACGGTTGCCAGATAAAAGAGACCCCAGTCGAGCGAAGAAACCCGCCCCAGAAAAGCATCGTCCGTCGTCTTCTGAATCATCACAGCGCTGTACGTCCAGTTCGAAGACCCGCCCATCGCTCGGATGAACATGCCCACGCAGACGGCGATCAGCGATTCTGAGACGCTCAGGGTCAGATAGCCCAGGGTGATCCAGCTGAAACCGACCAGCACCAGCCAGCGCATGCGGCGCACGTCCCCGTTATTGAAGCGGTTGAGCAGCAGCGGACCGGCCACCGCGCCGACGCCAAAGGCGCTGTGCAGGATGCCAAGCGACAGTGTGCCCCCTTCGCCCAGGATGAAGATGCGCGTGGCGAAGATGGCGATGAACGTATCGACGCTGGCGAGGTTGCCCAGGAATTTGATCAGCAGGGCGCTCGCCGTCTCGGGGCGGCGGCGCAGATAGCGCAGACCGTCGCGGAAGGTCACGCGGTGCGCGGCGTCAGAAGAAGGGCTGTCGCCCGACTGCTGCTGCGGCATCCGCCGATAGGACCGGATGCCGGTCGTCAGCACACCGGCAACGACGAACGTCAGCGAATCGATCACCAGGGCGGCGTTCGTGCCCAGCAGCGCCGCCGACGCGCCGCCCGCGACCGCGCCCGCCGCCAGCATCACCGACCACGTGACGTTGTTCAGCGTATTCGCCTTGAGCAGATCTTCTCGTTTGACCAGCGCCGGCAGAAGCGCCTGCACGCCCGGCTCGAAGACCGCCGACAGGGTGAACTGGAAGACAGAGAGGAGGTAGATGAGCGGCAGCCATTCGCGCCCGGTGGTCGCCAGCAGAAACCCCAGGACGACGATGGCGCGCAGAAAATTGCACCACACGACGATGCGCTTCCGGTCAAAGCGGTCGATCAGTACGCCGGCGGCGGGGCTGATGAGCATCGGAGGGATGAAACGTGCGAGCAGCAGCCCGCTGACCGCCAAGCCGGAATTCTCTGGACTGTAGGCGACCACCAGCGCCATAAGCGCGATGGTATTGAACCAATCTCCGGTCAGGCTGATCACCTGCGCCAGCCACAAGCGGGCAAAATCCGGGTTGTCGTGCAACAGGGCGGTGTAACGACGCATCATTCATCGTCCAAAATGGGCAGAGTCAGCGCAAGGATTATAGCAGGCGTAGCGCAGCCGGCGTTTGGACTTTCGTACAGGCGAAGGGTTATGATGGCGAGGGGTGAGGAAGCAGGGAGCGCAGCTTACACCGCGCCCCACTGCTTATGAACGATGATCAAACTTCGAGCGGCACACAGCTTGGCTGCTCTGCCCGCCGGCGTCTGCGCAGGCGGATGGAGCGGCGGCACGAACGTCGGCGCGCTGTGAAGCGGCTAGACCACATCGTCATGCTTCGGTTTCTCCGGGAATTCCTGATCCTCATCGTCACGGTTGACACGGATCTCCACCCGATGCTTGCCGTGCGGCGGCGAAGGCGGCATCGGCGGGCGCGGCGGACGCGGAATACCCGAACTCCGTCCGATCGTCACGTTCATCGTGCTGAAGTCCTTCGGCAGCTTGGCTTCGGACAGGTTGGCATCGCGCATGTCCACCCCATCCAGGCGGGCGTCGGTCAGGTCGGCACGTTCCAGATTGGCATCGCGCAGCACCGCGCCGTCCAGCCGTGCGCCGCGCAGGTCTGCGCCTTCCAGGATGACATCACGCAGGTTCGCCCCTTCCAGGCGGGAGCCGCGCAGGTTGGCGTCGCTGAGCAGCGCGCCGCGCAGATTCACCCCGGTGGCGTTCACCCCTTCCAGCGTCGCGCCTTCCATGAGCGCGTCACGCAGGTTCGCCCCGCTCAGGTTTGCGCCGGTCAGGTTGGCGTGGGCGAACGAGGCGCTGCGGGCGTTCGACCCGGTCAGATTCGCCCCTTCGAGGTCGGCATTTGAGAAATTGGAGTCGTTCAGGCTCGCTCCGCTCAGGTTCGCGCCCTGCATCTTGGCGTTCGCGAAGCTTGAGCCGCGCAGATTCTGCCCGCTGAAGTTGGCGCGTTCCAGTTCCGCCCCCTCCATGCTGACCGCTCCTGACTTCTTCGAAGGGTCCATATCCAAGTCGATATCGACATCGACATTGGTCAGCGCGCGGCGCAGCGTCGTCTTGGTCATGTTGATGATCTGCTCGGAAAGGTCTCGCCCCAGACTGCGCAGGTTCTCGAAGTCGGGCTGAGCGCCGGCGTTATCGGCGCGCTGCTCGCGGATCAAGCCTTCGACGTAGAGGAGCAGCTGGCTTGAAGCAAGCTGGACCTGCCCCAGCATGTGGTTCTCCGGGATGTTGGCGTCCATCTCCAGCGCCAGCGTTTCGGTGACGGTGAAGTCATCCGGGAACAGCTCGGCAAGCTGGCGGTGGATGCCGTTGTACTGTTTGACCGCCATCCGACCGATGCCGGCGGACAGCCCTTCCTGCAAGGAACGTTCTACCGACCGGTGCAGGGCGCGCGCCGCCAGGAGGATCTGCTGCAGGCGCTGCAATTTTGCCTGTTCCATTATGCTATCTCCTTCTCTTGTACATTCTGTCCTGCCCGGCGTTCTGCCATCGGAGGGACAGCCTCTTCAGTATCCTCATCAAACAGATCGTCATCGTCTTCGTCGAGCGTCTCACGGATCGCCGCGAGAGTCTGCGGGCGCAGACGCCCGCGCAGGGTGCGCTTGGCGTGAAACAGGCGTGATTTCACCGTGCCGATGCTCACCCCCAACACTTCGGCGATCTCCTGATAGGTCAGTTCTGACTCAGCGAAGAGCATGAGCGTCTGCTGCTGGTTTTCCGGCAGGGTGTCGATCATCTCGCGCACTTCCAGCCCCAGCAGCAGCCAGTGCGCCGCCTCTTCCGGCGGGGTCGCCCGCGAGTCCGGCAGCTCGAAGCTGATGCGCACACCGCCGGCGTCCTCGTCCTGGTCCAGTGAAAGCGCGCCGCGCCGCCCATCGCGCCGCAGACTGTCGTAGCAGCGGTTGCGGACGATGCGGTAGACATAGGCGCGTACATGCTCCGGCGGGTCGATGTGCGACAGGTGCAGGTAGAGCGTCAGCAGCGCCTCTTGAGTGATGTCCTCCGCTTCCAGCGCATCGCCGACCAGACGGTAGGCGAAACGCCGCAGACCGGGCAGCAGGCGCGCATGCAGCGCTTCAAAAGCGTCAGAATCGCCATCTTGCGCTAGAATTACCAGCTGCGCGTCGGTCTCGCTCACTCGCTGCATCCTCGCTGCCTACACTTTCCTATACGACTCCCGCGCTTCAGATTGTTCAAAACTCGTGATAGAATATTTGTTCATGATCAAACCGGAACAGCTCACACCACTTCAGAGTCAGGCGGCGTCACTGCCGGCGACCGGACGATTCTTCCTGGAAGGTCCCGCCGGCACCGGCAAGACGACCGCCGCTGTCGCGCGCCTGCTGCGCCTGCTGAATGAAGGCGCGCCTGCCGACTCGATCCTGATCATCGCGCCTCAGCCGACGCTGGCGCTGCCCTACATCGAGGCGCTGCGCCGCGCCGACCTGCCGCCGGGCGGTCAGGCGCGCGTGACCACTGTCAGCGGCATCGCCCGCGAAATGACCGCCCTCTTCTGGGGGCAGATCGCCCCGTCCGCCGGGTTTACTTCGGCAGCCGCGCCGCCGACCTTCCTCAGCCTGGAGACGGCGCAGTACGTCATGGCGCAGATCATAGATCCGCTCGTCAAAGACCAGGGATACTTCGAGACGGTGACGCTGCCGCGCGGCAGGCTCTACAGCCAGCTGATCGACAACCTCAACAAGGCGGCGGTCGTCGGCTTTCCGCACACCGAGGTGGCGGAGCGCCTGAAACCCGCCTGGGCGGGCGACCCGGCGTCGCTGCGCATGTACGACGAAGTGCAGGAGGCGATCAACCGCTTCCGGGCGTACTGCCTGGACCACAACCTGCTCGATTTCTCGCTGCTCATCGAGACTTTCATGCGTCATGGGCTACCGGTCTGCTCCGAAACGCTGTTCCGCCGCGCGTCGCACCTCATCCTGGAAAACGTCGAAGAGGACACCCCTGCCGCCCACCAGGTCTTCCGTTCCTGGCTGGCGCGCTGCGAGTCCGCCTTCGTCCTGTTCGATTCTGATGCCGGCTACCGGCGCTTCCTGGGCGCAGACGAGGATTCCGCTTCGGACCTGCGCGCTTTCTGCGACCGCACGCTGGACTTCAGCGACTCGCTGGTCGCCTCGCCGGACGTGCAGGCGCTCACCGCCGAACTGGCGCACATCATGGGACAGTACGCCGAACACGTCCAGGGCGACCCGGCAGCCGCGTTCGACTATAACCTCGCGCGCTTCGCGCCGGAAAGCCTGGACTGGGCAGCGGACGGTGCTGCCGAACTCATCCGCCAGGGCGCGCCGCCCGGCGAGATCGTCATCGTCGCCCCGTTCATGAGCGATGCGCTGCGCTTCTCGCTGATCGAGCGGCTGCGCGAGCGCGGGGTCGCGGCGCGGTCGCACCGCCCCTCCAGGGCGCTGCGCGACGAGCCGGTCGTCCGGGCGCTGCTGGCGCTGGCGCGGCTGGCAAACCCCGCCTGGGGTTTGTTCCCCGACGCGCGCGATCTCGCCTATGCCCTGATGGCATCCCTGAGCGCCGGTGAGACCGGGGCGCTCGATCTGGCGCGGGCGCACCTGCTGGCGTTCACGGCGTATCCGAAGAGCGATCATCCCGCGCGGCTCGCTCCGTTTGAGTCGCTGCCGCCGGAAATCCAGGAGCGCATCACCTACACCGTCGGCGAGAAGTACGATCGGCTGCGTGAATGGCTGGAGGCGCACATCCGCGCTACCGCCGCCCCGTCCACCGAAAGCAAGCCCAGGCGCGGGCGGCGCAGGACCCTCGAAGCGGCTGCGCGCCTCGACCCAGCGCTGGATCACTTCTTCAGCCGCCTGTTCGGCGAGGTGCTCTCGGCGCGCGGCTTCGGGCTGCACAAGGATTTGATCGCCGCCGATGCCGTCGCCGCCCTGGTCGAATCGGCGCGCGGCTTCCGGGCAACACTGGAGCGCATCGCCGCCTTCGACGGCGCAGCGGCGATGGACGACTCGGTCATCTCGCGCGAGTACGTGCGCATGGTCGAAGCGGGGGTGATCGCCAATCAGTACATCGGCGCCTGGCAGCGCCCAGATGCCGACGCCGTGCTGGTCGCGCCTGCCTACACCTTCCTGATGAACAACCGCCCGGCGGCGCATCAGTTCTGGCTTGATGCCGGCGGTCGCGGCTGGTCGGAGCGCATCTACCAGCCGCTCACCCACCCGGTCGTGCTCAGCCGCTCCTGGGCTGCCGGGGATGTCTGGGACGGCGACAGCGAGGACGCCTACCGCCGTGAAACGCTCTTCCGGCTGGTCGTCGGACTGCTGCGCCGCTGTCGGACGGCGGTGCACCTGGGGATCGCCGAGCTGAGCGAGACCGGCGGCATGGATCAAGGGCTGCTGCTCGAAGTCTTCAACCGCCTCCTGCGCCGTCTGAACGAGCCGGCTGACGGAACGACCGGGAGCAGTGCTCAACGCGAAGGGCGAGTCGATGACCTTTGAACCACGCGCCGCACAGCGGGAGATTTTGAGCTACACCGGCGGAAAACTCGGAGTCGCCGCCGTGCCGGGCAGCGGCAAGACGCGCACCCTTTCCGCCCTCGCCGCAAAACTGGTCGCCGAGCGCCTCCACGATGGCGAAGAGGTGCTGATCGTCACGCTGGTCAACGCCGCCGTCGAGAACTTCACGACGCAGATTCGGGGCTTCCTCAAGGACCGGGGACTGCTGATGAATGTCGGTTATCGGGTGCGCACCCTGCATAGCATGTGCGCCGACATCGTGCGCGACAATCCGGGTCTGGTGGCGCTGGGCGACGGTTTCGCCATCCTCGACGAACGCGAAGCCGCCGACATCCTGGGCGACGCCGTGACCGCCTATCTGCGGGCGGAGCCGAATGCCGCCGATCACCTGCTCGCCGACGATCTCGACGACGGGCGGCGCGAAGCCCTGATCCGAGACGATCTTCCCGGTCTGCTGACCGACATCGCCAGCGCCTTCATCCAGCGCGCCAAGGACCTCGCCCTGCTGCCGGAACAGGTCCTGGAGAATCTGGAACGTTTCGACCAGCCGCTCCCTCTGGCGGCGATGTGCGCCGCCATCTACGCCAGCTACCAGCGCGGTCTGAACTATCGCGGGGCAGTCGATTTTCAGGACTTGATCCGGCTGGCGCTGCAAGCCCTGGAGCGGGACGAGGCGCTTCTGCGCCGCCTGCGCGCCCGCTGGCGCTTCATCCTGGAGGACGAGGCGCAGGACAGCAGTCGACTGCAGGAGCGCATCCTGCGGCTGCTGTGCGGCGAAGCTGGCAGCTGGGTGCGCGTCGGTGACCCGAATCAGGCGATTTACGAGACCTTCACGACGGCAGACCCCGAACTGCTGTGGCGCTTCCTCGACGAGGTGGGCGTCCGCGCCGTCGATCTGCCGGACAGCGGGCGATCCGCCGAGCCGATCATCGCCCTCGCCAACCACCTGATCGACTGGACGGCGTCGGGACATCCCAACGCCGCCATCCGCCAGCGCCGCCCGCTGCGCCCGCCGCACATCCAGCCAACCCCACCCGGCGATCCTCAACCCAACCCGCCCACCGATCAGGCGCGCCTCGTCTTCGTTGGGACGACCTTCACCCCGGCGCAGGAGGTCGAATACGTCGCCGAGTCGCTGGCGCGCTGGCTGCCCGATCACCCGGATGAGACCTGCGCCGTCCTCGTGCCGCGCAATCAGCGGGGCTACCAGCTCATCGACTTCATCAACAAGAATCACCTGAATATCCCGACCGTCGAGGTGCTGCAAAGCTCGACCAGCACCCGTCAGGCGGCGGGGGTGCTCGGCAATGTGCTCACCTATCTGGCGAAACCGGATACCGCCGGCTGGCTGTCGATGGTCTACCGCGTCTGGCAGCGCGACACCCGCGACGACCCGGATCGCAACGCCCGCACGCTGGAGATCGCCCGCATCCTGAGCCAGATCGCCCACGTCGAAGATTTCCTAGCGCCCGCGCCGGGCGGTCGGGACTGGCTGCGCGAAGACGCCGACGCCGCCGCGTTGTTCGAGACCGATCCACCCGCCGCCGATGAACTGCGCGCCTTTCGCGATCTGGTACGGCGCTGGCAGAACGCCGCCGTCCTGCCCATCGACCAGCTCCTCCTGGTGCTGGCGGGCGATCTGTTCCGCGCCCAAGCCGATCTGGCGCTGGCGCACAGCCTCGCCGTCGTGCTGCGGGGCTACGCCAGCCGTCAGCCGGACTGGCGGCTGCCCCAGTTCACCGAGGAGCTGGCATCCATCGCCCGCAATCAGCGGCGCTTCCTGGGCATGGACGACGCCGCCCGCGCCTTCAACCCCGACGAACATCGCGGCAGAGTCGCCGTCACCACCATGCACAGCGCCAAGGGTCTGGAATGGGATCGCGTCTACCTGCTGTCGGTCAACAGCTACGACTTTCCATCGGGTATGCCGGGCGAGAACTACTACGACGAGAAATACTTCGCCCGCGACGGGCTGAATCTGCGCGCCGAGGCGCTGGCGCAGCTTCAGGCGAGCGCTGATCCCTTCACCTTCGATTACGTCGAGGCCGCGGCGACCGGGCGCGCCCGCCAGGAATTGATCGGCGAACGCCTGCGTCTGCTCTATGTCTCGGTCACGCGCGCCCGCCGCGAGCTGATCGTCACCTTCAACAGCGGACGCGGGCGGTCTTCGCAGGCGGCGGAGGGCTTCATCGAACTGCGCCGCTACGCCCAGGCTGAACTCGCTGTGAACATGGAGGATGTCTGATGCCCCTCGTCCTGCCCGACGATTTCCAGTTCAGCCAGTCTGCCCTGCAGGATTATGCCGACTGTCACCGCCGCTTCTTTCTGCGCTGGGTGACGCGGCGCCGCTACCCCGCCCCGGAATCAGAGCCGATGCGCGCCTTCGAAGCCCGCATGGAACTGGGTGAGCGTTTTCACCAGATCGTCGAGCAGCATCTGGCTGGCGTGCCGGCGGAGGCGCTGCGCACAGCGCTCGGCGGCGATCCCGACGGCGACGAGACGCTGGCGGGCTGGTTCGAGCGCTGTCTGAAGACAGCGCTGACCGATCTGCCGCCGCAGCAGCGCGCCGAGATCACCCTGTCGATGCCGCTGGCGGACCGGCGTCTGGTCGCCAAGTTCGACCTGCTGGCGATTCAGCCGGGCGCGCGGGCGGTGATCCTGGACTGGAAGACCGCGCCGCGCATCCCCAGCCGCGACGAACTCGCCGGGCGCTGGCAGACCCTCCTTTATCCCTACGTGCTGGCGAAGGCGGGCGCGTATCTCAACGGCGGGAAGCCCTTCGCGCCGGACCAGATCAGCCTGATCTACTGGTTCGCCGAAGCGCCGGATCAGCCGGTGATCTTCGCCTACGACGACGCGTCTCATGCCCGCGCCGAGTCGCGCCTGAACGATCTGGTGACGGATCTGCTCGCCCGCCCGAACGAGGAAGCGGCGTTCCCGCTGACCTCTGATTTGACGCGCTGCCGCTTCTGCGCCTACCGCTCCTACTGCGAGCGCGGGACGCAGGCGGGGGATGTGCTGGGCGCTGAGGTTGAAGGGGTGAAGGAATCGCCGGTGCTCGCGCTCGACCTGGATCAGGTGGCGGAAATCGCCTTCTAGATTATGTCCCTGCACTGGCTTGAACCCACCCTCGCCGCGCCGCCTGCCAATCTGGCTGCCGCCGTCGGCGATCCGCTGGTCGCTGCCGCCCTGGTCCGGCGCGGCATCGCCGACCCCGACGCCGCCCGCGCCTTCCTGGACCCCGATCTCTACCACCCCGCCGATCCGTTTGACCTGCCGGACATGGACCGCGCCGTTGCCCGCCTGCGCCGCGCCATCGAGCACCGCGAACAGATCGCCATCTGGGGCGACTTCGACGTGGACGGGCAGACCGCCACCGCCCTGCTGGTCGAAGGGCTGCGCGCCCTGGGAGCCGATCCGCGCTGGTACATCCCCGACCGTCAGAGCGAAGGACACGGTATCCATATCCCGGCGCTCGGTCGGCTGATCGACGCCGGCGCGCATCTGCTGGTCACCTGTGATACCGGCGTTGCCGCCCACGAGCCGATTGACTACGCGAAGAGCCGGGGCGTGGACGCCATCATCACCGATCACCATCAGATCGGCGACACCCTGCCGGCGGCGGAAGCGGTCGTCCACCCGCTGCGCCTGCCGGAAGATCACCCCATGCGCACCCTGCCGGGGGTCGGCGCGGCGCTTCAGGTGATCCGCGCGCTGGCGCAGTCGTCGAACGCCGACCCGGCGCTGATCGACCGGCTGGTCGATCTGGCAGCGCTGGGCATCGTCGCCGATGTCGCCGTCCAGACCGGCGACGCCCGCTGCTGG
>JAEURA010000317.1 GCA_016789005.1 Anaerolineae bacterium
GAGAAGGGGGAGTCAGGTCCCCTCGCCCCGCGCGCGTGGGAGAGGGGGTGCGAGCAAGGCTCGCCTTGGGGTGAGGGGAACTCCTGCCGCAGAAGTTCATAACAGCCTCTACAGCGTCCTGCAATCCGGAGCCTACACCCGCGCCGACCGATCTCTGCGCCGCGAGCTTCAGATGCCGGACAACACCCGCCGGCTGGAAGTGCTGCGCGCCGTCGCCCAGGAGACCGGCGCGACCGCCAACCAGATCATCCTGCGCTGGATGATGGATCGCGCCATCATCCCGCTGATCGCCGCCAGCAGCGAGGAGCAGCTGACGGAAAACCTCGGCGCGCTGAACGTCACGCTCAGCGCGGAACAGACAGACCGGCTGAATCGAGCAGGGACGGACTGACATGCGCATCGTGATCATTGGCGGAAGCGGGCACATCGGAACCTACCTCGTGCCGATGTTGGTCGAAGGCGGACACGAGGTGATCAACGTCACGCGCGGGCAGCGCGATCCGTATCTGCCCCATGCGGCGTGGCGGCAGGTACAGCAGATCGCAGCCGACCGCGAGGCGGAAGATGCCGCCGGGACCTTCGGCGCGCGCATCCGCGACCTGGAACCGGAAGTGGTCATCGATCTGATCTGCTTCACCGAGGACAGCAGCCGCCAGATCGTCGAGGCGCTGCGCGGGCGGATCAGTCATTTCCTGCACTGCGGCACGATCTGGGCGCACGGGCACAGCACGCGCACACCGGCGACCGAGGATCAGGCGCGCCAGCCGTTCGGCGACTACGGCATTCAGAAGTGGAAGATCGAGTCGGCGCTGCTGAGCGAAGCGCGCCGGGGTGGTTTTCCCGCTACCGTCCTCATGCCGGGGCACATCGTCGGTCCCGGCTACGCGCCCCTGAACCCTGCCGGGCATTTCACCCCGACGGTCTTCACGCAGATCGCGCGCGGCGAGGCGCTCTGCCTGCCCAACCTGGGGCAGGAGACCGTGCATCACGTCCATGCGGCGGATGTGGCGCAGGCATTTTACCGGGCGATGGCCCGCTGGAGCAGCAGCATCGGCGAGAACTTCCATACCGTCTCGCCCGCCGCCCTCAGCCTGCGCGGCTATGCCGAAGCGATGTACGACTGGTTCGGAAAACCGCCGGCGCTGACGTATCTGCCCTGGGAGGACTGGCGCAAGACGGTGACCGAGCAGGAGGCGGCGGCGACCTGGGACCACATCGCCCACAGCCCGTGCGCCAGCATCGAGAAGGCGCGCCGGCTGATTGGCTACGCGCCGCGCTACTCGTCGCTGGAAGCGGTGCAGGAGGCGGTCTCCTGGCTGATCGATCACAGCGTCGTCCAGAACTAACCCGCGCCGCCGGGACGTACGTCCTGCTGCTGAGCCTGCCGCAGACCACTCCTCTGGTCATCGGCAGGCTCGGCGCGTTCGACTTCCCCGCCGGCTGGTACACCTATGTGGGCAGCGCCTTCGGACCGGGCGGGCTGCGCGGGCGGCTGAGCCATCATCTCGCCCCGGTCACGAAGCCGCACTGGCACATCGACCACCTGCGCCAGGCGGCGATCTGCCGCGAAGTCTGGTTCACCGCCGACGAGATAAGCCGTGAGCACGACTGGGCGACGGCGCTGCGGACGTCGCCCGGCGCGTCGATGCCTGCGCCGCGCTTCGGCGCATCGGACTGCGCCTGCCCGACGCATCTGATCCACTTCGCCGACAAGCCGGACCTGACGGCGATCCTCGGCGGCGAAATCGTCGGGCAGGTCGTTTGACAATCGGTATCAGCCAAGTTACACTCGAACTCCATTACGCAACATTACAGTCCGGCGTACCTCACTATCCCACATGAAGGATGGCGTCCATGAGAAATCGTTTACTGAAGCTTCTGGTCGTCGCCATCGCCCTGATGGCGCTCGTCGTCGTTCCGGTGACTTTCGCCCAGGATGAGAACGTTCTCCTGTACGGCGGGAACCAGGATATCGACAACATCGACCCGGCAACCGGGGAGAACTACTCCATCAACGCGGCGCTGGTTTCGCTCTATGACGCGCTCTTCATTGTGCGCGGCGAAGATCTGGTCCCCAACCTGGTCGACACCTGGGAAGTCAACGAAGACGCGACCGTCTGGACGTTCAACCTCAAGCCGAACGCCGTCTTCCATGATGGCAGCCCGGTCAACGCCGACGCCGTCGTCTACAGCTTCAGCCGCATGATGACTCTTCAGGGTCCGCCGACCTACCGCTGGGCGGGCATCGCCGACGCCAACAGCGCCGCCGCCCTGGACGCCGACACTGTGCAGTTCACCCTGCTCCAGCCGTTCGCGCCGTTCCTGGGCACGCTGAGCCAGCTGTACATCGTCAACCCGGCGATTGTCGAAGCCAACAAGGGCGACGACTTCGGGCAGACCTATCTGCGCACCAACGAAGCCGGCTCCGGTCCCTTCACGATGGGGCGTTGGGAAATCGGCAACGTCTATGAGTTCGTCGCCGTTCAGGACTACTGGGGCGGCTGGCGTTCGGAGAACCACCCCGACCGCGCCCTGTGGATCATCCGCCGCGACAGCGCCTCGCAGGTCAATTCGCTGCTGGCGAACGAAACGCACATCGCCGACACCATCGACCTCATCGACGCGGCGCGCATCGGTGAGACCCCCGGCTACTACATCGAAAACAACGGCGGTCTGTTCACCAACTCGCTCAAGATCAACACCCAGGGCGAATACACCAGCGACCTCAACCTGCGCCTGGCGATCTCCTACGCCATGAACTATGAGGCGCTGCCGCAGGTGCTCGACGTGCCGGTGCAGCTCATGCCCGGTCCCACGCCGCTCGGCTTCCCCGGCGCGGTCGAAGGGCTGGACGTGCCCACCTATGACCTGGACAAGGCGCGCGAGTATCTGGCGCAGACTCCCTGGCCCCAGGGCGGCATCTCGCTCGATTACGTCTACGTCAGCGGCTTGACCTTCGAAGAAGTGACCGGTCTGGTCCTGCTGGAAGGACTGGCGGAGATCGGCATCACCCTGAACATGACGCCGATGCTGTGGCCCGACATGGTGGCTGCCTGCTCCGACCCGGCGACCGGACCGGACATCATCAACATCTTCACGCAGCCGGCGTACCTGGACATGGACGCGCACCTCTACAACCAGTATCACAGCACCCAGTGGGGCAGCTACAACTCCTGCAACTTCTACAAGAACGAGCGGGTCGATGAGCTGCTCGACACCGCGCGCGTGACCGGCGACGCCGCCGCCCGCGCCGAGCTGTACAACGAGGCGCAGACGCTCATCGCCGCCGACCAGCCCGCCGTCTGGACGTTCACACAGAACTCCGTGCTGGCGTTCAACGAGTGCGTGCAGGGCTACGATTTCCGCCCGCTGGAGAGCCTGTCGGTGCTCTTCCAGGACCTCGACATGACCAACTGCCCCACCTGAATCTGACGGGCAGTCTTGTATCTTCTCAACGGGGGCGAGCCGTCGGCTCGCCCCTACAGCATATCGGTCGTATGGAGCGCAGTCGCACATGAGTATCCGCCTCTACGTCCTGCGGCGGCTGGTGCTGATCATTCCGCTGTTGATCGGGCTGACGCTGCTCACCTTCATCATCTCCCGCGTCCTGCCCGGCGACCCGGTCGGGCTGGCAGCCGGTCCCCAGGCGACCGCCGAGATCAAAGAGGCGCTGCGCCGTGAGTTCGGGCTGGATCAACCCCTGCCGGCGCAGTACCTCAACTACCTCACCGGCGTGGTGCGCGGCGACTGGGGCGAATCGCTCTACTCGCGCCGCTCGGTGATCGCCGACATCTCCACCTATTTCCCGGCGACGCTGGAACTGACCATCACCGCCATCGCCATCGCGGCGGCGCTCGGCGTGCCGGCGGGCGTGATCTCCGCCCTGTACCGCAACAAGCTGCCCGACCAGATCACCCGCGTGCTGGCGCTCTTCTTCGTCAGCTTCCCGGCGTTCTGGCTGGCGATGATCTTTCAGCTCATCTTCGGTCTGGAACTGGGCTGGTTCCCGGTCGGCAGGCGCTTCGCCGCCATCGAAACCCCGCCCGCCGCGATCACCGGCATGTACGTGCTGGACAGCCTGCTCCACCTCGATTTCGAGTCGATGCGCATGGCGCTGTCGCACCTGTTCGTCCCGGCGCTGGTGCTGTCTTTCGGTTCGCTGGCGAGCATCACCCGCATCACCCGCGCCAGCATGCTGGAAGCGCTGGACAAGGATTACGTGCGCATGGAGCGCGCCATCGGCATCCCCAACCGGGTGATCGTGACCAAATACGTCCTGCGCAACGCCATGATCGCCACCATCACCATCATCTCGCTGGAATTCGGCTGGCTGCTGGCGGGCGCGGTGCTGGTCGAAACCATCTTCGACTTCCCCGGCATGGGCTTGTACGCCGTCGAGTCGTCGCTTCGCCTCGACTTCCAGCCGATCATGGGCATCACCCTGATCTACGGGGTGGTCTTCAGCCTGATCAACATCCTGACCGATGTCGTCTACGGTATCCTGGACCCGCGAATTCGCTATGGCTGAACACAGTCGGGAAACCCCTTCCCAAGACTCATCGACGGTCACCCTCGGCTCCGCCCGGTGGGAGAACATCCGGCGCGCCGCCTACCGCTTCCGCGCCAACCCGCTGGCGATGATCGGCTTGATCACCCTGGTCGTGATCCTGGTGATCGCCATCGCCGCCCCGCTGGTCGTCCCCTTCCCCGAAGACGCCGCCGGCAAGGTCCACCCGACCGCCCGGCTGCGCGCCCCCAACGAAGTCAACTACTTCGGGACGGACAACGTCGGGCGCGACATCTTCAGCCGCGTGCTCATGGGAACCGGTCTGGCGCTCATGGTCGGGGTGGTGATCATCTTCCTGGCGACCACCATCGGCGTGACCATCGGCGCACTGGCGGGCTATTTTGGCGGCTGGACGGACGAAATTCTGATGCGCCTCACCGACATCTTCCTGACTGTCCCGGCGCTGGTGCTCGCCATCGCCGTCACGGCGGCGCTCGGCAAGGGCATCCTCAACGTCATGATCGGCATCTCGCTGGTCTGGTGGCCCGGCTTCGCCCGCATGACGCGCGGCTTGGTGCTGTCGCTCAAAGAGGAGCCGTTCGTCGAGGCGGCGCGCGGGCTGGGCGGCGGACATCTGCGCGTGCTGTTTCGCCACATCCTGCCCAACGCCCTCTCGCCGATCATCGTCAAGATGAGCACCGATTTCGGCTTCGCGGTGCTGACGGCGGCGGCGCTCGGCTTCATCGGTCTGGGCGCACAGCCTCCGATGCCGGAATGGGGCGCGATGATCAACGAGGGACGCGACTATTTCCCGACGCAGTGGTGGGTCGCCACTTTCCCCGGCATGGCGATCTTCCTGGTGGTCTTCAGCTGGAACCTGCTGGGCGACGGACTGCGCGATGTGCTCGACCCGCGCTCGCGGCGCTGAGGCGGCGAAGACGATGACCTCACCTCTGCTGGAGATTCAGAACCTGCACCTGGAATTCAAGACCTACGACGGCGTCGCCAGGGTGCTGGCGGGCGTCAACCTGACCATGCAGCGCGGGGACGTGCTGGGGCTGGTCGGCGAGACGGGCTGCGGCAAGTCGATGACCGCCCTGTCCGTCCCGCGGCTGATCCCCATGCCGCCGGGGAAGATCACCGAGGGGCGCATCCTCTTCGAAGGCGAAGACCTGCTGGAAAAGTCGCCTCACGAGATGCAGCGCTTCCGCGCCCGCCGCCTGGGCATGATCTTCCAGGACCCGACGACCAACCTCAACCCGCTCTTCACCATACGCGAACAGCTGATCGACGCCGTGCTCTACCAGACGATGGACGCGCAGCGCGTCCCCGGTCGCTGGAAGGGCTTCCTGCCCTCGGTGCGGCAGACGCGCGTGCTGGCGAACCAGCGCGCCATCGAGCTGATGGGACTGGTCGGCATCCCCGACGGCGACAAACGCCTGAGCGATTACCCGCACCAGTTCAGCGGCGGCATGCGCCAGCGCGTGCTGATCGCTATGGCGCTGGCGGGCAAGCCCGATCTGCTGATCGCCGACGAACCGACCACCGCCCTCGACGTGACCATCCAGGCGCAAATCCTGCGCCTGATCACCGGGCTGGTGGACCGGCTGGGCGTGTCGGTGCTGCTGATCACGCACAATCTCGGCGTGGTGGCGCAGTCCTGCCAGCGCGTCGCGGTCATGTACGCCGGGCGGGTGATCGAACAGGCTCCGGTGCGCGAGCTGTTCAAAAACCCGAAGCATCCGTACACGCGCGGGCTGCTCCACGCCGTGCCGACTCGCCACATCGAACGCGGGCAGTTGAGCGGCATCCCCGGCACGATCCCCAATCTGGTCGATCCGCCGGCAGGCTGCCGCTTTCACCCACGCTGCGCCCATGCCGTCGAAGCCTGCCGCGCGGCAGTGCCGCCGCCCTACCCGGTCGGCGCGCAGCACACGGCGGAGTGCGTCCTTTTCGCGGGGGGATCATGAACAGCGACGCGATTCTACAGGTGCGCGGTCTGAGCAAACATTTCCCGGTGCGCGGCGGTCTCCTCAACCGCCCCGTCAGCGCGTTCAAGGCGGTCGATAACGTCAGCTTCAGCGTGCCGCGCGGCAGGACGCTGGGCATCGTCGGCGAGTCCGGCTCTGGCAAGACGACCGTCGGCAAATGCGCCATCCGGCTGATCGAGCCAACGGCGGGCGAAGTCCTCTTCGAGGGCGAAGACCTGCGCAAGCTCTCCTCCGGCGATCTGCGCCGCCGCCGCACCGACATGCAGATGATCTACCAATCGCCCGCCGCCTCGCTCAACAGCCGCATGACCGTCGGGCAGATCGTCGGCGAGGCGCTCTGGCTGCACGAACGGCTGAACGGCGCGAAGGCGCGCGACCGGGTGATGGAACTGCTCCACGTTGTCGGACTGAAGCCGGAACATTACTACCGCTTCCCCCACGAGTTCAGCGGCGGACAGCAGCAGCGCGTCGGCATCGCCCGCGCGCTGGCGGTCAAACCCAAGCTGCTCGTGCTGGACGAGCCGACTTCGGCGCTCGACGTGTCGGTGCAGGCGCAGGTCCTGAATCTGCTGCACGACCTTCAACAGGAATTTGGGCTGACCTACCTGTTCATCTCGCACGATCTGGGCGTGGTCCGCTACCTGTGCGACCAGGTGGCGCTGATGTACCTGGGCAAGATCGTCGAAGTCGCCGACGTGCAGCGCATCTTCGACGAGCCGAAGCACCCCTACACTCAGGCGTTGATCTCGGCGATCCCTGAAGCGGATCCCGACGAAGGGCACGAACAGATCATGATGCGCGGCGATCTGACGCTGCGCCGCCCCGACCAGGGCTGCCCGTTTGCGCCGCGCTGCCAGGCGCACAAGGTCCCCGCCTGCGATACTGTCGAACCGCGCGTGGTCGATACCGGAAACGGGCACTACGCCGCCTGCCACCTGCACCCTGGAGCCGCCGCCTCATGACGCTGAAGACCGTTACGCTGGACGACATCGAAGCCATCTCGCTCGGCGCGGGCATCCTGGGGACGGGTGGAGGCGGCAACCCGTACCTGGGCAGCCTGCACCTGCGCGAGATCATCCGCCGGCACGGACCCGCCCGCGTCATCGACCCTTTTGACCTTCCCGACGACGCCGTTGTGGTCATGGCGGGGTTCATCGGCGCACCGACCGCCAGCATCGAAAAGATCGAACAGGGCGAAGAGCTGCTGACCGCTCTGCGCGCCTTCGAGGCGCACCTCGGCAGGCGCGCCACCGCCGTCGGCATCGCTGAAATCGGCGGGGCGAACTGCTTCAACCCGATTGTGCTGGCGATTCAAGCGGGGCTGCCCGTCGTTGACTGTGACGCGATGGGGCGCGCCTTCCCTGAGCTGCCCATGTCGGTGTTTTTCTTCGAAGCCGAGCTGCCGGTCACGCCGCTGGCGCTGGTCGATGCGGCGGGCAATCGGGTAGTCATCCCGACCACCGCCGGCGCGCAGTGGGCGGAACGGCTGGCGCGCACCCTGGCGACCCGCATGGGTGGGACTGCCGGCTTGATCGCCAGTCAGGTCCCCGGCAAAGACATCAAGACCTACGGCATTCACTACACCCTCTCTCTGGCGCGCGATCTGGGGGGGCGCGTGCTGCGGTCAGGCGAGGACGACATCCCCGGCGTGATCGCCGATACCCTGCAGGGGCGCGTCATCATGCGCGGCAAGATCGCCGACCTGGAGCGGCGCACCACGCGGGGGTTCGCGCGCGGGGCACTCACCATCGAGGGCTTCGGCTCGCGCGATCGGCTGTTCATCGAGTTTCAGAACGAGTTTCTGATCGCCCGGCTCAACGGCGAGGTGGTGATCACCGTGCCCGATCTGATCTCCATCGTCACCGAAGACACCGGCGAACCCATCTCCACCGAGGTGCTGCGCTACGGCATGCGCGTCGCCGTGCTGGGCATCCCGGCGGCGCAGGGTCTGAAGACGCCGAAGGCGCTGGCGGTGGTCGGTCCGCGCGCCTTCGGCTACGAGGTTGATTTTCACCCGCTGCCCGGCGGGATCATCGGGCAGCGTCCGGCAATCTGACCCCTCGACCTTATGGATCATCAACGCTTGTTGCGAAAGGAATAGGACAGTGCGAATAGGAATTGACGTAGGCGGAACGAATACCGACGCCGTCCTCATGGACGGTCAGCAGATCATCGCCTCCACCAAGACGCCGACCACGCCCAACGTCAGCGACGGCATCATCGCCGCGCTGAAGAACCTGGTGGCGGACTCCGGCGTCGATGTCGCCACACTCGATGGCGTAATGATCGGCACGACCCACTTCACCAACGCCGTCGTCGAACGGCGGCGCTTGCAGACGACCGCCTGCATCCGCCTGGGACTGCCGGCGACGGTCTGCCTGCCGCCGATGGTCGATTGGCCCGATGATCTGCGCGAAGTCGTGGGCGGGCATTACTACATGGCGCACGGCGGACACGAGTTTGACGGGCGCGAGATTTCGGCGTTCGAACCGGCGGAGATTCGCCAGTTCGCCGAAGACATCGGGCGCAGGGGCATCAACGCCATCGCCATCTCGTCGGTCTTCTCGCCGGTCAACGTCAGCTTTGAGGAGCGTGCCGCCGCCATCGTCCGCGAAGTGCTGCCCGACGCGCACATCACCCTTTCCAGCACCATCGGGCGCATCGGCTTGCTGGAACGCGAAAACGCCGCCATCATGAACGCCTGCCTGCGCGAACTGGCGATCAAGACGGTCGGCGGGTTCAAGGCGGCGCTGGCGGAGCTGAAGATCACCGCGCCCTTCTACATCAGCCAGAACGACGGCACGCTGATGAATGCCGACTTCGCCACCGATCACCCGGTCCTGACCTTCGCCTCCGGTCCGACCAACAGCATGCGCGGCGCGGCGTTCCTCAGCGGCTTGAAGGACGCCATCGTCATCGACGTGGGCGGCACGACCACCGATGTCGGCGTCTTGCAGCACGGCTTCCCCCGCGTGGCGGCGCTGGCGGTGAGCATCGGCGGTGTGCGCACCAACTTCCGCATGCCCGATACGCTCTCCATTGGTCTGGGCGGCGGCTCGCTCGTCGTCCTCGATCCGCTCAAGGTCGGTCCGCAGAGTGTCGGCTACGAGATCACCAGCAAGGCGCTGGTCTTCGGCGGCGACGTGCTGACCACCACCGACATCGCGGTGGCAGGCGGCAAAGCGGATGTCGGCGACGCTGCGAAAGTGGCGCACATCGACAAGGCGCTGATCAGCGCGGTCGAAGACCGCATCGAGGAGATGGTCAACATCGCCGTTGACCGCATGAAGACCAGCGCGGCGCTCGTGCCGGTGGTGGTGGTCGGCGGCGGCAGCATCCTCATTCAGCGGCAGGTCTCCGGCGCGAGCGAGATCATCAAGCCGGGGCACTTCGCCGTCGCCAACGCCATCGGCGCAGCCATCGCCCAGATCGGCGGCGAGACCGACCGCATCTTCTCGCTGGCGGAGATGACCCGCGAGAAAGCGCTGGAACTCGCCAAACAGGAGGCTTCTGACCGTGCGGTCGCGGCGGGCGCAGACGCGCGCAGCATCGAAATCGTCGAGGTCGAAGAAGTGCCGCTGGCATACCTGCCCGGCAACGCGACCCGCATCATGGTCAAAGCGGTCGGCGATCTGGCGGCGGGGAGATAACGAACATGCGCATCATTGACGAACAGGCAATCGAGAATATCGCCCTGGGCGCGGCAGTGCTGGGCACTGGCGGCGGCGGCGACCCGTACATCGGCATGCTGATGGCGCGCAAAGCCATCCGCGATCACGGACCGATTGAACTCTACACGCTGGACGAGCTGAACGACGATGATCTGATCGTGCCGGCTGCCATGATGGGCGCGCCGACGGTCATGGTCGAGAAGATGCCCAACGGCGACGACATCGTCAACGCCTTCCAGGTCATCGGCAAATACCTGAATAAGCCGATCCGCGCCGTCATGAGCATCGAAGCCGGCGGCTTGAACTCGGTCGTGCCGATCTATGTGGCGGCGCGGCTGCGCCTGCCAATGGTGGACTGCGACGGTATGGGGCGCGCCTTCCCGGAAATTCAGATGGTCACGCATACCATCTACGGCATTTCTTCGACGCCCTTCTCGATGGCGGACGAGCGCGGCAACATCGTCATCATGGAGACGATCAACAACCGCTGGACCGAGACCTTCGCCCGCAGCATCGCCGTCAACATGGGGGCGATGGCGATGATCGCCTGCTACCCGGCGACCGTCGAACAGCTCAAAGAGGCGTCCGTGCAGGGTACGCTCAGCTTCGCCGAGCGCATCGGGCAGACCATCCGCCGCGCCCGCGTGCAGGAAGATGATCCGGTCAAGACGGTGCGCGAAGCGGTCGGCGGCTTCGAGGTCTTCAAGGGCAAGATCGGCGACGTGGCGCGGCGCACCGAGGCGGGTTTCGCCAAGGGCGAGGCAACGCTTCAGGGCATCGACGAATACGCCGGGCAGACGCTCACCCTCAACTTCCAGAACGAACACCTGGCGGTGCGCATCGACGGCGAGTACCGCGTCACCGTGCCCGATCTGATCGCCCTGCTGGACATCGACACCGGCGAGCCGATCACCACCGAAGCCATGCGCTACGGCTACCGCGTCACCGTGATCGCCATCCCCTGCGCCGACAAGTGGCGCACGCCCAAGGGCTTGGAGCTGGCGGGTCCGCGCTATTTCGGCTACGACGTGGAATACGTCCCTGTCGAGCAGCGCTACGGTCGCTGAACAACTCGCCGGCAAAACACGGAACGGGATGCGCATGGAACGACTTTTCACGCTTAACGACACGCAGGCGGCGGCGCTCGGCGCGGGCATCCTGGGGACCGGCGGCGGCGGCAATACCTACGTTGGGCAGACCTGGCTGGAAAAAGAGCTGCGCGACCGTGGAGGCGGCTGCCGCATCATCGACGCCGACTCCGTGCCCGACGACGCGCTGGTCTGCTGCGTCGGCACAATGGGCGCGCCGACCGTCAGCAACGAGAAGCTGCTGCGCGGCGATGAGTTCGTCGTCGGTGTGCGGGCGCTGGAAGATCACCTGAAGGCGCGGATCGGTGCGCTGCTGATCAGCGAGATCGGCGGCTCCAATGCGCTCAAGCCGCTGATCGCCGGGCTTCAGCTCAACCTGCCGGTCGTCGATGGCGATCCGATGGGGCGCGCCTTCCCTGAACTGCAAATGGACACCTTCGCCATCGGCGGGGTGTCCCTCTCGCCCTTCGCGCTCGTCGACTCGCACGGAAACGTCGTCATCATGGATCACGTCGATTCGCCGCAGCGCGCCGAAAGCTACGCCCGCGCCCTGACCATCGAGATGGGCGGCAGCGCCGCGCTGATGATGCCGGTGGTCACCGGCAGGGTGATGAAACAGCACTTGATTCGCGGCACGCTGAGCCTGGCAGAAAAGATGGGTCATGCCATCCTGGCGGCGCGCGCCGGCGGGCACGACCCGGCGGAGACGGTGGCGGCGCTGGGCAGTGGGCGGGTGCTGTTTCGCGGCAAGATCACCGACATCGAGCGGCGCACCGTGCAGGGCTTCGCGCGCGGGCGGATGCGCCTCGCCGGTTTCGGCGCTGCAGCCGGGCAGATGGAGATCGTCTTTCAGAACGAGAACCTGATCGCCTGGCAGGACGGGCGGATCATCTGTACCGTGCCAGACCTGATCTGTGTGCTCAGCCTGGACGACGGCGAGCCGATCGGCACCGAGTCGCTGCGCTACGGGCTGCGCGTCGCGGTGATCGGCATGCCAGCGGCGCGCGAACTCAAGACCCCGGCAGCGCTGGCGTTCGTCGGTCCGGCGGCGTTCGGCTATCCCGACGTGACCTTCGCGCCGATGCCCGGCGATCTGCTGTAGGAGTGCTGGGTTGTTCCTGCGGTCGAGCCGGCGGCTCGACCGCACCCCCCGATTCCACACCTCTTGACATCCCCGGCAACCCGATCTATAGTGAAACTAACTTCTTTCACTGAATGAAATAAGTTCATGAGCACCTTCGTACGCGGCAACAAAGACCTGATTAGAGCCATCAACCGCAACCTGATCCTCAATACGGTCAGGCGGCATGGCGCACTGTCGCGCACGCAGATCACCGAAATCTCCCGCCTCAGCGTCGGAGCCGTCTCGCAGATCACCAACGAGCTGCTCACCGACCAATGGCTGCTGCAAAGCGGCGAGGGGGACTATACGGGCGGGCGGCGGCAGACTCTTCTGCGCCTCAATCCCGCCGCCGGGTGCGCCGTCGGCGTCAAACTGATGGAGCGGCGCATCGTCTGCGCCCTGACCGACCTGGAATCGCGGGTGCTGCGCTACTTCGATACGCCCATGCCGCCCGAACAGGACCCCAGTCTGATCGCCGCCGCGCTCGCCGACGCCGTCGAGACGACAGTTGCGTCATCCGGCGTGGAGCGTGGCAAGCTGCTGGGGATCGGCATCGGGCTGGCGGGGGTCAGTTCGCCCCAGACCGGCGTCGTGCATTATTCGCCGTTCTTCGGCTGGCGCGACGTGCCCCTCGCCGATCTGGTGCGCGTCCGCCTGCACCTGCCGGTCTACATGGAAAACGACGTGAACACCCTCACCTTGAGCGAAATGCTCTTCGGGGCGGGACGGCACATCGATAATTTCGCCGTCGTCACCATCGGGCGCGGCATCGGCATGGGGCTGGTCGTCAACCAGCAGCTCTACCAGGGCGCGACCGGCGGCATGGGCGAACTCGGTCACATCACCTTCGACCCCGCCGGACCACTGTGCACCTGCGGAAAACGCGGCTGCCTGGAAGCCTTCGCCGCCGATCCTGCCGTGATCGCCTACGTCCGCCATTCGCGCTCGGCGCTGGACGCCCCGCGCACGCTCGACGACGTGATCGCCCTGGCGAACGGTGGCGATGCGCTGGCGCGGGCGGCGCTGGCGCGCAGCGGCGAAATCCTGGGGATTGGGCTGGCGACGGTGGTCAACCTGCTCTGTCCGTCGCTGCTGATCGTCAGCGGCGAGGGGGTCACCGCCGGCGACTACCGAATCGCGCCGATGCTGGAAGCGCTGCGGACGCACACCTTCAACGGGCTGCTGGACGACGTGCAGGTGATCGTCGAACCGACCGACGATCAGGCGTGGGCGCGCGGCGCTGCCAGCATCGTCATCAGCAAGGTCTTCGAGTCGCCGCTGATCGAAGCGGGGGCGACGGCATAGCTTTTATTTGCCGAAGTTTTTTCACTGGATGAAAGAAGATGACGTGGCAAACCGGGTGGCATAAATGGAAATGGGTCGGGTTCTTTCTCGCGCCCAGCCTGGTCGGTCTGACGATCTTCGTCGTCCTGCCTATCCTGTCGTCGTTCTGGATGGCGTTCCAGGATTGGAATCTGCTCTCCCCGCCGGAATTCGTCGGGGTCGCCAACTTTCAGGAACTCTTCGCCGACCCCGCCTTCTGGAGCGCGCTGCGCTACACCCTGGGCTTCATCCTCCTCTACATCCCGCTGGTCTTCGTGCTGGCGCTGGCGGTGGCGGTGCTGCTCAACCAGAAGCTGCGCGGCGTGCTGATCGTCCGCACAGCGACCTACCTGCCGGTCGTGGCGTCCTGGGTGGTCGTCTCGCTGATCTGGAAATGGATCTTCAACCCGCTCTACGGCTTGATCAACCCGCCGCTGGGCGCGCTCGGCATTCAGGCTCCCGCCTGGCTGTTCGAGCCGGGCGGCGCGTTGGTCGCCATCGTGCTGACCAGCGTGTGGAAGGACCTGGGCTACATCGCCGTGCTCATCCTGGGCGGTCTGCAAGCCATCGACGAGACGCTCTACGAAGCCGCCCGCATCGACGGGGCGAACGGCGTTCAGCGCTTCTTCCGCGTCACCCTGCCCCTGCTCACGCCGACCCTCTTCTTCGTGGTGATCATCCTGCTGATCAATTCCTTCCAGGTCTTCGATCAGGTCTGGCTGATGCCGATGCGCGACAGCGCGGCAGACCGCCAGGTCGAGACTATCGTCACCGAGGTGGTCAAGAACGCCTTCAGCTACAACCGCATGGGCTATGCCTCGGCGATCTCCTGGGTGCTGTTCGTCATCATCTTCGCCATCACCTTCGTGCAGCTTCGCCTGCAGAAGCGGTGGGTGCACTATGACGCTGAGTAGAACCATGCCTCTCGAAACGTCCGCCCCGGCGCGCGCCAGCCGCCGAACGCTCGCCCCGGGCCGCCTCGCCCTTTACGGCGTGATGCTCCTTCTGGTGATCCTCATGGTCGCGCCGTTCGGCTGGATGCTGAGCACGTCGCTCAAAGCCCAGCAGTACATCCTGGAGACGCCGCCCCGCCTGCTGCCGGACCCGGTCACGCT
>JAEURA010000325.1 GCA_016789005.1 Anaerolineae bacterium
GCCCTTCTGGATCGGGAGAAGCTCGGATATGACATGCTCTGCCTGGTCAACGTGACGCTTCAGGTTCACCAGATGGAGACTATCGATGTCTTTCGCAGCGCCATCGCCCAAATGCCCGAAGTCCTGGAATGCTACTTCGTCACCGGCGAATTCGACTATCTTCTCAAGGTTGCCGTCCGCACCCGCAAGGAATTAGAGTCGTTCCTCATGGAAAAGCTCACACCCATTCCGGGAATCGCTCGAATCTCCACCAGCATCGTGCTGACCGAAGTCAAATACTCAACAGGCTTGCTGCTCGATTGACTTGCAGCGCATGCCGCTTCGTGAGCACTGCTCACCCACACAGTCGATTCCTCAGGTTGGGCTGAACTTGGGTTACAATGAACGTGACCAGTTGGGTGAAAAAGAGGTGTGCCATGCGCCGTCTGCTCGTCATTTGCGGCTTGCTGATGCTCTCATGCGCGTTCAGCTTCGGCGCTGCGGGCGCACAGGTGTTTCGGTTTGCCGCACCACCTCTCACGCGGATTGACCTGAATACTTTCGAACCCCTGCCCCCTGGCGTTCCAACCGACGTATTCTACGGCGGTTTGGGCGGAGGGGGCGGCGAGCTGCTGCTCGTCCCACCGGGTCTGTATTGGGAAGTGACGCCCGGTGCGCTGGTCGCCGGCAGCAGCGCCTACTTCGCCGCCTGCGGCTATAGTTCCGACGCGCTGCCATCCGCCTTTCTTGTTCTGCCCAGCGGGGAGCAACGCCCGGTCGTCGTCAACCACTACTTCAATACCTCCAACTGCTTCGACTTCTATCTGGACTGGTCTTACGGCATGGAGTTGGGCGTGTATACGCTCACCTTAAGTCACCCAGATGGTATGATCTCGCACACTTTCGGTGTCGATTACCCGTTTTGCTGGTGGTACATGCGCACGCAGGACAACATTGAGTGGATCATGGGGCTGGAACCGAACGAGCAGCTCACTTTCTACTTCTACGCATTCACTGACCCATCGAGTTCTGCAACGCAGTTCGTTGCGCAGCGAAATGTCACCGCCGATTCCGAGGGCGTGATCGCGCTGGACGTTCGGGTCGGTCGCACTGCTCCGTTCACGCGCGAGGACGTCTTCTTTGCGACGGTGGGCGTCGGCAGAAACTACTACGACATCCTGCCGACGATCAGCAGCCAGGCGTTCGCCGATATGGGATTCCTCTATCAGCCCTATACGCCGCCCGAACCTGCCTATCCCCACCTTGGCATTGGCGCCGGTTTCTACGTCAGTCAGGATGCGCGCGGCGTCTCGTGCGACGGCGAATTCTCGCAGTTCGCCCAAACACAGCCGAACAGCAGCATTCCGCTCTACGATCAGGTCAATAGTGCCAGCATCACCGGCACGCTGGCTGGCGGCACAGCGATTGAAGTCCTGGAATCCTATCCGGTCTATTCCGGCGCGCGGGTCTACGTCTGGAAGCGTATCCGCGCCGAAGACGGGCGCATCGGCTGGACTCCCGCCAATGATTTCGTCGAAGTCTATCCTCACAGTGAGCCTGGGGTGCGGGCAAGGCTGAAACCAGGCGCCATCTTTGACAGCGCTTCTGGGGTCTATCGTCCCGGTCCCCAACCCATCTTCGACAGCCCGCAGGGGCAGATCATCCGCCAGCAAAGTGCCGGCAGCGACGTTGTCCTCATCGAGGCTGCTGCGCTCGATGTCGGCGAGTGGTGGCGCGTCCGTCTCGACGATGGTGCAGAAGGTTGGCTGCCCACTTTCGATTCGGCGACGTTCTCCGCCACCTTCGAAACCCTGCCCTGGGCGCCGGTGGGGAGCGGCGTCGCTCCTGGCGGGAACCCAGGTGGACAGCCCGCCGCGTTGTGTCCGGGTTCGCCGCCCCCGCGCCTATCACCAGGAAGTATCGGTCGCGTCCTCCCCGGCGATCCCAATCGGCTGCGGGCTGCGCCAGAGACCGGGAGAGTCATGGACAATATCCCCGGCGGGGCAGCATTCACGGTGTTGGGAGGACCTCAGTGTGGCGCGCAAAACGGATTGACCTGGTGGCAGGTGGAGTATAACGGTCAGGTCGGCTGGACGGCGGAAGGTCAGACGAACGTCTACTGGCTGGAGCCGGTGGGATAGTCCCGCAAGCACAGGCTGCTGGTGCGCTGTCTGAGCGGCGCGCCCGCAGTCTCAGCCAGGCGGCTGAGCGTCAAGCTCCGCCTGCGTCTGGGCGACCACGTCGGCAAGATGCGCCTGTCCCTCCGGGTCAAGCGCAAGCGCTGCCTGATAGGCGGTGATGGCGTCTGCCAGCCGTCCGCCGTCGTAGAAGGCGTTCCCAGCTTCGACCCACAGCGATGCGCCCAGCGCCGGGAACTCTGAGAAATCAAGCGGAAGGCGCGTCTCGCCCGCAGTGAACACCGCCCGGTCGTAGACCGCCAGCGCCGCATCAAGCCGCCCGGCTTCCATCAGCATCTTGCCATATCGGAAGTTGGCGTAGGCGAGTTCATCCGGCAGGACGATCAGCGGCAGAAGTTCTTCATAGGCTTCTGCCGCCGCGTCGATGTCACCCCGCGCACGCGCCGCTTCAACCGTCACCTCCAGCAGGCTGCGCTGAATCAGCAGCGCCCGTTCTTCCAGGTCGGTGAGTTCCAGCGCCTGGCTGTATCCGCCGCGCGCCCCTTCATAATCGCCCTCATAGCGAGCGATCAGCGCCAGACGCGCCGTCGCCTCCGCAGCCAGCTCTTTGATGCGCAGGTTCGCGCCGTCGTCATAAAGGCTGATCACCTGCTCGAACTGCACCCGCGCCCGCGCCGCTGCCTCAGTCTCGCCGGAAAGCATTCGAATCACTTCGACCTGCCCTACGCCAAACGCGACCTTGGCATCGATATCTGCGCTCTCCGGGTTATCCGGAGCGCTGAGGGCGCGCTGGAAGGTCGTCTCGATAGCATCAAGCACCCCCGATTCGAGATCGAAGCTGCGCGACACCCGTGAGGACTCCATCGCCAGCAGATATTCAGCCGTGCCTAACCCGGCATAGGCGCGTGCGTAGTCTGGGTTTTCGCCCAGCGCCGCCTGGAAATCCGCTTCTGCCTGGGTGATCAGGTCCGGCAGCCGCCGCACTTCGCGCAGCTCACTGCCGGTGAATCCTCGGCTGATGATCAGGTTGTAATTGCCGATGGCACTGTTGCCCCGCAGCACATACATGACATCCCTGCCGACCACGTCCTGATTCAGCGACAGCGCAGTGCCAAAGGCGCGGCTCGCCGAATCATAGTTGGCGGTGATCATCTGGACCAGCCCCTGGGTGATGAACGCCAGGACCTGCGAACGGTTGGAAAGCTCTCCACTCAGCGCTCGCGACTGGTCGATATTCCGCGCATACAGCGCCGAGGAAAGCCCGAATCGACCATACAGCTCACTCAGCTCGGGCCAGGTATCGGTCACGTAGAACTCCGGTTGAACCGCCACCCTGCTACCGGATTCGCTAACCACGCCGTAGACGACGATGTCGGCGCGGGCGTTGTGGGCCTCTTTCAAGCGCTCCACCAGATCTGCCGCGTTCGCTTCGCGTTCTTCCACCGTCGCCCCAACCACAGCCCCGACCTGCGCTGGTGACCAGACGCCGACATCGACCGTCAGCTCGTTCCGCACCGTGTCAAGGCGCTGCACAAAGCTGGTGTAGAGCGCTTCTGACAGCACCTGAACATCTTCCTGGGCGATGTCTGAACCAGGAAGTGCCGAAAAACCGGCGATGGCGACGTTGAAACCATAGTTCTGGATTGACTCGACAGCTGGCGTCGAAAGACGTGGCAGGGCGATCACCGCCGCTAGGATGGCGACGACCATCAACACAAGCAGGAACCAGAACGGGCGGATCACCTGATCCATGATGCGCCGCGTCGGACGCTCCCAACGCACGATCTGCAAGTCAAAATCGTTGATCAGCGCCCGGCGAAGCTGCTCCTCATCGCTGAACGTTCGGTACAACCCGCGAAGGGGGGCATCCGGTCCTTCGAAGCGGTGGAAGAATTCGTTCACCAGCGCCACTTGTTCGGGATCTGCGTCCGGCAGCGGCGGGGCGATACAGCGGTACAGCAGCACAGTCGGGGTTTTGCGCCGCTGGTAGGATCGGTACGCTTCGTAAAACTCGTACTCGGTTCCGCTGAGGTAAGGTTTGCCAGTATCGGGGTTCATCGTCGGAAGCGGCGTGCCCATCCGCGACCACAGCATGCAGACCAGGATGTCGGCATGATGGGGCTGAATCATCTCGCGGTTGACGACTTCCTGCGGACCTTCTCCGGTCAGCGCTGGCGCATGTTCCTCATAGAGATAGGGCGAAAACTTGTAGCGATCACGGATCGTCGGGCGTTCGTTCAACGCACGGATCACATCACCAACGACCGCGCGTTCTTTGCGCAGGTCGCTCGGCGAGGAGACGAACACCTTGACGTTTCTCATGACCTATCCTGTCGTCCTGGCGCTGCCCGCGAAACGGTTCAGAGTTTCTCGTAGAACAGGTCGTGCACGTAGCAGTATCCCCACTCCTCGCCTGGCTCCAGCGACCGGATCATCGCATGCCCTGTCTCGTGAAAATGCTTGGTGGCATGCTTGTTCTTCGAGGAATTGCAGCACCCAACATGCCCGCACTCCAGGCAGACGCGCAGGTGAACCCAGGTATCGCCCGATTTCAGGCATTCTTCGCACCCCACCGCCCGGGGTGCGGTGTTTTTCCGCTGGAGATAGTGATCGCAGGGTTGCATCGTTGTCTGGTCCTCACATGAACTTGATAAATCCGCTAAGGAAGGTTTCTGAACATCAGGCACGGCGCTGCGGTCGGCGTGCCGATCCACGCTTCATTGTACGGCGAATCCTGCCCAAATGCCGAAATTTGCTCCAGCGCGACTTCCGGCGCACGCTAGCGTCCCTCGCTGCGCTCCCGATGACGCCGCGCCAGTTCAGCATCGATCTCTTTCACGGTGATACCGCGCTCGTTCATCAGCACAAGCAGATGAAAAATCAGATCGCTGATCTCGGCGATCTGTTCCTGCTTTCCCTGGCTCAGAGCAGCGACGATGACTTCCGTCGCCTCTTCTCCAACTTTTTGCGCCATCCGGCTGACGCCCGCGTTCAACAGAGTGTTGGTGTAGCTCCCCTCGCGGGGATTCTCCCGTCGGTCGGCGATCAACCCTTCGAGGGCGGCGATCATGTCACTCATGGTTTGCGAACATCCTCACTTCTGCTCTGGCAGCGTCGAAAGGTCTTGCAGTGTTCGATAGAAGCAGGAGACTGCTCCTGTGTGGCAGGCGGGTCCCGCCGGTTCGACCTGGATGAGCAGTGTATCCGCATCGCAGTCCACCGCAATGCTGACCACACGCTGCATGTTCCCGCTCGTCGCCCCTTTGTGCCACAGTTCGCCCCGACTCCGGCTCCAGAACACCGTCTCGCCGATCTCCAGCGTGCGTGCCAGCGATTCGGCGTTCATGTACGCCATCATGAGCACCTGCTGAGTCTGCGCATCCTGCACGATGGCAGGGATCAGCCCGGAATCATCCCACTTGAGGGATCGCCGAAGCTGCTGTTCGGTTGTCGCGCTCACAGGACCTCCCATCCGCCAAGGCGCACGGGGATGCCCTGCGCTGCCAGATAGCGCTTCAGATCGCCGATGCGTAGTTCGTTGTAATGGAAGAGTGTCGCCGCCAGCGCCGCATCCGCCCGCCCCTTCTGGAACGCCTCGCAAAAATGAGTCATCGCCCCTGCCCCACCACTGGCGATCACTGGGATGTTCACCGCCTCGGCAATCGTATGGGTCAGGTCCAGATGATAGCCCGATTTCGTGCCATCACGGTCCATGCTGGTCAGCAGGATCTCACCCGCGCCGCGCTGTTCGACTTCCCGCGCCCAGGCAACGGCGTCAAGCCCGGTCGGCGTTCGCCCGCCATTGATGAAGACCTCGTAGCGCTGCGCCTGCTCGTCCCACTTTGGATCGATGGCGATGACGATGCACTGACTGCCAAACGCCCACGACGCCCGGTTGATGACATCGGGGTTGCGCACAGCGGCGCTGTTGATCGACACCTTATCCGCGCCAGCCAGCAGTGTCTCGCGAATATCCTCGAGGGTTCGAATTCCGCCGCCGACACAGAATGGTATGAAGATGCTGTCGGCAACCTGCCGCACCATTTCCAGCATCGTGTTGCGATTCTCGTGCGATGCCGTGATATCCAGGAAGACCAGCTCATCGGCGCCTTCGCGGTCATAGACCATCGCCTGCTCAACGGGGTCGCCGGCATCGCGCAGATCGACGAAGTTCACGCCTTTGACCACCCGCCCATCCTTGACATCCAGGCAGGGAATGATCCGTTTCGCCAGCATCAGCCCAACCTCCCGACATGTTCGCCAACATCCGCGCTCGTCGTCATCATCCTGCCGCCGCCTCCAACGCCTGACTCAGCGTAAACGCCCCCGTGTACAGCGCCATCCCGATCACCGCGCCGGCGACAATTCGCCCTTCTGCAAGACGACGCACGTCCGTCAAAGCAGCAACTCCGCCGGAAGCGATGACTTTCAGCCCTGTATCGACCGCCAACGCCTCCGTCGCGCTCACGTTGACGCCGTCCAGCATTCCGTCGCGGCTGACGTCGGTGAACAAAGCATACTGCGCGCCAAATGACGCCAGCAGCCCGCCCAGCTCCGCTGGGGTCATCGCCGAGGGCTGCTGCCAGCCATGCGTCACCACCACCCCATCACGGGCATCCAGTGCAACGCAGACGGCTTCACTGCCATGCGCTTCCACCGCCTCGCGCACGATCTCCGGGTTCTGAGCGGCAATTGTCCCCAGGATGATCCGCCCTGCGCCGGCATCGACTGCCCGTCGAATCGCCTTCAGGTCCCGCAGCCCGCCGCCAAACTGAACCTTGATGGGCAGCGCGGCAATCTGCTCCAGGACCTTCAGGTTCTGGTTCGTCTCGCCAAATGCCCCATCCAGATTGACGACATGCAGCCAGGTTGCGCCCTCGTCCATCCAGCGCCGAGCGACATCGACCGGGTGATCCGAAAACACGATCTCCTGGTTTCGGTCGCCCTCACGCAGGCGAACGACCCGCCCCGCCTTCAGGTCGATTGCTGGAAAGATGATCATACTGCCGCCTCCAGGCTTTCAGTCATCGCCAGGAAATTCGCCAGCAGGCGCAGCCCAGCCCGCTGGCTCTTTTCGGGATGGAACTGCACGCCATAGATATTCTCGTGGGCGACCCCCGCACAAAAAGGAGCGCCGTAATCCACTGTGATCAGCACGTCGTCCGGGTTCGTCGGGATGCAGTAGTAGCTGTGGACAAAATAGGCATACTGCCCTGCTTCAAGGGCTTCGACCAGCGGAGACGCGCGCGTGACGTTCAGAGCATTCCATCCCATGTGCGGCACTTTCAACCCCGGGCGTTCAGGAAAGCGTGTGACCCGTCCCGGAAGCAGCCCGAATCCGGCGTGTTCGCCCATCTCGTCGCTGGTCTCGAAAAGGAACTGCATGCCCAGGCAGATACCGAGATAAGGTATGCCCAGACAAACCGCATCCTTGATCGGCTGTATCAGGCGCTGTTCGCGCAGTTTCTCCATGCCCGCGCCAAACGCGCCGACTCCGGGCAGAATAATTCGCGTCGCCCCTTTCAGTTCATGGGGCTGTTTCACGATGCGCAGGCTTTCCACCCCCAGGTGCGACAGCGCGTGTACCACGCTCCGCAGATTGCCTGCGCCATAATCAACGACTGCCAACATAGGTCGGCTCCCTTCCCCCTCCAAACAAAAAACCCCGCGACGCTGCGGGGTTTGGGTCTCGTTCATAGGGCACAGCCTGACGAGGACTTAGACCAGCACGCGGATCGCGTTTGGTTTGTCAGGATGATGCTGATGATAACTGCTCATGTAGATGTCCATGTCGCGCATTTTAGCCCCTTCGCAGATGGAAGTCAACCAGACGGACAGGCTTCATCTTCGGCGGCGTGCTGCATGCGTGGAGACTTTCGCTATAATGACGTCGGCATAATTGGATGATGGAGCGTGCCGGATGCGCAGGACGATTGCGCTGCTGACCGATTTTGGCTTGCGAGATTCGTTTGTCGGCGTGATGAAGGGCGTCATCGCCCGCATCGCCTCGGAAGCCAACGTCATCGACATCTCCCACGCCGTGCCGGCGCAGGATGTCCGCGCCGGCGCGCTGATGCTCCACGCCGGCTATCGCTACTTTCCGGCTGACGCCATCTTTGTGGCGGTGGTCGATCCCGGCGTGGGCGGCGCGCGCCGCCCCATTGCCGTACGCGCGGGTCAGCAGGTCTTCATCGCTCCTGACAACGGCATCCTATCCTATGTTCTGCAGGAGAACACAGGGGTTGAATCGCGGCTCCTGGACAACCCTGCATTTCACCTGCCACAGGTCAGCAGCACCTTTCACGGGCGTGACATCTTCGCGCCGGCGGCTGCGCACCTGGCAGCAGGCACTGCCTTTGATGCGCTCGGTTCGCCGCTGACACACTGGCATCTGCTGGAAGTACCGGTACTCAGCGCCGAAGGTGACCGCCTGCGCGGCGAGGTGCTGCACATCGACCACTTCGGCAACGTCGTCACCAGCATCGGGCGCTTTCAGTGGCTGGAAGATGACCATCTGCGGCTCGAACCGGCGTTTGGCTCAGCCCTGCCGGCGCGAGTTTCGCTGGCGCGGCGCTGCGCCGTGACCATCGGCGACACGTATCTCGACGGCGTGCGCCGAACCTACAGCGACGCCTATCCTGGCGCAGCGCTGGCGCTGATCGGCAGCAGCGGTTTTCTGGAACTCTCCATCAACCTGGGCAGCTTCGCCGATGTGTTCGATGTTCACGCCGGAGATTCTGTCATCCTTGAAGCGGGGTAATAAGATGCGTCTTCAGCAGTTTGTCATAGAAGGCGGGCATCCACTCAACGGCGAAATCACCGCCAGCGGCAACAAGAATGCCGCCCTCAAGATGATCCCGGCATGCCTGCTCACTGACGAGCCTGTCATTCTCCACAATGTGCCGGATATCGGCGACGTGCGCAGCATCATCGCCATCCTGCGCTCGGTTGGCGCAGCCGTCGACTGGCTGACCCCCAACACGCTGCGCGTTCACGCACAGAACATCCACACCTCGGAAATCGACGCGGCGCTGACCAGCCGCCTGCGCGCCAGCATCGTCCTGGCAGGTCCAATGCTCGCCCGCTGTGGCAGAGTCACGCTTGGGCTGCCCGGGGGCGACAGCATCGGCGAGCGGCGCATCGACATGCATGTCTACGCCCTGACCCGGCTCGGCGCGAAGGTGTCATTCGACGGCGCGGTGCGCATCGCGGCGGATCATCTGCGCGGCGCGCACATCGTCCTCGTCGAAGCCAGCGTGACGGCGACGGAAAACACGGTCATGGCGGCGGTCCTCGCCAGAGGCACAACGGTCATTGAGAACGCCGCCAGCGAACCACACGTTCAGGATCTCTGTAAGCTGCTGGTTGCGATGGGCGCGCAGATCGACGGGATCGGTTCCAACCGCATCACCATTCACGGTGTCGCGCGTCTGCACGGAGCTGAGGCGCGCGTCGGGGCAGATTTCATGGAGGTGGGCAGCCTGATCGGCGCGGCGGTCATGACCGGCGGCGATCTGCTGATACGCCAGGCAGATCCGGCGTATCTTTCGACTATCGCCCTGGTCTTTGACCGCCTGGGCGTACACTGGGAGGTCCTTGGCGACGACATTCGCGTCCCGGCGCATCAGGAGCTGACCATCAAGCCCGACCTGGGCAGCCGCATTCCGATCATCAAGGCGCAGCCCTGGCCCGCTTTTCCCTCAGACCTGATGAGCGTTGCCCTCACCGTCGCCACCCAGAGCGCTGGCGCGGTGCTGTTTCACGACTGGATGTACGAGAGCCGCTTCTTCTTCACCGACCGCCTGATCCGCATGGGAGCGCGCATCACCCTGTGCGATCCGCATCGGGTGCTGGTCCAGGGTCCTACGGCGCTGGTTGGGCAGGCGAACATCACCAGCCCCGACATTCGCGCAGGTATGGCAATGCTGCTCGCCGCCCTTGCTGCCAAAGGTGAAACGCACATCAGCAATATTCAGCAGATCGACCGGGGCTACGAGCGCATCGAGGAAAAGCTGTCTGCGCTCGGAGCCAACATCGTGCGCATCGATGTCGGCGAACTGACAGATTAGCCGCTGCCGCGCACCCGCGCATCGCCCTGCCGCTGCGTCTTGCCCTGCGCATCCAGATGCTCTAGGACCGCGATCGCATATTTGCGCGAGGTCCCGTAACGGTCGCGCAGCTTCGCCACCGTTACCGACCCTTCCTGGTCGATCAGCGCCAGCGCGCCGCTGACCAGTTCGCTGTAGACTTCCGGCGTGAACAGCACATCCGGGGCAACCTGAAACAACTCCCCCAGTTCGATCAGCGCCCGTACCACATCCTCGCCGGCGCTGGCGGACGCCTCCTGAAATGAGGGCGGCGTGTACGGGCTGGCAGCGTATTGCCCCATGAGCGCCTCGCTGCGTTCCTGCTGCTGCGCTGTGAACCGAATGGCGTGATCGCGCATCCGTACCTGCGCCGCCTCGGCGATGACTTCATCCATCGTAGCCAGCACACTGCCGAGTGCTGTCCCTCGCACTCCGAGCTTGCTGCGCAGTTCTTCACGCGGCATCCCTGAGCGCAGCGGGTTGGCGCGATGAAAGGTGCTCAGTGCGGCGCGTATCTGGTCGGTGATCGTCTGGTAGCGCGCGGCGGAAAGCCATGTGCCCTCCCCCACCTGAACCACCAGGCGGGAACGCAGACTTTCCTGGAGCGCCGCGTCAAATTCTGCCGCAGCCAGCCCGCAGCGCGCCGTCAGCGCCGCCCGTGTCAGCGGTTCGTCGCCCGATGCCGCATCCGCGACCTGCTCCGCCGGCGTACCGCGCAGCAGCCGCTCCAGGCGTCTAACGGCGTCCGTCTCAAAGCGGCGATATCGACCTGGCGCGTTTGGCTCCACCACAACACCCCCTCCGATGGTCTTCGGAGGCGAAGGGATGCGTACGATGAAGCGGTCGCCCCGCGAAAGCGCCAGTGGTTCGCTGGTCCGCACCTGAATCCAGCCGGTTTCACCAGCGCCGAGTTGTTCCACGCCCAGCAGACGGACGTGTCCCAGCGATTCCGCCGCGCCGACGAAGATCTTGATCTCTGAATTATGTTCAAGTGGGCGATCCACATCCTGAGTGAGGCGAAGCTGCGCGTCGAAGAGCTGGGTCGGCGTGATTCCGCCGGGATGTGTCAGCACCTGCCCGCGCTGAAGCTGAGCGCGGTCGATACCGCTCACATTGACCGCCGTGCGCATGCCGGGTTGGGCGATGGTCTCGCTGATGTCGTAGCTTTGCAGCCCGCGCACGCGCCCGCGCAGCCCACCCGGTTCGACGGCGATCTCGTCCCCCACGCGCAGCACGCCGCCGCGCAGTGTGCCGGTGGCGACCGTGCCAAATCCGCCGATGGTGAAGACGCGATCGATGGGCAGCCGCGCCGCCCCATGATCGCGGCGCGGTGGGAGCGAGTCGATCAGCGCGCCCAGGGCTTCCGCCAGCGCCGGCAGCCCCGCGCCGGTATGTGCCGAGACCGGCAGGATCGCGCTTCCATTGAGTCCCGTCGGTTTTAGCGCCGCTCCAACTTCTTCAATGATCAGTTCAAGCCAGTCGGGATCATCGATGAGGTCGATCTTGGTCAGGGAGACCAGGGCATGATGCACGCCTAGCAGATCGAGGATCGCCAGGTGTTCGCGCGTCTGCGGCATGATTCCTTCATCGGCGGCGATCACCAGCACCGCCGCGTCGATCCCGCCGACGCCTGCCAGCATGTTCTCGATGAAATCGCGATGCCCCGGCACGTCGATGACTCCGACCACCTCATCGGCGTGCTTCCCTGGTAGGCGAAGCCAGGCGAAGCCCAGGTCGATAGTCATCTCCCGGGCTTTCTCTTCTGCCAGACGATCTGGGTCGATCCCGGTCAGGCGCTTGACCAGCGTCGATTTACCGTGATCGACATGTCCGGCTGTTCCAATGACCCGCATCCCGTCCCCTTACCCTGCGCCGTTAACGTTTGCCTTCGGCAGATTCAGGACGGGGATATTCGTCCCGGCGTCAAATTCCATCAGCAGCGCCTGATAGCGTTCGCGATACAGCTTGGCGCGTTCCCGTTCCAACCCCCAGACGCGGTTCAGGCTCTCCTGAATTGGCGGCAGCATGGCTTCCAGTTCGGCAAACCGCTGGACGAAGCGCTCGAATTCCTTGTCGTGCAGCCGCCACACCTCGTCATTAGACAACGTGAACTGCTTCCAGCGCTTCTGATCATCACCCCGCCAGTCGTTCCACTCCTGCCGGAAGCGCTCTTCGCTCAGCCGCTGCATCTCTGCCACTTCGTTGATCCGCCGCTCCAGCCGGTCGCTGATACGCTCGAAGTCTTCGAGAATTTTCTTCATCTCGCGGTAGGCTTCCGCCCAGGTCTCGAAACGCTCGGCACTCTGCTGCATCTGCTCGTCATGGGTCTTGAAACGCGTCAGCAGTGCACTTACCTGTCCGTCGCGCTGCTGATCCAGAAGCGTCTGCTGGTCCACAAACTGCTGAATCTGTTCCTTGCGGTCGCGTTCGCCGTTGACCATCTCCTGCAGCCGCCGCTCGTTGCGCAGCGCCAGGTCTTCGATCAGCGTCATCTTCGGCTTCTGCGCCTCCAGCGCCTTGCGCAGCTCTGGGATCTCCCCTTCCATCTCGGACAGCCGGCGCGCATCCTGCCGCCGCTGTTCCTCCAGGTGCGCCAACCGCCGGTCAGGGTCTTCCAGCCGCTTGAACAGATCATCGATGCGCTGCTGAAGCGCCGCGACCACTCCGGAGATGCGATCTTTCTCGACATTGATCGCCGGAAGCTCCGTCGTCTGCCGCTCCAGCCGTCCAAGCTTGTCGGAGATTTCGCGCACCGACCGTGACGCCGCCTCGCGCGCCAGCTCGCCTCTGCGCTCGGCTTCACGCTCGGCGGTCAGGCGCTTGCTTTCGACCTGCTCGATCTGCTGGGCGATCTCGCGGCGAATCTGCTCGACCAATTCGACTTCGCGCGTTGCGTTGGCGACCTGTCCTTGAAGCTTGGCATTGTCCGACTCGACCGCGTTGAGCCGCTTCAGCAGTCCATCCATCACTTCCTGCTGCTGCGCCAGTCGCTCTTGTAGTGTAGAAATCGTCGCCTTATCCCGGCGGCGCTCTTCATCCAACCATTCAATCATTCGGGCGGCTTGATTGATATCCATACCCCACCCCGCTCACTTTTGACGTCTGCCAGTACTCATGCGATTATATCAGCCGAAACAT
>JAEURA010000327.1 GCA_016789005.1 Anaerolineae bacterium
GCTGCCGGGGCGCATCGGCGAGGTGTGGTGGGATCGGCGCTACGTCTTCTACTATCCCCCCTATGCGCCGGAACTCCCGTCGATCTGGGGGACCATCGACACGGTGGCAGATTTCGCCCATATCGAAGCCGTCTACCATGAGACCACCCGGGCGATTCACGCCGCCTGCCCGCCGGAATACAACCTGTCGCTGACCACGCACTTCTCACACTGGTACGAATGGGGCAGCATGATCTACGCCCGCATGAAAGTGCCGGTCGGTCCACCAGACCTGGCGGAGGCGAAAGCGCTGCACGATGCCATCTTCAAGGCAGGGGTAGAAGCCTCGCTGCGCGCCGGCGCGGTGATCAACGACCATCACGGTGTCGGCATGCGCCTCGCGCCATACATGCAGGCGCAGTACGGCGATGCTGGCATGGACGCCATGCGGCGCATCAAGTCCGCGCTCGACCCCAGCGGAATCTGCGCGCCGGGCAAGCTCGGCTTGTAAGGCACGCCAGATAAGCGCTCCTCGATCCGCGCCTCGCTCTCACATACAGGAGGGCGAGGCGCGCTCGTCCTCGGCGGATGTTAGCCTGTCCCCCTTCGATTGTGACATTTGGCACTAATCAATGCCGCGAATCCGACGTATGCTGTGAATCAGGATTAGCACAAATGAGCAGGTTCCTGAACGTCTTGAGACTGGAGGGAAAACCCATGACGTTTCCGTGTGAGATCCAGGAACTCGGTACCCGCCCCACTCTCTCCATCCGGTTTCGTGCCCCGGTTGGAGAGCTTCCCCAGCATTTCGGCAGAATCTACGGCGCAATCATGCAGTATCTCGGCGAACTGGGCGCAGCGCCCGCCGGTCCACCGTTTGCCGCCTACTACAACATGGATATGGAGGACATGGATGTCGAGGCAGGATTCCCGGTCGCCTCGTCACAGCCCGCCAAAGGCGATATTCTGGCTGGCAAGATTCTGCGGGGAGCCTTCGCGGTCTGCCACTACACCGGTCCCTACGATGCGATGGGACCAGCGTACGACATGCTGACGAGCTACGCGATGAAACACGGCTATGCGCCGACCGGAGCCGTCTACGAGTGGTATCTGACCGGACCGGAAGTCCCGCCGCAGGAGACGAAGACCGATATCGCGTTCCCGGTGCGCCCCGTCAAGGAACCGCATGCGGTGTAGATGCGCCGCGCTTCCAGCAAAGGTGGGTTCGTGAGCGGGTGGCACATCGTGTCCACTGCTCACGAACCGCCGTGCGCGCCTGCGCTTAGCGGGCGTGTGCGGGCTTCTGCACGTCCGCGTCCCCAGATGAACTGATGGGGAGATGCTGCACCTTCATCCCGAACAAGGCTTGCAGTCTTCGGCTGCGGCGCACGATCCCCTCGTAAATGGCGAGAGTCACTACGAATGATGTCGGCACAACCACCAGCAGTTTCGGCAGGATATCCGCTTCCCACTGCACGACGAAGAAAGCGATGACGATGATGACGGGTTGGTGAAACACGAAAAACGGCAAAATAGCGTCTTGTCCATAGCGCAGCCAGCGGTTGGTGTAGTTCAGAAAACGCATCCCACCATACAGCAGGAAGGCAGTCCAACACCAGCCGTTGACGACGATCAGCGTATACATCAGATAGAACTGCGGCAGCGCTGGGTTCTCTATCCACTCCATCCCACGAGAGTAAGCGATAGCGCCGACGCCGATCAGCGTGGTCAGCACGCCGATCACGAACAGCAGACGCCAATCACGGTGGATGGCACGCGCGAACCGCTCATCGCTGTACAGAACATAGCCCATCACGAAGAACCCCAGCATGTAAAAGAAATCTGCCCAGTTATGCTCTCCGGTTGAAAAGAACGGACGAAACACCAGCTGGATGAGCAGCAGAGGGAGAATGACCAGGAGAATCCCACCGCGCCGCTCGCTGAGCTGCGCTGCCCAGTCAAGCGCTCGCTTCCCGGTGGTCCCCCGCAGCCACAAGAAGAGGGGAAGCGCCACCAGCGAATAGGAAAACAGGAAGCCGAGGAACCACAGATGGAGACCTGCCCAGCCGAAGAACTGGCAGGAAATGGGAATCTGCCGGCTTGCAACGTACTCCCCGAAGGAAAGGGTCCACAGATTCGTCTGAGTGTTGTGCATCCATTCAAAATAGAGCATGACCGGGGTGAGCAGGAGACAGCCGGCGATGAACGGCACCAGCAGCCGCCGGAAACGCTCGCCAATGTACTGGACGGCGGTGCGCTTCCGCAGCGCAAACCATGTCCCGGTGCCGGCAATCATGAAGAAGAACGGCATCCCCCAGGGGCTGACCATGAGCAGCAGAGCCGTGATGAAATCGCTCTGTTCAGCGTTCTTGACGTGCCAACCGGTCAGGTCAAACGGATGAACGGCGTGGTAAAGGAAAACTCCCAGGATCGCCGCCACCCGCAGCCAATCCAGATAGTGCAAACGCGCTGGTCCTGCTGTCGGGGGATCACCCCCTGGCATACTCTCTGAACGCCCCACGGTACTCCTCCTCACAGATGATCGGGAGCGAAGTGAGTACCTCGCGCAGATGGCGAAACGGGCTGTCAGGTGCTGGCTATGGATACGTCAACTTCGGCTCCGCAAGCGACATGCTGATCATCATCGTAGCGCTGATCCCTCCCGCCCGACAGTGACATGTGTAATATTCCCGCCGCACGCTGCCGGGCAAGAGGCTCCTGTCAGCTGCTGCACCCGGCAGCCGATGCCGCCCGGAAAGCATACTCGACCCCCCCGCCCGGCTCGAACTGGCTGCGCAGCTGCCGCAGCCCTTCCGGGCGGTCGGCGCTGCCGCCTGCCGTCAGCAGGATTTGCTCGCAGTAGGCGGCGACATCCTGCACGATTCGTTCGCAGCGGTAGTACGCCAGCGCCGCCGCGTCGATCTCCACCGCGCCGTATCCCTCGTAAAAGCAGCGCATCTCGCGATCGGCGTCAGACTTCGCGCCGTTCAGCCCGCCGCCGATGAACATCAGGTCGCGTTCGCGCGGCGCGAGCGTCAGCGTGTCCCAGTCCACCAGATAGACGGTCCCCTCCGGCGCGATCAGCAGATTGCCCACGTGAATATCGGCGTGACACAGGATAAAGGGCAGTTCGCGCCGGGAAAGCGAAGAACCGAGGCGCTCGGCACAGGCGATCAGCCGGGTGATCGCGGCGCGCCGGTCGCGGAGGAGCGCCGCCAGTTCCGCCGACACCGGATCGGCAAAGGATTCCACCGCCGCGCGGACCAGAAAGCGGCGGACTTGATCGCGCCACTCCGAAGAGAAGCGCTCACGCTCGATCTGCGTCAGAACTTCAGCGGGGAGCGCCGCCGCGTGAAAGCTGCGCAGCGCCCGCCCGAACTCCCCCCACTGCCGATCCGACAGATCGACTTCCCAACCATCTCGCCCATCGATGAACGGGAAGACCATGACCCGGAATTCCCCCAGATCGGCGTACAGCCGTTCGACGGCGGTCCGAATCGGGGCGATGATTCCCGTCACGCCCTGTTCGTGCAGATGCGTTGGCACAAGGACCGATGTCGTATCGAACGCGCCGCGTCGCAGTTTCACGAAGTAGCGCGCTCCCGAAGCGGCGTCCGCGCGATAGACGGCGGTGTTCCGGTCAGCGCCGAGCGGCAGGAAAATCAGCGCCGACACGTGCACATCGTAAGTTTCACGCAGACAGTTGGTGATGACCACGTCCGCAAGATCAGGTTTCTCAAGCATGGTTCTGGATTTCCGCCAGTGTTCCGTCATCCGCTCTCGCCGGCAAGGCGCATCAATGCTGCGGTATCCGGGAGGTTCCGTGCGGTATCCGCACCGGCACGCCAGGCAGCGTCGAACTCGTCGGCAGGCAGCGCCGCGCGGACGGCGTCCTGCGCCGCGCTGAAGCGCGCACTTTCGACCGGCAGCAGGACGCGCTCCAGCCCATCCCAGATAGCATAGGCAGCCCCCCAGCGCCGCGCCGCCGCCGTCAGGCTGCCGCGCACCGCATCGACCGATGCCAGCCCGGCAAGGCAAAACGCCGCGCCGTCACGGTCATCCATCTCGACATAATTGGTCAGCGCTTCGCGAAACTGTGTTTCTGCGCCGCCGACATCGCCCAGACGAAGCGCCGTCATTCCGAGGAATTCGAGCGCCAGTGCGATCTTGGTCTTGTCATCCAGCCGGCGCATGAGCACCAGTCCCTCCTGCAAACGCGCCAGCGCCGCGCCGTAGTCTTGTTCATAGAAGGCGATCCGCCCCAGGTCACAAAGGGTGCTGGCGACGCCCCACAGATAATCGACCTCGCGCTGCATCGTCAGCGCGCGTTCTGCCTGCCGCCGCGCCTCGGCAAGATTCCCCTGCTTCAGGGCGAGCGCGCCCAGGTTCGCCAGCACCGACCCGGCATTGCGCTTGTTGTCCATCTCCAGCAGCAGCGCCAGGCTTTCCGCGAAGACGGTCGCCGCCGGCTCAAAGGCATGGCGTGCCGTCAGCAGTTCGCCCAGGTTGGACAGCGTATTGGCGATGCTCTGCTTGTTGCCGATGGCGCGCCAGATGGCGAGCGCCCGCATCAGCGTCTCTTCTGCCAGCGCCGGCTCGTTCATCGGCTGAAGCAGCGTCCCCAAGTTGTTGAGGATGCCCGCCAGCAGCTTCCAGTTCTGAATCTCCTCGGCGATCTGCGCCGCCGATTCAAAATACGCCCGTGCGCCCTTCAGATCGCTCCGATTCCACGCCAGATTGCCCAGGTTGTTATAGGTCGATGCCACCCCTTCGGTGTCTTCCAGTTCCATGCGCAGCCGCAGCGCCCGCAGGAGGTAGGCTTCGGCACGGGCATAGTCTCCGGTCAAAAAAGCGAGCGCGCCGCAGCCGTTGAAGGCTTTGGCATAACCAGGCTTGTCCGCCCCAGCGATCTGATCATCGTCGAAGTCGTCGAGGGTCAGCGCCGCCCAGCGCAGCCCTTCCGAAGCATAGCCGCGCATGCTCCAGAACTGCCCCATCAACCCGATCAGGAGCGCCGCCTGCGGTCGTTGGTGATGCGCCGCCCACGCCAGGACGGCGCGCAGATTGTCATGCTCCGCTTCCAGCAGATTCAGCGCCTCCGCCTGACGTTCGCCGGTCAGAGTCGGGGCGTGCCGTCCTACAAAGGCGGCGTAATAGGCGGTCTGACGGCTCCTCAGCGGCTCTACCCGCTCGTCCTGTGTCAGGCGTTCATGGGCGAACTCGCGCACCGTCTGGAGCATGTGGAAGCGCACCTGACCATCGACACTCTCGCGCTCCTGAAGCAGGCTCTTGTCGAGGAGCGATGCCAGCGGGGCAATCGCCTCGCCGTCATGCACAGCTTCGGCAGCCTCTACCGTATAGCCCGCCGGAAACAGGCTCGCCGCCAGGAAAACATCGCGCTCGACCGGGGTCAGCAGCTGGAAGCTCCAGCCGATGGCGTGGTACAGCGTGCGCTGACGGGTCGGCAGGTCATCGTCACGGCTGGTCAGCAGCGGTAGGTTCAGCCGTTCGATCAGCGCCGCAGGTGAAAACAGCCGACTGCGCGCCGCCGCCAGTTCAATCGCCAGCGGCAGACCGTCGAGCCGCCGGCAGATGGCGGCGACGGCAGCGGCATTTTCCGGCGTCAGGCGAAAATCGCTACGGGCAGCTTCGGCGCGGGCGGCAAACAGCGCGACGGCAGGCGAAACCGCGATGTGATCAAAAGCCTCTTCCTCAGGCTGATCGGGCAGCGGCAGCGGCGCTACGGCGACCTGATTCTCGCCGTAGCGGTTGAGCGCCATCCGGCTGGTGACCAGCAGCTTCAGACCCGGAGCGCCGTCCAGGAGGTCGCTCGCCAGGGGCGCAGCATCAATGACGTGTTCGAAATTATCCAGCAGCAGCAGCAGCGTTTTGTCTCTCAGATGATTCTTCAGCGCTTGCAGCGGATCGCGCTGACGGTCGCGCAGCAGCAGGCGCTGCGCGATCAGCGACGCCGCGAGCGCCGGTTCTTCGATGTCCGCCAGGGGGACGAAGACGACGCCGTCGGGGAAGGCAGGAGCGGACTGATACGCCAGGGCAATCGCCAGGCGCGTCTTGCCGACTCCGCCGGGACCGGTCAGCGTCATCAGGCGGACGTCTGGCGTCAGCAGGCGCTCCTGAAGCCGAGCCAGCTGGACATCACGCCCGATCAGCGGCGTTGCCGGGGTCGGCAGGCTGTTCAGCGTTCGCCGCTCGCCCTGGGCTGGAACAAACACCGTTTCCGGCTTCACCGTCAAACGGTTGAGCGGCGCTCCTGCCCACTCCACCTCGGTGAACGCCGCCGCCGTCATGCCTGCCAGGTCGAGCAGTTCGAGCGCCTGGGCGCGCTCATAGAGGACGCCTTTCCCCGCCAGCGCGCGGATGATCCCCTTCACGTCGGCATAGCTGATCTGCATCCCATCCGATTCGTTCAGCTTGTGGCTGAGGACGTTCGGATGCAGACCAAGATCGCGCGCGAGCTGTTTCTGCGCATAGCCCGCGCTGCGCAGATGCTCCTTCAGGCGTTTGCGAAATGCCTCTGTATTCATCCTCGCGCCCCCCAGCCACACTGTCTAACCAACATTGTACTGGTTTGCCGCATTACCGCACTTCTGCCGCATCAACTGCCTCGACCGGCGCGCCGCAAGCGCGTAAGGTGTAACCATCCGTCAAGCAGTCATCGATGAACAGGGACTCTGGACCATGTACTCGATAGGAGGAATTCAGATCATGTCGGAAATGTTGGCACGCAAAATCATCGAAGGGCTGGCGCGTAAAGATTCGGCAACCCCGGCAGCCACAGCGGACGCCACCGCCAGCGGCGGCATGCTCCCCGGCGTGATCCCCCTGGCGGGGGCAATGCAGGTGATGCAGGCGCTGTGGGCGGCATTCGATGACTGGGGCATGGATATCATCCGCACTTCGACGCGCGGCAGTGAGGTCGCTGTCGAATTCATGTGGGGCGGCACGCATACCCATGCGCTGAACCTGCCCGGTGCGCCGTCTATCCCGGCGACCGGCAAGGTGGTCTGGGTCCCGGATGTATTCATCTTCACCATCGTCAACGAAAGAATGCGTTCGATCCGCGTCGCGTCGCCGTTGAACGGCGGCATTCCCGGCATGCTGGCGCAGCTCGGCGTCACCGTTCAGTAATGCGTATCTGAGTTGAACCCGGAGAAAACCTCATGAGAATTCGTACTCGTCTGCTCGCCCTTTCGCTGATGATCGCCGCCCTGCTGTCCCTGACAGCGGCGGCTTCTGCTCACGACGAGCGTCTGGAAGCGATGAAGACCACTGCACGCCGCTTCTTCATGGAGTACTTCACGAACGATCAAACGGCGCTCCTCACCGAATTGGTGGCGGACGATTTCGTCTATTCCAGCCCGCTCGGAACTTTCGATCAGATGGGCTTCTCCGCCCTCGTCGGCGCTTTCGAGATGGCGATCCCTGACAAGTCGGTCAGCCTGGAACTGATCCTTGCCGACGGCGATCTGCTGGTGACGCGCCATGTGTTTCGCGGGACGTTCAGCGGCAGTTTCGTGACCCCGAACCGCGTCGTGGAGCCAAACGGTCAGCCGATCCAGGTCTATGCCCACGCGGTGCTTCAGCTGAATGCCGATGGCGAGATTGCCCGCGTGAATGAGTTCTTCGATCTGGTCACACTCTACAGCCAGCTGGGCGTCATCCCTATGCAGGCAGGCGCAGGGGACGTGTCAGCGGCAGCGGACATGCCGATCAGCGAGTGGATGATCGCCGACTTCCCGGAAGAATTCCAGGTCATGACGCGCGAGCACTTCCCGATCAACACCCTGAAGATCGTCCTGGAAGATACCGCCGCCAACGCGCCGCTCTACCTCGCCGACGATTTCCAGTGGCACAGCAGCCCCGCCGACCCAAGCCAGGTATTCGACCGCGATGCCTTCGTGGCAAACCTGACCGGGCTGCGAGCCGCCATCCCCGACTATGCCGTCGAACTCGGCATGACGGTGGTCGAGGGGGACTATGCCGCCATCACACTCACCGGAACCGGGACCTTCCTTGAGCCTTTCTCGCTGCCTGGCGGGCAGACCGCGCTCCCGACGGGTCAGCCGGTGGCGCTCACCGTGCACACCATCATGCGCTTTGGCGAGGATGGGCGCGCGGTCGAGGAATGGGATATGCTCGACAATCTGGCTTATGGGATAGCGTTCGGTCTCATCCCGCCGATGTAGGATTGAGGGGAAAGCCTGGCTTGTATGGCGGGCTGATGGGGGGCAAGAAAGCGCGCGGGGCACAATAGTCTGTGTCCCGCGCGCTGTTGTGCCTGAGCGTTCCGCCTTACGTATACCGCTCGCGGATGGCGGCGCTGGCATAGTCCAGGATCGACACGACGATGGCAATCGCCAGGACTGCCACGCCGGCGTCACGGTAGCGCAGCAGGTTGATCTGCTGCTGAAGCACGAAGCCGATGCCGCCGCCGCCGACGAACCCGATGATCGTGGACATGCGGACGTTGATGTCCCAGCGGTACATGGTGAAGGCGATGTAGGGCGGGATGATCTGCGGAACCACCGCGTACATGATGGTCTGCAGGCGGTTCGCCCCGGTGCTTTGCAGGGCTTCGATAGGACCGCTGTCGATGCTCTCGATCTGCTCGGAATAGAGCTTCCCCAGGCTGGCGACGGAGTGCAGCGCCAGCGCCAGCACCCCGGCGAACGGACCGATGCCCACCCAGATCACGAAGACCAGCCCCATGATCAGCGGCTCAATCGAGCGCAGCGCGTTCAGGATGGTGCGGGTCGCGGTGTAAAGCACGCTGCCCGCCGGAAAGCTCGACCGCGTGCCGGCGATCCCGCCGGTCACCGCGCCCAGCGCCGCGCCGATCAGCATTGCCTCGGCGACGTAGAGATAGAGGTCCATCCCCAACACGTTGAACAACACCAGCCGGGTCGGCGCCGATCCTTCCACCAGGGCGCGCCCGACGTTCAGCACAGCAAACGTGACGATGAACGCCGCCAGCGCCCCAATCCAGGACAGCGCCATGTTCAGCAGCCGCTCCGACCGGGAGAGGACGATCTGCCGCTGCCCACCCCGGAAGAAGCTCTGGAAGAGCGACGGCAGGACCGATCCACCCAGAGCCGCAGCGATGATCGGCGGAAGCAGCCCCATCCACGCCGCGCCAAGGCTGATGGTCGCAGCAGCGCCGAGCAGGATGATCCCCGCCAAACCGCCGAGCACCGCGCCGAGCAGGCGGCTCGCCGGCAGCGAAACCTCCTTCAAGGCGTCGCGCGTCAGCGTCGTGCCCATCGACGACAGGGTGAACGCTCCAACTACGGCGGCGATCAGCACGATGGTCAGATCGATCAGCTGACCGACAGATGAGAGGAACACACCGATGAAGCCGAAATCACCTTCGCTGGTGTATCGTCCAATCAGGACGCTGACGCCGCCCAGCAGCCCTATGCCGGCAGTCACGGCGACCGCTGCCAGAACAGCATTGAGCAGCGCGCGCGGGATCGAGGGGTGGTCGTTAAGCGCATTCGCCTCCAACCGCCGAGTCGCCGCCGCTGTCCCGAACAGGATGATCACCCCGGCGGAGGTGGTGGACGCCGGCGCACCGACCAGGTTGAAGGCGAACTTGCCGACCCCGCCTAGGATCAGCGCGCCGATAACAGCGCCCAGCGGAAACAGGATGAAGGTGACCAGCAGATTGCCGAGCGGAATCTTGATCGGACGCATCAGGTTGTGCGCGGCAAGGAAGCTCAGGATCGCCGATGGCAGGATGGACACCGCTGTGGCGATCAGCGCCAGGAAGATCGTCTCTACCATCTTCTCCAGGACCAGCAGCGTCGTCTCGCTCAGGCGCGGCGAGCCAATCGGGAAACGTCCCTGAACTTCGATGGTGTGCGTTTCGCCGGCGCTGCCGCGAATGCGCGGTACTTCGATCTGCACCTGAAATGTCCCGTCGTTTTCGGCGACGAAGTTGTCCTCGGTCGTGCCGATCACCTGGCGAATGCGGCGTTCGCCGTCTGAGCCGATCCAGTTCACGCGCGCCAGAGAGTCCGGCGCGAAGTTGTAGCCGTCGATGGTGACAACGTCGCCGCTTTCGGCGCAGGTTGGCGTGATGACGATGTACGGCTGATCGCTATCCGCCGCCGGCGCAGAAGGTGCGAAGCCGTCCGGGCAGCTCATGCCGAAGGACGTCGTGGTGTTCAGGATTTCGTAGTCCTGGTCAAAGACGCGCGGCGAGAGCAGCTCTCGCAGGGCGTTGCCGACGTTTTCCTGGCGCTGGGGCTGCTGGGGCACGGAGAAGTCGATGTCGGTGACCGTCCAGCCGTAGGCGAAGATGATCAGCAGGAGCGCCGCCCCCCCTACGAACAGCAGTCGCCGGAACGCTGCGCGAGAACCGGATGAAGCGGAAGCAGAAGCATTCATGTCCGGTCTCCTAGTGAATCTCGACTTCGACGGCGTCTTCGCCGTAGATCTGCTTGAAGCGCTCGTTATCGATGTCCTTTGGCAGTCCATCGAATTCCAGCCGCCCATCCTTGAGCGCGATCACCCGGTCGGCATATGCCCGCGCCAGACTGAGGAAGTGAAGACTGCACATCACGGTGATGCCATCTTCCTCGTTGAGCAGCTGAAGATATTTCATGACCGAATGCGAGGTCGCCGGGTCCAGGCTGGCGACCGGTTCGTCCGCCAGGAGCATCTCCGGCTCCTGCATGAGGGCGCGGGCGATGCCCACGCGCTGCTGCTGCCCACCGCTCAAGGCGCTGGCGCGGTTGTTGGCTTTATCGGCGATGCCCACGCGCTGAAGCGCGGCGACCGCCCGCTCTTTTTCTGAGTTGGGAAAGTAGTTGATCAGGCTGTAGACCGGGTTCGTATATCCCAAACGCCCGGAAAGCACGTTGGTCAGAACGCTGGAACGCTTGACCAGGTTGAACTGCTGAAAGATCATGCCGATGCGCCGCCGAATCTGTCGCAGCTCGTCGTCGGTGGCGCGGGTGATGTCAATGCCGTTCCAGAGGATCCGCCCCTCGGTCGGATCGATCAGGCGGTTGATGCAGCGCAGCAGGGTCGATTTGCCGGAACCGCTCAAGCCGATGATCGAGACGAACTGACCATCAGGAATTTCCAGGTTGATGTTGCGCAGCGCGGTGAAACCGTTGTCGTAAGTCTTGGTCAGGTTCTCGATGATCAGCATAAGACTCGCAAACGCCCCCAAAAGGACGGGCGGAGGCTTTCGCCTCTGCCCGTCTGAAAACTGCCGTGGTGACTGATCGATCTAGCCGAAGATGTCTTCTTCGGTCAGCCCAAGGATTTCGAAGCGCAGGCGCACCGGGTCATAGTCCTGATCGGTGATCGGCGACAGACCGCTCCAGTTGTAGAAGTCTTCGTTGCCGATCGACTCTCCCCAGGCTTCGGTCTGAGCGAAGGCGTAGAGCGCCTCCATGACCTGCGCCTTCAGTTCCGGCGGGAAGTCGGGACCAAAGCTCAGCGTGTCATTCGGGATGGGTTCGCTGAGGCGCAGGATGCGTACCTGATCGATGACATCCGGCGCGGTTTCGCGGATGTTGGCGCGGGCATCGAGAATCTGAACGTCGCCGACATACAGGTTGCCGTCCTCGCCGATGCGGGACTCGTCAACCGTCAGGTCATACGGTTCGGGCAGATCGCCGATTGCCCAGGGCGCGCCGGGAACAACCGGCGGGCTGAAGAAAGTCGTGCCGAAATCCGCCTCGCCGCTGTAGACCGCCTGGATCACCTGGTTGTGTCCGCCTGCTTCGACGCCTTCACCGGTTACGATGCCCGCCGCCTGAAGTTCGACCGACGGCACGATGAAACCGGAGGTTGAGCCGGCATCGGGATATGCCCAGGAGCGACCGGCGAGATCGCCGAAGGTGTAGATGTCGCTGTCGCGGCGCACGATGTAGGCTGCCCAGTAGACGTTCCAGCCGCGCCGCACGGCAGCAGCCGAAACTTCGACGCCGCAGCGGTTGTTGGCGATGACGTAGCCGGCAGCCGGGATGAAGCCCATCGAACTGCCCGGCGCAGCGCACATCGCTTCGACGGTCGCGGCATAGGAGGTCGGGACGAACACATCGAACTTCAGCCCGGTCGCCTCTTCCAGCGCCGCCGCCATGATTTCGCCGCCGGTGGTGATGGTCTGCGCCTCGACGGAGGGCACGAAATACACCTGGATTGGGTTCGCTTCGCTGCCGAGATCGCCATCCTGCGCGCCGGCGACGCCGACCGAGACCATCAGGGCGAGTACGACGAGAAGCACGAACAACAGCCTTTTCTGCATTGGGGAATCTCCCTTCCACATCCTGCGTGATCGCAAAGTGCGATTGACCCAAAGAGGACAGTGGATGACCCGGCATATAGATCATCCGCACATGATTTTAGCGCATCATGTGAAATCCGATAGCCAGCGGGGCAAAGGCTAATGATCAGTCCGTCCTCATTGATGTAAAATTCATTAAAGGTTCAGGATTGTCGGTTGGGTAATAACTCCGAAGCACAGCCGCCAATTCATTGAAAACAAGACCCATGAGTCTGCTGTCAGATCCGATCTCCACGCGCGAACGCATCCTCTTCATCGGCGACTCCCCCCTCGATGAAGATCGTCTGAAGCTTTTGCTGCATGCCAGCGCAGAGGGCGTCAACCACAGTGTTCATCGCGTCACAACGCTCTCTGCGCTGCAAGCTGCGCTGGCGGGACATTCCTGGGATGTCTTCCTGTGCGATTCAGCGGCGACATTCACCCGCCCCTATGACATCCTGAAAACCGCGCTGGCATTGGAGCCTCCCACGCCGGTCATCGTCATCATGCCGACGCTGAACGGCGAAGCAGTGGCGCTGATTCGAGCCGGCGCGCGCGCCGCCGTCGAAGCGTCCGATCTACCGCATCTCGCCCAGTTGATCGAGCGCGAACTGGAGCCCCGCCGACTGCGTCGAACCGTTCAGGCGATGGAAGCCGCCCTGCGCGCCAGCGAAGCTCGTTACGAAAGCATTGTTGAGCATCAGACGGAACTGATCTGCCGCTACAACGCGGATTTCATTCTGACGTTTGTCAACCGCGCCTATTGCCAGTGGCGCGGTCAGACGCGCGAGGATCTTCTGGGGGCGAACATCCTGCACCAGATTCCAGCCGAAGACCGTGATCGCGCGGTCGCCCATGTCAAAGCGCTGACTCATGACAATCCGGTCTCCGTATCCGTGCATCGATCCATCATGCCGAACCTGAGCCAGCGCTTGATCGAGTGGACGGATCGCGCCCTGTTCGACGCCGCTGGCAATTTCGTGGAATACCAGGGAGTTGGGCGCGACATCACCGAAAGCCGAGCGGCGCAGGAGAGACTCCATTTTCTGTACCGCCTCCTGACCGAAACGTATACGTCCGCCGACATCGACGACATCCTGCACACCACGCTGCGGCTGATCTGTGAGCAATTCGGCTTCGTCTACAGCGAGGTATGGCAGCTGGACCGTGAAGCACGCCTGCTGCGAAAGTCCCCGGTGCACTGCTTTCACCCCGACCAGAGCGTGGTGCTGGAGCCGTTTTTCACCATCAGCGATTCGACGGTCTTCAGCCTGGGTGAAGGCATTCCCGGTCGGGTCTGGGAAAGTCAGGCGGCGATCTGGACGCCCGATATGCAGCAGATGGCTCCTGGAGGTGCGCCCCGGCTTGAGGCGGCGCGACAGGCAGGACTGCATGGATGCGTGTCCGTCCCGGTGATCGAGGGGGGCGAAGTCCTGGCGGTACTGGTCTTCATGAAATTCGAGGTGATGCCTCACGACGAATCGACGCTGGATTTCCTAAAAGTCGCCCTGGGGCAAATCGCTCCCATGATGCGCCGTCAGCACTTCAACAAAGTGCTGCGTGCCAGTGAGGAGAAGTATCGCAGCCTTCTGGAAAGTTCCGATGCGGCGATCTCGATGGTCGATTACAGCGGGCGATATCTCTATCTCAATGGGATTTCAGCGCGTCCCTTCGGCGTGCCTCCAGAGGCGTTGGCAGGCAAAAGCGTCTACGATCTGTTTCCACAGGATCAGGCAAACAGCATCCTCGCCGATGTTCGGCGCTGCATGAACGAGGAAAGCGCTGTCTCTCTGGAAACCAGCGTGCTTCTGGGTGGAAGACAGCGGCGGTTCAAAACCAGCATCCAGCCGGTGCGGGATGGTGCGGGCAGGACTTATGCTGCCCTGATCTATGCCACCGACATCACCGACAAGCATCTGGCAAAGGTGGCGCTTGAAGAAGCCAATGATCGACTCGAAGCGCGGGTGATCGAGCGGACTGCCGAAGTGGAACGAGTGAAGAACCGCATCGAAGCGATCTTCGACCACAGCGGCGATGGCATCCTGCTGCTGGACGTGGACAACGGCATTCAGCAGGCAAACTACACTTTTGGCATGCAGTCCGGTTTCCCTGCTCAGAGCACCCTGGGGCGAAAGCTCGATGCCTTCGTCGAACCCCAGAGCGCCAGCACCGTCAACGCTATCGTGCAAAGCGCAGCAGCGTCGCACAGCAGACAGCGTCTTGAAACGCGCTTCTGGCGCGCCGATGGTTCCTCGTTCGACGCGGAGATCAGCATTGCACCGGTGAACCGAACCCAATCTTCTGTGACAAGTCTAGTGTGTATCATCCGCGACATCACCGAACGAAAACAAACTGAGCGGGCACTGGAACAGACGCTCCACCAGGAACTTCAATTCCAGGCGTACCTCAAGGCGCTGCATGACATCGGCATCCAGCTCGCTCGGACGGAAACGCTGGACGACTTCTATCGAGTGACCGTCGAGCAAGGGCTGGCGCGCTTCGGCTTTGAACGGCTGGAACTGCATCTTTATGATCCGGTGCATGATGCAGCCGTCGGGACTTACGTCACCGATATGAACGGCAGAGTCGTCGACAGCCGCCCGAGCCGCCGGTCGCCCGCCAGCCTGACGGGAATCCTGAGCCGCGCGTCAGAACGCAGCGAGCGCTTCGTTTTCGACGAAGAGACCACCCTCTATACCGATTTCAAACCGATTGGCGGCGGCAGCAGTGCGGCGGCGGCTCTGTGGGATGGCGAGCTGCTGGGCTGGCTGGTGATCGACAATGCGCTTGAGCGCCGCCCGATCACCCAGCCGCAGCTTGAAATCCTGACGCTGTATGCGCTGACGGCAGGCTCGCTGCTGGCGCGTAAGCGCGCAGAACAACGGGCGTTCTCCCTGTCGCAGCGTCTCGATCTGGCGACCCGGTCGGGCGGCATCGGCGCCTGGGAATGGGATTTTCAGACCGACCGGCTGATCTGGGACGAGCGCATGTTCGCGCTGCACGGGCTGCCGACGCAGGAGGCTCCGCTCCCGCCAGGCGCCGCCAACAGGTATATCCACCCAGCAGATCTGACCCGTGTGCTGAATCTATCGCTGGCGGCGCTCAACGAAGGTGTGCCGTACGACACCGAATATCGCATCGTCCGTCCAACGGGTGAGATCCGCCATCTCAAAGCCAACGGAATCACCCTCTACGATGCAGCGGGCGATCCGCTGAAGATGGTCGGTGTCAACTGGGATATCACGGACCTGAAGCGCAGCGAGGAGACTCTGCGGCAGGCGCTGCGCAAGGAGAAAGAGCTGGGTGAACTGAAATCGCGCTTTGTCTCGATGGCGTCGCACGAGTTTCGCACCCCGCTGGCGACCATCCTGGCGGCGGCTGAAACGCTTGCCGCATATCGGTCACGAATGAGCGAAGATCAGATCGAGGCGCGCCTCCTCAAAATACGTCAGCAGGTCATCTACATGAAAGATGTGATGGAGGATGTCCTGCACCTGGCGCGCATCCAGGCAGGGCGCGTCGAATTCAGACCAGCCCTGCACAACCTGGATGTCCTGTGTCGCGAGATCATCGAAGAATTCGACAGCAGCATCCAGCATCTTGGAAGAATCCACTACACCTGCGACGCCCCCTCGGTGAACGCCAGTGTCGATGCGCGTCTGATGCGTCAGGTCATCACCAACCTGATTTCCAATGCGCTCAAGTATTCCCCCCTCGAAAAGCCGGTGCTCGTTCGCCTCTCCGACGACGGCGAAGAACGAGTGCTCTCCGTTAAGGATGAAGGTATCGGCATCCCGAACGAAGACCTGGCGCACCTGTTCGAACCTTTCCACCGCGCATCGAACGTCGGAGCCATATCGGGAACCGGACTGGGCATGAGCATCACCAGACAGGCGGTGGAGATGCACGGCGGGGTGATCATGGTCGAGAGCGAAGAAGGCAAAGGGACGACCTTCACGGTGATCCTGCCGGTCAAGCCCGGAGTCGCGGCGACGTAATCGAATGAGGATCCTGCCCACCATTCTGCGGCGCACGCGCTACACTATGGGTGATTAATGCTCTGCACAGAGAAGGTGGGTTATGAGCGCAGTCAAGATCGCCATGATCGGCGCAGGATCAGTAGGCTTCACCCGGCGGCTGATGTACGACATCCTGTCCGTGCCGGAACTGCAAGCGACGACCTTCGCGCTGATGGATATTTCCGAACACAACCTCGACATGGTCACTCAGCTTTGCCGGCGCGACATCGCCGCCAACGCCCTGCCCGCTCAGGTGCAGCCGACGACGAACCGGCTGGAAGCCATCAAAGACGCAGACTACGTCATCTCGACCATCCGCCAGGGAGGGCTGGA
>JAEURA010000346.1 GCA_016789005.1 Anaerolineae bacterium
ATCCAGCTCAATGCCGACCGCGCCAACAACTATCTCACCTACTACATGACCAGCTACCAGAACAGCACCGAAGGGCAGTACCTCCTCGTCTTCCACATCGGCATCTCGGACACATTCGCACCGAATGCCTGATTTGGAAGCCAGAAGTTCAGGGCAGGCAATCTATCTGCCCTGAACTTCACTCCACCATGATGTTTTCGGCAATCACGGCGAAGTCAGCGCCCTCGGTCAGGGGCGTGCGCCGTCCCGTCAGCGGATCGTACAGTCCAGCAATCAGCCGGGCTGTGCCGGGCGCGGCGCGTGCGTTGAATTGGAGACGATGTTCATCGACGATGTATTCGCCGGCGCGCCATCCGGAAGTCTGGCGTGCGCCGGCGACAGGTGCGGAGTCGCTCTGAGCGATCACATTCCCGCCGGCGTCAAGAAGCTGAACGAAGACGGTGAGGCTCTCCTCCGTCGAGGACTCTGCCGCACGCCAGATCAGCGTCACCACCGGTTCGACATCACGAGACAGCGGCAGATCGGGCAGAGAGGCGCCAACCAGCGCCCCCGCTTCGACAAACCGCGCATCGAGTGGGATGTCAGCAGGAGGGCGTGCCACCAGCATCGGCGCGGATTCGACAGCGAAACGGGCGATCACCTCGCCGCCCATCCTCACGACCACCTCACCATCTGGCGCGTCTGAAGGGATGCGCAGGCGGTGCCATTCCCGGCGCGCTCCGCTCACATCGCCCGCCGGGCTGTCGCTTTCTACGCGCCAGCGTCCGGCGGCGTCGCTGAGGCTGACCTGTTCCGAACTACCCCGTCCTTCCCAGATCAGGGTCAGTTGGATCGTCTCGCCATTGCGGACCACGCTGCCGTCGGGCGGAACCACTTCATGACCGGTCAGCCGCGCGGGCGCAGAACCGTTTCCCTGAATTCCCCATTTACCCTCGGACGCCCGCCACATGCCGATCAGCACGTCACGCCCGACGACCGTGATGTCGGCGCGGCGTGGCGGCTCGTAATCGACGGAATCTGTCCCTGAGGTCGCACTCTCGCTGTACAGGCGCAGATAGACGCCGTAATCGCCGGCGGGCGTGCCGTACGGCAGGCGAACCAGAGGGAAAGCAGAGGCACGTTCGCCGGGCGGCAGCACCCCGGTAAGGCGCTGATCGGCGGTGGCGAACACTGCATCGATCTGCGCGATTGAATCGCCCAGGGCATTGCGAACGATGACCGCCGCCTTCATGTCGGCGCTGAGGCTGCCGCGATGAAGCGTCAGCGGCAGGCACAGCGATTGATGAGAGGCAAATGCCGGCAGTTCACCAACCGCCCGCACCGTGCCCGCTTCAACGCCGGCTCCATCCCGGAACGTCCAATCGACATCGCGCAGGACGGGCAGTGAAGCCGGAGCGTGCGCGTAGAGCAGATTGGTCATGCCAGCCGTCGTGAACGCCAGCGGCGCAGAATCCGCCCCATGTCCCAGCAGGCAGCCCATCATGCCGCGATAGTCCGCGCGCTGGGTGTACCAGACGTTCAGACCAACCCACCCCGAAGTCGGCAGGAGCGGTGCAACCGTGTCCAGGTCTTCCCCCTCCGGCAGCGTGACACGGCGGGCGGTGACCTTGAGGCGATCCCAGTAGTAGGCGAGTTCGTAGCGGTCGGCGTAGGACCATGCCAGCACGGTGTCGGCGGCGGTCAGCGTCTCGGCATAGTGGCGTACCATGCCGCGCGCGTCGTCGTGTCCCCGTTCGGGCAGATGCGCCGTCGCAAGGCTGAGCGCGAAGACCGCCAGAGCAGCGGCGATCCCCAGCGCGCGCAGTGGGAGGGCAAAGCGCGCCAGCCCGATGCCCGCCGCCACCGTCAGAAGCGGCGCGATCATGACCAGATAGCGCCCGTGCAGATCATTTCCCAACAGCGCCAGACCGAGCGCCAGGTACGCCGTCAGCAGCAGGATATGGACCCCCAACCGGCGTGACGCAAGGACACCGGCGGCGACGCACAGCAGCAGGATCAGCGTGGCGACGAGCATCGCCGCATCGGGCTGCCCCAAGCTTTCCACCAGCGCGATTGGCGGCGCGCTCCACATGCCGTTCCAGAGCGCCAGGAGGCGGGGCAGCACATTCGAGGACTGAAGCGCTGACTGCACAGCGCTGTTCGCGCCGGGGAGGAGCAGAAAACGCCCGACAAAATAAGGCAACCAGAGCACCCCGACGACGATCTGCCCGGCGAACCACAACCGCCAGTCCGGCTTGTCGAAGCGGCGGCGAGACAGCCACCACAGCGCGGTGACGCTGTTCAGCCAGAGGACGACGACAGGACCGGTGTTATGCGCATAGAGGATGAGGCATTCCAAGGTCCACAGCGCCAGCCAAGCGGCGCGCGTCGGACGATGAAGAAGCCGTTCCCAGATGAACGCGCATCCCAAAACCAGCAGCGCCAGCAGGGTATACATCCGCGCTTCCTGCGACGCCCACCACAGCGGCGCGCTGAACGTCGCCAGCGCCGCCGCCATCAACCCAGCCCGCCGCCCCGCGAGCCTTCGCGCCAGGAGGACGGTCAGTGCGCTGACCACAAGCCCCCACAGCAGTGAGACAAAACGCAGGGAAAACTCGCTCGCGCCAAAAGCCGATGCGGCAATATGGAGCAGTCCATAATACAATGGGGGATTAGTAGCGTCGGCGTTGAATGCTGCGATCAGTGTCGGCTGTTCGGCGGCATACGCGGACCAGCCTTCGTCGAACCAGAGGCTCTGGGACTCAAGACCCCACAGCCGGATTACGAAGGCGACAATAAGAAGTAATGAAAAAACCAGCACAAGAGTTGCGCTGGACACATCTCCGGGTTTAGAATCGCTCTTATGAGCGAGGCTGTCTAAAAGGTGCATCATGGCTGACCGTCACCCTGAAGACTTTCCAAAGCACGACGAGGTGGGCGATGCTCCTCGTCCGCCCCGCGCTGGCAGCCCGCCATCCCGGCCGGAAGATCGATCTTCCAGCGCCCCTGGTACTTCGCAGCTCAAGGAAACCGATACCGGTGTGCTGGTCTGCCAGCACTGTGGACATCGCAACCCGGTGGGGACGACGCACTGCCTCAACTGCAAATCCCCTCTCCTGACCGAGACGCGCGGCTTGGGCACCAAGCAGTACGACCGCATGAGCCTGGAAGGTCAGCAGCGGGTCACGGATACGGGCGAATTGATGCAGGCGGCGGTTTCCACCGCTGGCACGAGCGTCTTCACGGACGACATGGTGCTGCGGCTGGAGATTGAAGGCGCGGCGACGCCGATCCTGCTCTTCCCGAAAAAAGAGACGGTCATCGGTAGACGCGACCCGGCGACCGGGACGATGCCCGATGTCGATCTGACGTCGTACGCGGGCTACCGCATGGGCGTCAGCCGGCGTCATGCGGTGATTCGCCTGCGCAACAACGAAGTTGAAATTTTCGACCTGGGAAGCAGCAACGGTACCGGGGTCAACGGCATGCGCCTTCAGCCGCACCAGCCGCATCCGCTGCGCGACGGCGACTCGATAGCCCTGGGGAAGATGAACATTCGTGTGCTGTTTCAGCTGCGCACGCGGCGGCGCAGCACCACCTGAGCCGAAGTGCGGGCGACAAGCCCGCGCTTTCATGACTCCAACACCTCGCTGATGTCCGCCGCCGCCTTCTTCGCTGCATAGAGGATGTGGCTGAGCCGCGCCCCCTTCTCGCAAAGGACCGCCAGGGACGCCCGCCCGGCAGGAAAGACCACCATCACGCCTTCTTCGCCCTCCATCAGCAGGCGCTCCAGCTGTCCCTGTTCCAGGCGTTTGAGCGTCTTCTGCGCGAGACCGATCAGCGTGGAGGACATCGCCGCAACCTGCGGGCTGCTGGTCGGGTTTTCATGCGGGTTCTCTTCGTTACCGGGGGGGAACGCAGCGACCAACAGCCCATCGACGTTGACGATCACGGAGGCTTTGATACCATCGACGGCAACGTGGAGCGTCTTCAGCTTGCGCTCCAGAATTTCGCTGCGGTATTCCTTAATCATGGGTTTACGCTGCTTCCTCTCAAATAGGGCGCAGTCCTGCTGTATGCAGCGATACGCCCCGGGTCGTCAATACTTGCTCAAGTGTATCAAAAACGGATGAGCTTGTCCCAACACACCGCGATCATAAGCGCAAGGACGACTTCTGCGCAACCGGATCATGCTGACGTCAGCCCTGCGCTTTCCGACGCAGGGCAGCAGCGTCCTCGGCTGCGAACTTCGCCAGCAGGCGTTTATCCTCGTCGGTGAGGCGGGCGCGGCGCAGTAGATCAGGACGATTGTCCCATGTCCGGCGCAGTCCATCTGCGCGCCGCCAGCGGGCAATGGCGGCATGGTTGCCGCCCTGCAGGACCTCTGGAACGGTCAGCCCACGATATTCCAGGGGTCGGGTGTAATGCGCACCTTCCAGAATGCCCTCGGCAAGACTTTCGCGTTCTGCGCCACCCTCTGCACCCAACACTCCAGGAATCTGGCGCACAACAGCATCGGCGATCACCATCGCCGCCAGTTCGCCGCCAGTCAGCACGTAATCGCCGATGCTCAGTTCGCCGGTGAACACCAGCTGGCGCGCGCGGTCGTCGATTCCCTCGTAATGTCCGCAGACCAGGAGAAGGCGATCCAGTTTCGAAAGGCGGACCGCCCACTCCTGAGAAAACAACTGCCCCTGGGGCGACATGCCATAGGCCGGCGCGGCAGAAGCGCCCATCGCCTGCACCGCTTCCACCGCGCGCACCACGATATCGGCGCGCATGACCATACCCCCGCCGCCGCCATAGGGTGTGTCATCGGCAGTCCGATGGCGGTTTGTTGTCCAGTCGCGCAGCTGATGCAGATGCAGGTCCAGGAAACCGTACTCCTGTGCTTTCCACATCATGCTGGCGTTCATCACCCCATCGAACATCTCTGGAAAAAGCGTCAAAATGTCGATGCGCATCGGTCAGGCTCCTGTGATCACGATTTCGAGGTGCGTCTCATAGTCTTTTCAACGAGCGGGCGAGCGGGCGACTAGCCTCAACGCGCCATCGGCTGAAAGATCGACCCGGCGGATCGTCCGTTCGTGGATGTCTTTCACCCCTTCACTTCATTCACTTTAGTCTGCGGATCGGGCGAGAACAGTTTGGATTTCCGCGTATTCAATTTGCATGATTCCCGGTTTCACGCTAAATTCCTGAAAACGTTTTCCCTTGAAGGAACACGATAGAAGGCGCTGCCTTGGCAACCATCAAAGAAGTTGCAGCCCATGCCGGCGTATCTGTGGCGACGGTCTCGCGCGTGGTCAACAAGAATGGCTATGTCAGTGAAGACCTTCGGCTGCGCGTAACCGAAGCGATGCACCTGCTCGATTATAAGCCAAGCGCGCTCGCCAGGAGTCTGCGCCGTCAGGAATCGTTAACGGTCGGCGTGCTGGTCCCCGGCTTGAATCAGCCCTTTTTCGCGGCGCTGGTCACCATCATTCAGACCACACTCTTCGCGGCGGGCTATCGCATCATCATTTGCAGCTCTGAAGAGAGTAGCGACGATGAGGCAGCCTACGTGGATATGCTGATTCGCCAGCGCGTGGATGGCGCGATCATCGCTCCAACCGGGCGCAGCAGCGAAGCCATCACCCCCCTGCTTTCCAAGATACCCGTCATCCTGATCGACCGTGACCTGCCCAACCTCCCGGTCAACCGCATCCTGGCGAACAATTTCCAGGGCGGCTACGATGCGATGGAACATCTGCTGCGGCTTGGGCACCGCGACATCGCGCTGATCGGCGCACAACCCCACAGCGCCTCAATGGATCAGCGCATTCACGGCGCACGCAGAGCCATCGCCGATGCCGGTATGGCGGCGAATTCACTGAGGACTCTGATCAGCGAACGCAGCGAGTTTGATGTCGGTTACGCTTTCACCCGTGACCTGCTTCGCCGCAAGCGCCGACCGACGGCGGTCTTCGCGCTGACCGACGTGATCGCCATCGGGGTGCTGCACGCCGCTGCCGAAGTCGGGCTGAAGCTGCCGGACGAGCTTTCTGTCGTCGGCTTCGATGATATTCCACTGTCTTCCTATCTCATCCCCTCGCTGACGACCGTGGCGCAGCCTATCAATCGCATGGGAGAAGCCGCCGCCGATCTGCTGCTCTCCAGAATCAAAGAGGGTCACCCCGAACCTTTTGAGTCGCTCCTGCTCGACATGAAACTGATGCTGCGCGCCTCGACGGTTCATCACCGGCGCGGCGCATAATCCCCAGCCATCAAGAGGGAGATCAGGAAGAAATCCGATGCGTACCTTACTGGGAATCGATGTCGGAACGTCCAGCGTCAAGGCGGTGTTGTTCAACCCCGATGTGGGCAAGATAGAAGCCGCCGCCGCCCAGGAATATCCCCTCCACAAGCCCGCGCCAGGCTATGCCGAACATCAGCCGGACGACTGGTGGCAAGCCGCCGCCGCCGCCGTCAAAGCGGCGCTGGCGTCGACGCCGGAGGCTGAAGTCAAAGCCATCGGCTTGTGCGGGCAGATGCACGGCACAGCATTTCTGGACCGCGCCGGCGACTCCATCCGCCCGGCGATCATCTGGGCGGACCAGCGCAGCGGCGAAGAGTGCAGCGAGCTGCTCGACCTCATCGGCGCGGGGCGATTCTCCAGCATCACCGGAACGCTTCCGGCAGCCGGATTCGCCGCGCCGACTCTGCTCTGGCTGCGAAAACATGAGCCGGCGACTCTCGATCACACACACATGCTGCTCCTACCGAAAGACTACGTTCGCTACCAACTGACGGACGAACTCGGCACGGACGCCAGCGACGCCGCCGCCACCGCGCTGTTTGACATCAGCATCAAAGCCTGGTCGCCAGAGATCGTCCAGACCGTCGGGATTTCTCGTTCTATCCTGCCGCCAATCCACGATTCCAGCGCAGTCGTCGGTCGCCTGACCAAAGCCGCCGCCGCGACGCTGGGACTATCGGCAGGCGTGCCTGTCGTGACCGGCTGTGCCGACCAGCCGGCGCAGGCGTTGACCAACGGGCTGATCAAACCGGGCAGAGCCTCGGTGACGGTCGGAAGCGGCGGGCAGGTGTTCGTGCCGGTCGCGCCCGATCACGTCGCAGGACTTTCGTTCCGTCTGCCGACCGATCCGCGCGTACACGTCTTCAACCACGCCCTGCCCAGTTTGTGGTACGTCCTGGGCGCGACGCTGACCGCCGGTCTTTCGCTGCGCTGGCTGCGCGGACTGCTCGGCAAAACTGCCGAAGGATCAGAAGCTTACGCTCAGTTCAGCCGCGAAGCCGCCGAGACCGCACCGGGCGCCGATGGGCTGCTCTTCCTCCCCTACCTGACCGGGGAACGCACGCCACACATGGATTCCAGGGCGCGCGGTTCGTTCGTAGGCTTGAGCTATCACCACGAACGCGGGCATCTGGCGCGCGCGGTGATGGAAGGTGTAGCGTTCTCGCTGCACGAAGCGCTGAACATCAGCATCGCCATCGGCGGATCAGTCGAGACGGTGGTGGCGGCAGGCGGGGCGATGGACAGCCCGGTCTGGCGGCAGATCATGGCGGACGTGCTGGGCATCCCGCTGAACCGGACGGGGTTTTCCGAGACAACCGGGATCGGCGCAGCGCTGCTGGCGGGGGTCGGCTGCGGAATCTACAGCACCTACGGCGAAGCCTGTGCGCTCACCTCGCGCACCGTACAGGTGACCGAGCCAAACCCGGCGCACCGGGCGCGCTACGACGCCCTCTTCGCCCGCTATCAGGGGTTATATCCGAAGCTGCGCGACGATTTCCACGCTCTGTCGGACAGTGTCGGCTAGCCGATCCGCCTGCCGGACTTCGGATCAAAATAGACCAGCGCCCTGGCGTCCAGCGCACAGGGCAGCACGTCCCCCGCCTTGACCCTCATGTCCAGCGGGACGGTGATCGTCCAGCGGTCAAATTCTGTCAGCACATCGATCACCTGAAGCCGCTCCGAATAGTGATCGACGACCGATTCAGCGCGCACCGGGACGGCATCGTCCGAGGGTGCGATGCGAAACGCCTCTGGACGCACTCCGGCAACGACCGGCGCGCCGTCATCGAGATCGCTGCGCACCGAAAAACCGCCGAACGTCCCGCCGTACCAGTGATGGTGACGCACGATGCCGGAAAACAGATTGATGGTCGGCGTGCCGATGAAGGTTGCGACGAACAGATTGAGAGGGTTTTCGTACAGAGTCAGATAATCACCGGTCTGCTCGATCTTGCCGGCACGCATCACGGCGATTCGCGTCGCCATTGCCACCGCCTCCTGCTGATCGTGCGTGACGTAGAACGACGTCACCGGGAATTCGCGCAGCAGACGTTTGAGTTCGAGCCGGGCATGGGTGCGCAGCGCCGCGTCAATGCTGGAAAAGGGTTCATCGAACAGAAAAACGCGCGGATCACGCGCCAGAGCGCGGGCGATGGCGACACGCTGGCGTTCGCCGCCGGAAAGCTGCCCCGGCTTGCGATCCAGCAGTTTTTCCATGCCGATGCCGGTGATCTCCGAAATACGCCGCATGCGCGCCGGCACTTCAGCTTCGCGATGACGCAGCGACAGGAAGAAGCCAACCGTCTTTTCGGCGACCCAGTGCGGCATGAGCGCGCCATCCTGAAAGACCATGCCGACCCCACGCTCGCGCAGCGGAATTTCGGCGAGCGACACGTTGTCGTAAAGCACCTCACCACTGTCAGGGGGCAGCAGCCCGGCGACGATGCGCAGCAGCGAGGACTTGCCGCACCCCGAAGGTCCCAGCACAGCGATCACCTCACCGCTGTGCGCCTTGAGCGAGACGTTGTCCAGCGCCGTGGTCATCATCCCATCGTAACCGGGGAATTTCTTGCTGACGTGGGTCAGAGTCACTGTCGTCATGCTTCAATTGTACGCCCGTTTGCGCTAGCATTGAGCGTCGAACGCGATCAGGAGTTTCATGAAGATGCAGTTTATCGACCTACGCAGCGATACCGTGACCCAACCGACCCCGGAAATGCGTGAAGCGATGGCGAATGCCCCGGTCGGCGACGATGTTTATGGGGAAGACCCGACGATCAACCAGCTGCAAGCCGAAGCGGCGGCGCTGTTCGGCAAGGAAGCCGGGCTGTTCGTCGCCAGCGGCACGATGGGAAACCTGTGCTCGGTGCTGACTCACTGTGGGCGTGGCGACGAAATGATCATCGGCAAGCAGTCGCACATCTTCCGCTATGAAGTGGGCAGCGCCGCCGCCTACGGGGGCGTCCATCCTAACACCCTGGAAGTACGCCGCGATGGCACGATGGACCTGACCGCGATTCGCGATGCCATTCGTTCCAATGACGAACATGAACCCTCGACACGCCTGATCTGTCTGGAAAATACACATGGCGGCGCGAGCGGCGCGCCGCTTTCCGCCGAGTACGTCGCTCAAGTTGCCGAGATCGCCCGCCAGCATCATCTGAAGCTTCACATCGACGGCGCCCGCATCTTCAACGCCGCCGCCGCCCTGAACACGCCTGTCAGCGAACTCTGCCGACACGCCGACAGCGTCACCTTCTGCCTGTCCAAAGGGTTAAGCGCCCCGGTCGGATCGGTAATCGTCGGCTCGCGCGACTTCATCAGGCGCGCCCACAAGGTGCGCAAGAGCCTGGGCGGCGGGATGCGCCAGGCAGGCATTCTGGCGGCAGCAGGGTTGGTCGCGCTGCGCACCATGCCGCAGCGGCTTCACGAGGATCACCTGAAAGCCCGCGCCCTTGCCGAAGGGCTGGCGCAGATGTCCTATCTCGAACTCGACCTGGAGAGCGTTCGGACGAACATGATCTTCTTCACGCTGGCGCAGGATGCGCCGGTGTCGCTCGCGGCGCTCTCCCGGCGGCTCAAGCACGAGTTCAATATTCTGGCGAATCCTTACAACGACGCGCGGCGTGAATTCCGCCTGGTCACGCATACCTGGATCAAGCAGGAAGATGTCGAGACCATCCTGGAAGCGTTCCGGGTCATCCTGTTGAGCGAGCGGGCAGCGTCCCCGGCGGCATCGGACTAGTCTATGTTCGAGGGTGATTCGTGGGCGCGGCGGGCGGGCGATCCTTCGGAGGACTCCGCTCAACCGATCCATTTCGACGCGGCGTCGGACATGGACGATGATGCGGCGTTGGCGGTCGACGCGGCGGATGCCGAATTCGAGGAGTCGGCACCGCCGGCGCGGTCGCGCAGAGGGGGCGGTGACCCGTTCTTCGGCTATTTGATCGCGATGGCGCTTGCCTTCGGCTTGACGCCGCTGATCCCCTTCAATGCCGATTTTCGCTACGTGCTGGTGTGGGTTCTGCTGGCGTTCTTCGGCGTGATGGCGTGGCTGTTTGGCACGACAACGCGCATCGAGCGGGAAGCGCCGGAAGACATCGCCTGGGGGGCGATCTTCGGCGTGATGGTTGGCGCGCCGCTGCTGCTGGTGGGCGGGACGACGCTGAGTACGACGGCGCAGCTGATGTTCACGGTCGGCGCGCCGGACGCGCCGGTGATGCTGACCGCCGGCGCAGTCTTCAGCCTGCTCATCTTCACTCAGCCGCTCGCCGAGACGCTGTTCTTTCGCGGGCTGCTGCAAGGGGATCGGTCGTTATGGCTGGTTGGCTCGCTGAGCAGCCTGTGGTCGGTCGTGCTGGTGCTGCCCATGCTGAACGTCGGACGCTACCCGGTGGTGGCAGTCATCATCAGCATCATCCTGGTGATGGTCAACCTGATTTACAGCTACGTGCGCCAGCGCAACGGGCTGGCAGCCGCCTGGGTGTGTCAGATGGTCGTCAATTTCATCGTCTTCTTCCTCCCCTATCTGGGGTCCTGACGAGGAAAACCGATGGCAGATCCGTTCCTGATCGTCGGGTTGGGCAACCCTGGACCGCGCTACGAGAACACGCGCCACAACGTCGGCTGGCTGGCGCTGGACCGGCTGGCAAAACGTCATGGGCTGAGCCTGTCCAAGGTGGAGCAGAAGGCGCAGACCGGACAGGGGGTGATCGGCTCCAACCGCTGCATCCTCGCCAAGCCGATGACCTTCATGAACCTGAGCGGTGACGCCGTGCAGCCGCTCGCCAACTTCTACAAGATCGCCCCCGAACGAATCATCGTGATCGCCGACGATCTGGATATCCCCTTCGGCGTGCTGCGGGTGCGCAAGACCGGCAGTTCCGGTGGACAAAAGGGGTTGAAACACATCATCGAACGGCTGGGCACACAGGACGTACCGCGCATCCGCATGGGGATCGGACGTCCGCCGGGGCGCATGGATCCGTCGGACTACGTGCTGCAGCCCTTCAAGGGCGATGACTTTATCACCGCGCTGGAGATGGCGGATCGCGCGGCGGACGCCGTCGAGATGTGGTTGAAACTGGGCATCGACGCCGCCATGAATCGCTTCAACGGTCAGGGCGAGGCGAAGTCCTCGGAAAAGCCGAAGTCACAGCTAGAAGACTCCTGAGAACAGGTGCATCATGCTGAATCTGTCGGGTTTGGTCGATTCGCTGCGTGGGCTGCCAGCGTTCCGTGCCGCGCTCCATGCGATGGAGCAGCGTGAAGCGCCGGCGCTCGGCGTGATCCGTTCGGCGCGTCCTTTCGTTGTCGCCGCGCTGGCGAACGAATGGCGTGCACCGGTCATCGTCGTCACGGCGAGGATCGACCGCGCCTACAATCTCTCGGAACAGCTTCCGGTGTGGCGCGGCATGGCGGAAGGCATCTACCGCTTTTCTGAACCCGCGCCCCTGTTCTATGAACGCGCTCCCTGGGGCGAAACCGCCATTCGCGCCCGCCTGGAGGCGCTGTCCGCGTTGATGCCGCCAGAAGATGTCGACCTGACGCCCCTGCCCCCGGTCATCGTCACCTCGGCGCGTGGGCTGATGCAGCGCACCCTGCCGGTGAGCGTCTTCCGCCAGCGTTCGATGGTGCTGCGCCCCGGCGCACGCCAGCCCATCGACTCGCTGGTCGGGCGGTGGGTGGCGATGGGCTACGAACCGACTTCGATGGTCATCGAACCGGGCACATTCAGCCGGCGCGGCGGCATCCTCGACATTTACCCGATGGCGCACGATCAGCCGGTGCGCATCGAGTTCTTCGGCGACGAGATCGACTCCCTGCGCACATTCGCCGCCGACTCGCAGCGATCCACCGGCAGGATCGCGCGGCTGGTCATCACCCCCGCGCGCGAAGCGCTGCCCGGAGATGCGCCGGCGGTGGTCGGCGCGCTGCGCGCCTGGTTCGACGGACTGCCGGATCCCTCTGCCGAAGCCATCAACCCGAAGGGCGACCTGCCGCTGCTGGATTCCGGCGCTGCCTTCCCCTTCATCGAGCATTATCTGCCATACCTCTACCGCAATCCGGTCAGCCTGCTGGATTACGCGCCGGACGACAGCCTGATCCTGATCGAGGATGGCGCAGAACTGCACGAGACCATCGCCGAGATCGAAGCCGCTGCCGGCGCCTCACGCGCCGAGAAAACCAGAGCCGGCGCGTTGGCGGTCGATCATCCGCTGCCCTACCTCACCTGGGACCAGATCAGCGAGGCGCTGCGCGACCGCCCTCATGCTTACCTCCATGCGGCGGACGACGCTGTTGAAGAATCGGGCATGATGCGCGGGCTGCTCGCGCCGGAACTGCGTTTCGGCGGGCAGCTGAAGCAGTTCCTGCCCCACATCCGCAAGCAGCGCGATGCCGGCGACACCGTCATCGTGCTGACCAACCAGGCGGCGCGGCTCAGCGAAATCTGGCATGAGCAGGAGACGGAATTCCTCAGCCGTACCGAAGCGGTCACCGAGCCGCCGCCGCCAAAATCACTGACCTTCG
>JAEURA010000016.1 GCA_016789005.1 Anaerolineae bacterium
CTAGAGCCTGTTATGAACTCTTCTCCCCTCAACCCCCCAGCCCCCTTCTCCCACAAGAACGGGGAGAAGGGGGAGTTAGGTCCCCTCGCCCCGCGCGCGTGGGAGAGGGGATACAGGGGTGAGGGGAACTCCTGCCGCAGAAGTTCATAACAGCCTCTAAGCCGCGACTCCGTCTGCAAGAACCAGGGTTTCTGAAAATGAAAGCAGCCTGGGAGGATACTCTCTCAGGCTGCCTTGCTGATCGTCAATGCGTTTGAACCGGGGGACTGCCGTTCAGCCTTCGGGGATCACCAGTGCCAGGATGATGTACAGCAGCAGACCACTGCCGCCGAAGACCACCATCAGGATGAAGGCGATTCTCAGCAGGGTCGGATCGATTCCGAAGTACTCGCCAAGCCCACCACAGACCCCGGCGAGCTGGCGGTTGGTGCGCGACCGCAGCAGACGTTTGGGTTCGCTCATGATCGTGAATCCTTTGTTTTCGCTCTGATTTCATTCATCACCCTTCTATACGCAGATGTTACGATTCAGGTTGCGCCTGCGGCGATGACGCTGGGCGTCGTCCTGAAGGACGCAACCGCCTGGCGTGTTCCGTCGTATACTGAAAGTGTGTAGTCCGCCGTATCTGGAACGAGTCCGCTATGCGTTTTCAACGTCGCAATCTCCCCTGGCTGGTCGCGCTCGGCGCGCTGATGTCCATCGTCCTGCTTTCGGGCGCGGCGACCGGCGCAGCGGCGGCGGCGCTGCTCGGCTTGTACGCCGCCGCCTTCTTCCTCTCCAGCGTGCGTCTGGATGTGCAGCCGGCGCAGATCCTCGACCGGTCGCGGGCGTCGCTGGCAGCCAACCGCATGTCGCCGGAAGGGCGCGAAGCGGTCGAACGCGCCAGGCGGCGGGGCAGCCTGTACGGCGGCGGCGTGACGCTGGTCGATGTGGGGCTGATCGCCACCCAGTCCGGCAGCGACGGCATTGCCATGCGCCGGACGCGCGCCGCCAGCGGGGACGACGACGGAATCCGCCCCTACATCACCCTTCAGGTGCAGCCGCAGGAAGCTGACCGGGCGGCGCGCGTGCGTTTCGAGATGATCGACCAGGGCGGCGAACCACGCTACGTCCACGAGATGCGCGCCTACCTGCGCGAAGGCGAGGTGAGCGTCCTGGCGGACCACCATCTGCCGCTGGCGAAGGGCGAGATGCAGTCGGGCGACTGGGATCTGCGCGTCTACGTCGATGGCGCGCTGGTCGGCATCCACGCCTTCGCCGTGTCGCCTTCAACGCGCGACCGCTTCGCCTATCTGGAAGCGCGCGAGGCGGAGGCGGGCAAGCGCCTGCGCACCCCTGAAGACGAGAGCCTGCCCGTCAGCCTGGAAGACCTGCTGCGCTCGCAGCGGAACAGCGCCGACGGCAGAAGTCCGAAGTAAAGACGAGGCGATGCATCATGGGTAGAAGATTCGGCGAGATCGTGATCGGTCTCGTGCTGCTGATGATCGGGCTGGCGTCGCTTGAGGGCGCGTCCCCGGTGGTGCTGCTGCTGGCAGTGTTCGGTTTCTTCATGCTGGCGCGGCAGTTCGCCATGACCAACCAGACGGGCATGGGGGGACGCCTCGCCGGAGCGCCGCCGCTTCGTGAGCGCCGCCGGCGGGCAGCCGCCAGCGCTGACGAAGAGACCCTCGCGGTGAAAGAAACGCCTGCCGAGGCTCCCCGCGTCTACGATCACGCGGTCGATGCGGCAAGAAATGCCGGCATCGCGCCGGAAAGCGCCCAGGTCTACCCGGTCGATGTCGGTTTCATGGCGTTCAGCGGCGACGATGACCCCATCGTCTACCGCACGTCGGCGATTCCCACCGACATGGATTACATTCAGCCGTATATCCAGCTGCACCTGCCGGTGCGCGCCCAGGGGAAAGTCACCTTCGAAATCCGCGATGCGGTGGGCGAGCGCATCTTTGTGCATGAAATCCAGCGGGAGCTGTCGCCGGGCGACAACCTGATCACCCCCGCCGCCCGGCTGCCGGTGCACGACGAACTCGATTTTGACGGCGCGTGGGAGCTGCGCATCAGCGCCAACGGCATCCCCGTCGCGGTGCATCGCATCACCTGGCGCGAATCCAGCAGCCGGCTGATTCGCCAGCACATCCAGGAAGACGGCGAGATCAGCCGCGAACTCAAGACGCTGGTCGAGGACAGCCGCCTGGGACGCCTGAGTCTGGACGAGATGCTTTCCGATCAGGAAGAGGCGGAACCGGTCGAAGTGGAGGTCCGGCAGGAGCGATCCCGGCGTGGGGGATAGCGCCTGTTATGAACTTCTCTCCCCTCTCCCCGTTTACGTGGGAGAGGGGTTGGGGGTGAGGGGAAACGCGCCCCGTCCCGGTCACGACGCCGAGGCGAGCGCTTTCTCCAGCGGGGCGCTCTCCTCCAGCGGCAGCAGCCAGTCGGGAAACTCCCAGGACGCGGGCTGAATCAGCCAGTGGCAGCGCCCACGATGCGCGACCGGTTCCGGGCTGGTCAGCCTGATCTTCTCCTTCAGAAACCACGCGCTGTATCCATGCGCGGCGCACCAGTCCAGAAGATGCTGGGCATTCTGCGTCATGGTCAGATCGGGGTTGCTGTGCACTTCGATGAAGAAGCGTGTCTTGTGGTGTGCGGCACAGGCGGCTGCGCCTGCCAGCACCAGCCGTTCCGCGCCTTCGACATCGATCTTGACCAGATCGGGGATGATCCCATAGCGTTCGTATAACGCATCGACGGTGGTGGTTTGCACCGTCATGGAGCTGTTCTGCCTGCGGGCGCTGTCGGCATGTGAGCTGTACATGCTGCCCGCTCTGCCCGTTCCTACCGTCCAGAAAGCGATCTGCTCATCTGCCTTGTCGCTGACGAAGGCGCACACGAAGCGGGCATTGTCCACCAAACCGTTATGGACGAGGTTGGCGGCGGCGATGGCAAGGGCGTCGGGGTTGGGATCGACCAGGAGCACATTCTGTACCGAGGGCGAAAGCAGGATCATCAGTGACGAGGTCCCAACGTTGGCGCCGATGTCGAAGACATCACGTGCATGCAGCGCGCAGGCGAGGAGCCAGGCGTCATCATAGTCCACCTTCCCCGGAGTCAGGCTGCCCAGATGCACCTTCAAGGCGCGGTTCAACAGACTGACGTGAACATGAGGCGGTGGAAGCTCAAGCAGGCGCCGCAGCAGCCTGTCGGCGATATGCGGTATGCGCATGATGATTCCCCTTAAGCTGTTGAAACTCGTGATTCACTGATTCTAGCATCAGCCGCGCCTTGTGGCGAACGAGGCGACCAAAGGCTGATTGATCCGTGCGCGGGACCGACCGTATGATCGATGCAGCGGGTTCAACCGCCATTTGTACAGAAGGGTGACTGCCATGTTCAACCGCCAGGTCCTGAAACTTGTCATGCCGCTGATCGTCGCGCTGTTCCTCGTGTCTGCCGCCGCCGCGCAGGATGCCACGCCTGCCGTGCCTTTCAGCGATTCGCCCACATCCGCCGTCATCACGCAGCTTCCGTCGGACGCCCGCGCCGGGACGTGCAGCGCCTACCGGCTGCCCAACTTCGCGCCCTACGTGGTGCGGCAGGGCGACACGCTCCCGCTGCTCCTGGCGGGGTCAAAGGCGCTGACCGTCACCCAGGCGGCAGCCCTCAACTGCCTGGACGATCCGTCGGCGCTGCCGGTCGGGGCGGTCATCTTCCTCCCCGCGCCAGCGGACGACACTGTGTCTGCCACTTTGGACTCTGGCGAGCCGGCGGCGCTGCTGGCGTTCGCCGCCGAACCTGCCGAAGCGCGCAGCGGTGACGCCGTGACCTTCTCCTGGGTGGGGACGGGCGACGCCGCCTATTTTTTTCCCTGCCCGCCAGACCGTGACGCGGAATGCCTGCGCCCGGCGAACGCTCCGGCGCTCCCGGTCGAGGGCGGGGCGGTGGTGAACGGTTTCGCCTATGCCGGGGTCTACCGCTACGGCGTCGAGATCGTCGGGGCGGGCGATCCTGCCCGCCAGACCGTGCAGATCACCGTGACCTGCGCTCAGGAGTGGCTGGGCGGGCGCGGCGCGCTGCCGCTCTGCCCGGAAGAACCGCCGCACGCCGTCTTCGCCGCCTGGCAGCCCTTCGAGCGCGGCGCGATGATCTGGTTTTCCGATACCGCGCAGATCTACGTCTTCAGCGAAGACGGCGTCTTTCGCATCTACAGCGACACCTTTGTCGAAGGCATGCCAGAATCGACGCTCACCCCGCCGGCGGGGCTGATCGCCCCGGTGCGCGGCTTCCGCCGGGTCTGGGATGCGGTCGGCGGGGAAACGGCGCTGGGCTGGGCGACCGCCCCGGAACAGGGTTTCGACAGCGCTCGCCAGCCCGCCGGGCGCGTCTCCTACACCAGCTACCTGCTCATGCAGGGCGGCGTCGTCTTTGCCATCACCGAACTGCCGGACGCTGAACAGGGGTACTGGTCGGCTGTGCCGGCGATACAGGAGTGAGGCGATCCTGTGATCGCCTCTGACCGGGGATGCCTCATGTCTTGAATGCCGCACGCCGCCGGGGGATCACCTGCATCCACAGCCCGGTGACCAGTACCAGGGCGACGAGGATGATCAAGAACCCGGCGATCTCGTTGAGGTGAAGCTGCTCGCCCAGGAAAACCGCTGCCCATAGACTGCTGAAGAAGGGAATGAGCAGCGTCACGCTGGCGGCGGTGGTCGGCCCGGCGCTGGCGATCAGATGGAAATAGATCTGGAAGGCGACGGCGGTGGACAGCGTCGCCAGCCCGATCACCGCCAGCACAGTGAGCGGCTGAAGTGCGACCTGCGGCGGGTTCAGCACGGCGAACGGCAGGACCAACGCGCCCGACACCAGCAGCTGCCCCGTCGCCGTAGACACCGGACTCATCCCCTTGAAGGCGATCTTGCCGTAGACGGCGGCGATGCCATAGGAGCAGGTCGCGCCGAACATCAGCAGGACACTCGCCAGCCAGACGGCATCGACCGCCTGGGACTGCCAGCCGACGATCACGCCAACGCCGACGATTCCCAGGAAAAGCCCGAACAGCTTGGGAGCGGTCAGGCGGTCTTTGATCCACAGGGAGGCGACCACCGCGCTGAACAGCGGCGTGGTGGCATTGAGCAGCGCGGCGAAGGACGCCGTCAGGTGAAGCTGCGCGGTGGCGATCAGCACGTAGGGAATGGCGTTGTTGAACACGCCGATCACCAGATAGCGCCGCCAGTGAGCGCGCAGATCAGGCGCCTGGCGAATCGCCAGCGCGTAGATCAGCAGCAGTGCGCCGCCCAGAATCAGGCGGCTGGCAACCAGCGGAAAAGGTCCCAGGACAGGCACGGCGATCCGCACGAAAAGGAAAGAGGCTCCCCAAAGCGCCGCCAGCACGAACAGCAGTGCGCTATCCCGCAGTTTCATCGTCCATCCTTTTAGCTCGTCAGTGACCCCCTCAGCATACCAGTCCTGGAGCAGCGGCGGCACTCTTGATCTTGCGCTCCTATTGCCCGCGCGACACGTCGGACGCGACAACGCCGCGCGCCTGCTGATATACTTGCCGGGTACTGACGCTTCTCCTCGAAACGAGCCTCGGCAATGTCGGATTTCAAGAAGACCCCACTGGTCACCTTCATGAACGGGATGGCGAACCTGACGGCGCATGCCTGGGACATCGCCCCGAACCTCTTCCCCGAAACCCTGGAAATCGACGACAACCGCTCCGTCTGGGCGGCAGAGACGCCGGACTATCGCCCCGGCGCGCCGCTGGAAGGGGTGATCGAAGCCGATCTGGCGATCATCGGCGGCGGCTTCACCGGCACTTCGACGGCGTATCACTTCAGCCGCCGTTTTCCCGAAAAGCGCGTCTTGCTGCTGGAAGCCAGGGCGCTGGCGAACGGCGCGAGCGGGCGCAACGGCGGCATGATCCTCAACTGGGTCAACGGTGTGACCGACCCCAGCCCGGAGATGACGGCGCGCATCTACCGAATGACCAGCGCCGGTATCGCCATGATCCGCGAGATCATCGCCCGCCACCGCCTGCAGGTCAGCGCCCGCTTCGATGGCGCGCTGACCGTCTATACCGACCGCGCTCGCGCCGAAAAGGCGCATGCTGAAGTCGAGGCGCACAACGCCATCGGCATCCCCACCGTCTACCTGAACGGCGATCAGCTCAGCGAAAGACTGCGGCTGCGTGGGGCGCTCGGCGCGGTGCTGGACCCCGGCACGGGGCAAATCAACGGCGCGCAGCTGGTGCGGGCGCTGCGTCCGGTGCTGGTCGAACAGGGTGTGGAGATTTACGAAAACACGCCCGTCGAACGCATCGAGGAAGGGGCGCGCGTCATCCTGCGCACGCCGCGCGGCGAAGTGAGGGCGAAAGCCATCGTCCTGGCGACCAATGGCTATACGAGCAAGCTCGGCTATTTCCGCGACGCGCTCTTTCCGCTGCACTCCCACGTCTTCGCCACCGCGCCTCTGCCGCCGGAGCAGCTGCGCAGCCTGGGCTGGACCGAGTTCGCCGCGTTTTCCGACGATTTGGATCGCATCTCCTATTGCAGCCTGACCTCCAACGGTCAGATCATCTTCGGCGGCGGCAGCAATCAGTCCTACGCCTATCTGTTTAATAACCGCACCGCTTTCCCCGGCGCGCCGGATTCCGCCGCGCGCAGCTACACCAGGATCTACGCCACGCTGGCGAACTACGTGCCGGAAGCGCCATCGCTGCCCATCGCTCAGCGCTGGACGGGCACGCTGGGCATCACGCTGGACCGCAACACGCTGATGGGCGTGCGCGGCGAACATCGCAACGTCTACTACGCCATCGGCTACAACGGGCACGGCGTCACGCTGGCGAACATCGCCGGGCAGGTGCTCACCGACATCTATTCCGGCGACGACACCCACTGGCGCGGGCTGCCGTTCTACCAGCCGACCTACAAGCGCATCCCGCCAGAGCCGTTCCGCTGGATCGGCTATCAGATGTTCACCCGTCTGACCGGCAAGTCGCCCCGCGCCTGAGCGTTGGACAGCGCAGCACACAGGAGAAGAGGATACGATGATGGCAGACAGCCTGACCTTCGCGGCGGTCGGCGGAGCGCACCCCCACGCCTTCAATCAGATCGGCATACTGCTCGGCGCAGGGGCGCGCTGCGCCGGGTTCTACGACGATGACCCGGCGGTGACCGCCGCCGTGATCACCCGCTACCCCGGCATGGACACTGCGCTCAGCCTGGACCGCCTGCTGGATGATCCGCATATCGACCTGATCGTCAACACCGTCCGCCACGACCGGCGGGCAGCGCTGGGCATCGAAGCCATGCGGCGCGGCAAAGATACGCTGTGCGCCAAACCGGGTTTCACGACGCTGGCGCAGCTTGATGAAGCGCGGCGCGTTCAGGCGCAGACCGGACGGCGCTATTGGGTCTATTTCAGTGAGCGGCTGGCGAGCCGGGCGACGGTCAAAGCGCTCGATCTGGTGCGCGCCGGAAGGATCGGGCGGGTGGTGCAGACCCTCGGCTTTGGACCGCACCGGCTGTTCGGCGGCAACCAGCGCCCCGACTGGTGGTTCGACAGCGCGCAGCACGGCGGCATCCTGAACGATCTCGCCAGCCACCAGATCGATCAGTTCCTCATCTTCACCGGCAGCCAGAACGCCGAGATCGCCAGTGCCCAGATCGGCACAGCGCGCTTTCGAGAGTATCCCGGCTTTGAGGATTTCGGCGATCTAGTGCTGCGCAGCGACTCCGCAGCCGGCTACATCCGCGTCGATTGGCTCACCCCCGACGGGCTGCCGACCTGGGGCGACGTGCGCCTGATGCTGATCGGAACCGAAGGCAGCATCGAGGCGCGCAAGAACATCGATCTGGACGGGCGCGCCGGGACAGATCACCTGCTGGTGGTGGATCAGCGCGGGGTGGAGCGGGTGTCGTGCGACGATGTGGAACTGCCCTTCGCCCGGCAGATGATCGCCGACGTGCGCGACCGCACCGATACGGCGCTGCCGCAGGCGCACTGCTTCACGGTCTGCGAGCTGGCGCTGCGGGCGCAGGCGTCCGCCGTCCGCCTGTCGTTTGCGGGGTGAGCTTCGGCAGACGAGAGGGGACCCGGACGACCCGCCGGGTCGCCCCTACAACCAACGTGCCGTAGGGGCGAGCCGGCGGCTCGCCCGCCCGTTGAAAAGATACGAGACACGACTTCAACCACGCCAATCTTCGCCCTTGTCAGGGACGTTATGCACCCCTAAAATGTGCGTCATACCGATCCGCAGACAGCAGGCGTCCGAGACATGGACTTAATCTCCTGCCGAGGTGAGGGGAAGCGCGCATCGAAGATCGATGACGACCCCTGCACGTCTGCTGCGGGGGTCGTTTTTATTCTGTAAAGGAGTGTGGCGCTTGGCAATCACCAGACAACGCAAGGAAGACCTGGTTGCCATCTACAGCGACATCCTGGCGGGGACCGACGGGTTCATCGTCACGGAATATCGCGGGCTGACGGTCGCCAAACTCGACGATTTGCGCGACAAACTGCGCGAAGCATCCGGCACGTACACCATCACCAAGAACACGCTGTTCTCCATCGCCCTGCGCGACAATGGCTGGCCCGTCCCTGAGCGTCTGCTGCTCGGTCCGACGGCGGTCGCTTTCGGCAACGGCAACCTGCCGGCGGTCGCCAAAGTGGTTCAGGCGTTCGCCAAGGACAACAGCGAACTGTTCATCGTGAAGGGCGGCGTGATGGGCACGGCGATCTTCGGGGCGAAAGACCTCGAGGCGGTCGCCAGTCTGCCGACGATGGATGAACTGCGCGCCCAGCTCGCCGGACTCATCGTCCAGCCAGCCGCACAGATCGCCGGGCTGCTTAACGCAGCGACCAGCCAGGTCGTCAACGTCATTCAGGCGTATCTGGATGACCGTCAAAAGGGCGAAGACGCCGCCTGATCCTGTGTGGAATCAGGCACAGCGGCGCAGTTTCGCGTTCGTCATTTCGTTCACCTCGTGACCAGATCGCCAGCCGCCGCCGAACAGCAGGGTGGCAGCACAGACTTTCGAGAAGGAAAACACAATCATGGCAGATTTGCAGAAGCTCGTCGATGATCTCAGCGCGCTGACCATCCTGGAAGCCGCTGAGCTGAAGAAGATGCTGGAAGACAAGTGGGGCGTCACCGCTGCCAGCGGCGGCGGCATGATGATGATGGCGGCGGCTCCCGGCGCAGCGGCGGCGGCTCCTGTCGAAGAAGAAGCCCCGACCGAATTCAACGTCATCATCGACGATGTCGGTCCCAAGAAGATCAACGTCATCAAGGCGGTCCGTCAGCTCACCAACCTGGGTCTGAAGGAAGCCAAGGATATGGTCGAATCCGACAAGCCGACCGTCCTGGAAGCCGTCAGCAAGGAAAAGGCGGAAGAAGCCAAGCAGGTTATCGAAGCCGAAGGCGCGAAGGTCGTCATCAAGCCGGCGTAAGTCGGGCTTGTCCTTACCCCAAGGCGAGCCTTGCTCGCACCCCCGCTCCCACGCGCGCGTGGCGAGGGGGCTTGACTCCCCCTTCTTCCCGTTTTTGTGGGAGAAGGGGGCTGGGGGGTTGAGGGGCAGCAAGCCAGGACAGTCCTCAGACGTTAGTCGAAGAAGTCCTTATCCTCGTCCTTCAGATACTTAAACGCTTTCTCCGGGATCAGGTTCACCCCCATCCCCGGACGATCCCACACCTCAATCATGCTGTTCTGCACAATCGGGTTCGGCAGCCCATCGACGATGTCATACCACCACGACGGATCGCCGATCGGGTATTCGAAGGCGATGTAGTTTTCCGGCAGCGCCGCCGAAACCTGCACCAGCGCCGCCAGCCCCAGCAGCCCGTCGCCCGTGCCGTGCGGAGCCATCAGGATGCCGTGCAGATCGGCGTATTCCGCCACCCACTTCAGTTCGGCAATGCCGCCGATGTCGCACGGGTCAGGTCCGACGATGTTGACGGCGTTGGTCTCGATCAGCTCGCGGAAGCTGTGCCGCAGGTAGATCTGCTCGCCGGTGTGAATCGGCGTGGAGGTGCTGCGGGTGATGTCGCGGTAGACATCCGCCAGCACGTAGGGCGTGTAGTCGCCGGTGATCAGGTCTTCCAGCCAGGCAATGTGCAAATGTTCGACCGCCTTCGCCAGACGGATGGCATCGGGGACCGTCCAGCCCGGACCGCAGTCCAGCGCCAAGCCGACTTCGTCGCCCAGCACGTCCTTCATCGCCTCGATGCAGGCGATGACGTGCTTGAAGCCTTTCTCGGTCAGCAGCCCCCGGTTGGGATGCCGGAAACCCTGGTGTGTGTCGCCGAAGAAGAAATCGGGCACGCGCTCCGGCATGTTGCTGTGGAAGCCGATGCCCTGCTTGATCAGCGTGAAGCCTTCCGGCGATGCCTTCATCTTGCGCATGATCTCGGCGAAGCCATCGGGCGAATAGTCCGGCAGCTTGAAGCGCACCGCGCCGTTGTAGACGCGCACCTTGTCGCGCACTTTGCCGCCCAGCAGCTTGTAGACCGGGACGCCGGCGGCTTTGCCGGCGATGTCCCACAGCGCCATCTCGATAGCGCTGACGGCGCTGCCCCAGGGTTTGAAGCTGCCCATGCGGCGGATGCGGTTCATCACCCGCTCGACATCGGTCGGGTCGTGCCCGACGATCATGTCTTTGTAAAACAGGACGTAGGGCTTGAGATACGGTTTGTAGGATTCGACCTCCCCATAGCCGTCGATTCCCTCGTCGGTCACGACGCGCACCACCGGGTTTTCGCCGATGACGGCGCATTTCAAATCAACAATCTTCACGATAGGTCCTTTGAGTCTGAAGCGCCCCGCCTGGCGCTCACTGTGTCAGCGACGCCGTGCTTTCGGCGTCAAAAATATGAATGTGATCTTCGTCAAGCCGCAGCGCCACCGGGTCGCCGGGGCGCGCGCGGTAGCTGATGTCGGTGGTGCTGGCGATGACCATCTGTTCGCCCAGGCGAACATGCACGAAAGTCACGTCGCCCGTCGGCTCGATGGTATAAATCTCGCCCTGGATCGTGCCGCCGCTTCCGCTTCCGTTCAGCGCCAGCGGCATCGCCGTGTGGCGTATGCCCAGCACGACGTTCTGCTTCGGCGCGCGCGCCAGGATGCCCTGCAGGCGCGGCGTGACCGGCGCGTACTGCGTCCCCCTGCCTTGCAGTACGAAGCGGTCGCCGTCGCGGGTGATGATCATCGACAGCAGGTTCATCGGCGGGCTGCCGATGAAGCTCGCCACGAAGGTGTTGGCGGGGTGGTGGAAGACTTCATCGGGCGTGCCGTACTGCTGAAGCTTGCCCTGGTTCATGACGGCGATCTTGTCGCTCATGGTCATGGCTTCCAGCTGGTCATGGGTGACGTAGACCACCGTCGCGCCCAGTTCGACCTGAAGGTG
>JAEURA010000067.1 GCA_016789005.1 Anaerolineae bacterium
TGAAGGGCATCAACTGCAGAAGAACGCCGCCATCAGCGCCGCCAATGCTCTGGGACTATCGATTCTGGAAGTCATCGAGGTCCGGGCTGAACTCCCCAACTACCGCAGTGCCGTCGATCAGGTCAAAGCGCTCGATCCAGATGCCGTTCTCGTCTTTGTCGCGGCAGTCGATGGAGGTCTGATCGTCCAGGCAGCGGCGGATGCGGATCTGCGGTCAATGATTATTGGAACATCCGAATGGCAGGGCGAGGAATTCCTGGCAACGGCAACAGTCGAGGCAATTGAATCCCTCGAGGCGGTTTGGATCGCCGCTTTTGCTTCTGCCGACAGCCCGGCATGGACTTTCTATGAGCCTCTCTGGAGCGCCTCCGAGTACGCTAGTCTGGCGAGCGCAGCCAATTCCTACAACCTCCAATACTATGACCTGCTAAACGTGACCGCTCTGGCGATTGAAGCAGCAGGGTCCACCGCTGCCAGCGCATGGACGGAATTCGTTCCGCTTGTTGCGGAGGGTCCGGGCACAGTGGTCTACACCTACCAGCAGGGAATCGAGGCTCTGCGGAACGGTGAGGACATCGACTACAGCGGTGTCTCCGGCGAAATGAACTATACCGACACCGGCGTCGTTTCGGGCCTCTTTGGAATATTCGAGTGGACGAGCACCGGCGAATTAGCCCTGGTGCGACTCCTTGACGAGAACCAGATCACAGCGCTGGACAGCTGATGCAGCCGCCAGATTTCTGCGTTTCTCATCTTTCCCTTCCAGAAGAATAGCGTCCGCAGCCGTCCCACCCGTTGACGGCTGTGGACAAAGAGTAGGCAGACAATGCGGACATTGAATCTCAGTTTCATGACCAAAGTGACCTTGATGGTCGTGTTCCTCATCATGCTAACCGCTACTGGTGTCGGCTTGACATCCATCACGACGGCGCGAAGCCTCATGGTTGAGAACAGTCTCAGCGAGTTGGGATCCGACGTGGAGATCAACAGCGTTCGTCTGGTGGCGGACATCGAAGCCCTGCGCAACGACACCATCTTCCTGTCAAATCTGCCAGAGGTGCAGGGCATTCGTCGGGCGATTGAAGCCGGCGGCGTGGATCCGGTCGACCTGACCACCGATGCCTTGTGGCGCACGCAGTTGATCGGTGTTTTCACCGAACTGCTGGTCTCCAAACCCAACTACGTCACGCTGCAATACATTTCAACGGACGAAGCGCTTGAATTGGTGCGTGTGGAGAACTTCGACGGAGTAATCCGCGCAATGGGGCGCCGCGAACTGAACATTGGGGTTGAGGACGGATTCTTCCTGAACGCGCAGACGCTGGCTTCCGGCGCGGTCTACCTGTCGGATATCGGACTGCAGCGCGACCAGGGGGTACTGCACGAGCCTCGAACCATCATCATGTATGCCTCGACCCCGATTTACTCGGATGACGGCAGCGTTTTTGGCGTCGTCGCCATTGGTTTGGATTTTGGGGCGGCGTTCGATGAGTTGTTGGAGGTGAAGCACGATCACGCAGCGCTATACGTAACCAATCAGGCGGGTGATTACCTGCTCAACACCGTCGATCCCGCCCTTGCTTTTGGGTTTGAGACCGGGCAGCAGTATCGTATTCAGGACAGCTATGAAGCGCTGGCACCAATGTTCGAGCCGAACAACGCGCTTCAGGAATTGCCCGCTTCGCCCGACACCGGGTCGGGCGCTTCCGCCATACACTTCCGGCGCGTGCCGTTTGACCAGCTGACCCCCGATCGCTTTCTCGGCGTTGCCGTCGCCACACCATACAGCGAAATCGTCGGCTCGGTGAACAGCCTGCTTGACCAGGGCGTCCTGGTGACCATAGCACTGGCATCGGCAGGCATTGTCCTCGCTGTCTTCGTCATGCGCAGGCTGATTCGCCCTCTCTATCAGATCACGGTCGCAACACAGCAGATTTCAGAAGGTCAGTTTGACATTCATCTGCCCATTCAATCGCAGGACGAATTCGGACAGCTGGCATCAGGCTTCAACCAGATGGCTGAAGCTGTGCAGGAGCGTGAGCAAGCGCTGACTGACGTTAACCAATCGCTGGAGCGTCGTGTGGAAGAGCGTACATTGGAACTCAGCCAGGCGCGTGATGAAGCCCTCGCTTCCCAACGCATTGCCCAGGAGAACTCACGTCTGAAGTCTGAGTTCCTGTCCACCATGTCCCATGAACTGCGGACTCCCCTCAACGCCATCGAGGGATTCACCAGCATCATGTTGGGCGGCATGGGCATCGAACTCAGTCCCCCGGCAGAAGATATGGTCAAGCGGGTGAGCGCAAACAGCAACCGCCTCTTGCATCTGATCAATGACTTCCTGGACCTGTCCCGTATTGAGTCCGGTCGCCTGGAACTGGTCAAATCCCCGGTGTCCCCCATGGCATTGGCGCAACGATGGCAGAATCAGGTGAGCATCTTGGGCGAGGAAAAAGGACTGGGCTTTAACGTCTATGTCGATCCGGATCTGCCGCCCACTCTCATGGGCGACGAGGACGCATTGTCAAAGATAGCGGTCAATCTGCTTGGCAATGCCTTCAAGTTCACCCACCAGGGCGAAGTCTCGCTTGATCTGTGCCGAGAGAACGGGAACTGGACGATTGCAGTCAGCGACACTGGTATTGGCATTCCGACCCATGCGCGCGAGTACATCTTCGAGGAGTTCCGCCAGGTCGATGGTTCTTCCAAGCGCCTTTACGGTGGAACGGGCTTGGGACTGGCACTGGTGCAGAAACTTGCGCGCGCTATGGGCGGCAGTGTTTCCCTGGATAGCGAAGTCGGTCGAGGCAGCACCTTTATCGTTACCCTGCCGCTGGAGACGACCGAAGAAGGAGTATCAGCATGAGCAATATCCCCAGAGATCTACTGGTTGGTTGGGATATCGTCGTGATCGATGATGAACCCGATAGCCTGGAGCTGGCACGCTATATCCTCAGTTTCTACGGCGCGACTGTCCACACAGCTGCCAATGGTATGGAAGGCGTGGCTCTGGTCAAGAAAGTCAAGCCGCGCTTCGTAATTTCTGATCTTTCGATGCCGGAGATGGATGGATGGGAGTTTCTGAGCAATCTGAAAGCCACCCTATCCATGAGCGACATTCCGGTCGTTGCTCTGACGGCACACGCGATGCGAGGCGATCGAGAACGCGCCATTGCGGCAGGCTTCCACAACTACCTGACCAAACCGCTCACGGCAATGACTTTCATGGATCAGCTCATGGTCCTGCTCCTTGATATCCCTCAACTCAGCGAATACCTGACAATCTGAACGCAGCGGGAGGCTTCACATCATGTCACAACCGATTCTCATTGTTGAAGACGATCCTGATGGACAGGCTCTTGTTTCACACATCGTCGGTCATCTCAAGATGCCGCATCACGTGGTAGGGGATGCCGAAAAAGCGATCACAAGACTGTTTGAGTCCAACAACCATTATCGGGCTATCATCATTGACCTGGCACTTCCCGGCAAGGATGGATGGGAACTGCTCGCCGAGATTCGGAAGAATCCGGCAACCTCCAATCTGCTGTGTATTGCCGTCACCGCATTTCACACCTCAAGAACGCGGGAAGATGCGCTCCGTGCCGGCTTTAACGCTTACTTCGCTAAGCCGTTGGACGCCACGCACTTTGCCCGGGAATTGGAGGCGTTGTTGTGAGTGACCCAACGCTGGCCGTACAAAGTCGCGCGCATGCAGAGTTATTCTGGCATATGCCCGGCAAAGTAATGTGTCTGCGGATCACTGGAGATTACACACTGGAGCATTCCAGAGAGATCAACGCCACTCTCACGGATGAACTGGACCAATGTCACGACGAACTTGTTCTTCTGATTGATGCAGCGGCGATGAATCGTCCGTATCATTTCGATCAGATTCGCACGTCGCAGACGTATCGAGACCATCCGCGGTTGAAGCACATCTACGTTGCCACGAAGGATCGGCTGGTGAAATTAGCGCTTATGATCATCTTCAATATCAGCCGTGCCCATCTTCATGTATGCGATGACGTTAACGCGGCTGAGATACAGATCGATCAGCATCTCCAACGCAGGCGGTCTCGACCTTCCAGCCTAAGCTGAGGAACACGGAAACCGCACGCAACAAAAAAGCCCGGACATGCGCTGTCCGGGCTGAAGGCTCCGGTGCTGCTCAGGTAGCAGGACGGATAACTCTCTTGTCGGAATCTCCCTTTCGCCTGTTCGCCTGAGCAAAGGTTCAAGCTTCTATTGATGCTCGTGGTGCGGATCAACGCTCACCGTAGCACGACGCGGACGCACGTCCAGGTCGCCGGGGCGGTCCCGGCGACCTGCTGCTCGGCTTTTGCTCCCGGCTTGCGCCGACCCGCAGCGCTGCTGCGGCCCTCAGCGCAAAACCCGGCAGGGGCAAGCCGACGTGCGCCGTAGCCGCGTCGTGCTGTGGAGGTGGCGTTCCGCACCTCGCATCAGCAATTGCTCAGTGTTCGCTCACCATTCCCACCGGAGGTCAATACGCCAGCACACCCTGATTCAGGAGCGATCCACCGACGGCTCGAGCGTCCAGACGGTTTCGCAGCGCATTCCCTCTTCGGACAGCCGATGCTCACCATTGGTGAAGTTGTCCTCAGCGCATCGCCGGGACGCGCCTCCCAGCAAATCACCCCTTTGCGCCGCCAGTCGATGCCAATGTCAAATCGTGTGGTCATGAAATCTAGTTCCTTTCAAAAACATATTCTGTTCTGAATGTGTTAGCGCGGTCCGGAATAGGGTCGATACTCCTCCGGGGGACGATACAGCGGATCTCGGACACCCGCCTGTAACATGCGGATTGCCTTGTCTCGTTCCTGAATAATGTTCTCCACTGCCTCGTGGCGTACCCGGATGATTTGACGTCCGCCCTCGTCGACTGCAGCCGTGATGTCTTCAATGGCGCTCTTCACGTCTTCGTTGAACGCGCGTGCGCCGTCGAGCGCCAAGATCAGCGAATCGAGCGCCGAGTTACCGGTTACCGGCGTACTCTGCCCGCTGTCGCGACCCTCATCGATTTGTGGTCCAACTGGCATTGCATCCTCCTGATTAGTTTGGAAATCGGGTCATTGTCGATTAGGCTTTTGCCGAGTCTGAGGCTCGGTTCTGAGACACCTTTAATGTGAGCCACGGGGTGCCCAGGTTGAGGGCAATACGCATCGGCTCCTGTGTTCGTCCTAGTTAATGGGGTCGGGGGTTTCGAACATGGCTGCCTCCGTGAGTTACGGGATCTGCGCCCTATCCAGATGGAGCACTGCGCCGCACTTCTTCGCTCCACAGCGCGACGTAACGATCGCGATTCTCCTGCAAGATGGCGATCACGCGCGTTATCTCTTTTGTGTCGGATTCGCCGACATCACGCCACGCCTTGAGGAAGTCGACCATCGCAGCATAGCCCTCTTCCGGGTTTGCTGGATCCCTGTCTGCACTTTGCTCCTGCCAGTATTCCAGCAGCGCTTGATCCATCGGGGATCCGTCAGCCGAAGGTGTGGCATCACCCAGAAGTCCGGGAAAGTCGTCGTCAAAGAGACCCTCGTATTCGATCCAGATGGAATCCAGGACTCGGTACAGGACTGCAAAACTCTCTATTTCGGTCATTGCGGCTATCTCCTCATTCACTGGTGTGTATTCGATTGGCGTGATTTCCCGCGCCTATCGTGTGTAGCTGTTAGTCCATGCCGACGTATAAGGTCAGCGGTGAGAAATACAACCTGGGCGATCCGATCTCGGATCCCGCAAACAGTTTCATTTCAAACCAGTTGGCGTCCATTGTTTAGGTATGTCGTTCACTCCGCCATTGATGATTTCTCCGTTTCGTACCCGTACCCATATTTGCTTCCCGTCGGGGCGAATTGAAGCGTACCATCGGTTCCCATGAGTATCCAAACCGAGGTAGTTTGACCTGTTTACCGTGTTTATCAGCATCTGTCTATTGGCTACTGAGTCAGGGACGTGACCTAACCTGGCGTCGAAAATGTGGTGAAGTCTGGCTGTATTTGCTGCATCGAGGTCAGCAGCGTGCCCGAAATTGGCTATGAATCGAATTCTGCGGTGAACACTGCTCGATAGTCGCCTGACAGTGCGCGCGGCACGCATCGCGTGAGACGTGACAAACGGAATCAACCCTGCGAGCGACAGCGCATCCCGATACACCCACAGATCTCGCAGCACAAGAACGAAATCAGCACCCTTGGCGACAGGATTGAACTCCGACCCCAGATTGATGATCAGCTCCATCCACCAGGGCAGGCTCGTGTCCTCGTAGAGCCGCTCTTCCTCCGCTCGCGCTGCCCGCTCGCGTTCATATTCCGCTACGAACGTCTGCTGCTCGAGCAGCCAGTCGTGACGCTGCTGCATCTGGCTGTGGAAGCTTTGAAACCGACCTCTTACGTGGACGCAGGGTATGCCCCAGACCGGCGACAGCGGCATCTTGTTGATCTCCGCCTGCAATGCCGCGAGCAGGCGTACTTCCTGCTGGGGCGTCCAGTCGCGTAACGTCTGCCTGATCTCGTCCAGTTCGGTCACGGACAGATAGCCGCCCGCTAATTCGAGGGCGTCGTAGAGGTTGTGCCATCCGACCATGCTGGCGGCATCCTGTAAGCCGAGGGCTTCCAACTCCTCAGCAAACAGGAGATCGAGAGATGCTCCGGTTTCTGCGCTGAAAAGTGCGGCGCGCTGCCCGGCATCCAGGGTCAACTCCGCCAGGTCATCCAGCGGCAGATCGCCGAACAGCATCAGGAAGTCGTCTCTGCTGATACCCTCCTCTCCGAAATCGCCCACGAAGTTGGTCAGCATGAACAGTTCGGCAAGCCATCGATCGCGTAGACCCGCCTCGACGCCGCCCGCGGTATCCAGGCTGAATCGTCCGCTTGCCCCGATAGCACGTAACCAGTCGCTGGTCGCCTGGTCGGGATCAAACTCGCCTGAACTGGACAACTGCTCCTGAAACGCTTGCAGCAGATCGCTTCGTTCAACCCGACTCCCGTCAGCAAAGTAATAAGTATCCGTCGCGGCGTCGTACCAGACGATTTCTGATGCGCTCTCGACCTGACGCACCTCGTCGTAGTTCTTCCAGTCGGCTACGGATGATTCCAGCAGGGCAACCTGCTGAACATCGAACGCAAATGATGTCTGCAGATCCTGGACGTTCCGCTCAGTGATCCAATCCCATATCGGAAATCCGCTCGGTTGAGCGCCAAAAACAGCGCCGGTATCGGGAGTACCGAAGATGGCGCCGATGGCATCAGACGGCACATCAGGCACATAGACAGATAACCCTGCAGGTGGTGGCTCGACGGCAGTTTCCAGCCCATTGAAGGCAAGCAGAAGCTCAAG
>JAEURA010000147.1 GCA_016789005.1 Anaerolineae bacterium
GTGCGGGCGGCGTTGGCGGCGCTCAGGAAGATCGCCGAGCCGACCCCGCGCATGCAGATGGTCATCGGGCTGATGAACGGCACAACCGGCGAACCATCCGGCAGCAGACCAAACATATCGACCGCCTGAATAACTCCCGCCTGAATGACCGACTCGACGCCGATCTCCGAAAGCGTGGTGATGATCTGCGCATCCTTGACGATGATGCGGCAGAAGACGTTGCCGTAGACGCCGTCGCGCACCACGTTGCCGATCCCGCCGAAGGCGATCATCGCTTCGTCGCTCTGGTCCGCCAGGTTATCGCACAGGAACACCTCGACCTTGGGACTCGACGTGCCGACGACGACCGGCGGCAGTGGGGTCAGGGATGGGGTGGGCGAGGGTGTGGCGGTTCCCGGCACAGCTGTCCCGGTGGCGGTCGGCGTGGCGCTGCTGACCGGCAGGGTCTCGGTCGCGGTGGATGTCGGCGTGGCGCTGCTGACCGGTTGGGTTTCCGTTGCGGTAGAAGTCGGGGTGGCGCTGCTGACCGGCTGAGTCTCGGTCGCGGTGGCGGTCGGCGTGGCGCTGCTGACCGGCTGAGTCTCCGTCGCGGTGGCGGTCGGCGTAGCGCTGCTGACCGGCTGAGTTTCCGTTGCGGTGGCGGTCGGGGTGGCGCTGCTGACCGGCTGAGTCTCGGTCGCGGTGGCGGTCGGCGTAGCGCTGCTGACCGGCTGGGTTTCCGTCGCGGTGGCGGTCGGCGTAGCGCTGCTGACCGGCTGAGTCTCGGTCGCGGTGGCGGTCGGCGTGGCGCTTGGCAGCTCCAGCGTGGGTGTCTCTGAAGGCGTCGCGGTCAGGGTTGGCGTCTCTGAAGGAGTCTCAGTCGGAGTTGCCGTCGCTGGTTCGAGCGTGTTGGTCGGCGTCGGCGTATTGGTCGCTGTTGGGGTGGGCGTCGCGCCAATCGCGCCGGACTCATACGCGCCGGCGTCGCAGCTGGGGTCGCCCTGCGGACGGGGGAACGCTCGCTGATCCAGGTTCAGGATCGGGAAGGCGGCGCAGATCGACTGATCGCCCGCGCCGAGCGCCGCGCTGCCCGAACTGATCGGCAGGGCATAGGTGACGATACTGGGCAGGCTGAAGGTCAGCTCGGCGCTGCCCAGCCCCGGACTGCCGTTGACGCCAGGGGCGCTGGCGCACTCGCCGGCGGGGATGACGTTGCCCGGTCCATCGGAAGAGACGGTTCCGCCGCCGCAGTTGGGGTTGGTCGGCGCGCTGTTGCTGTAGACGATGCTGTTTTCCAGCAGGATTTCGTCGCTGGTGATGTCGAAATTGTCGCCGTCGCCTTCGTTGTAGACTCCGCCGCCGTTGCTGGCGGTATTGTTGGCGATGGTGACGTTGATCAACCGGATCAGCGAGTCGTTCTGGTAGTTGTAGACCGCCCCGCCCCGCACCTCGGCAGAATTGTTGCTGAAGGTGCTGTTGGCGACGGTGATGTTGTCGCTCAGCGAACCGTAACCGAGCGCGCCGCCGTGACTGGCGCTGGTGTTGCCGATGAACGACGTGCCGACGATGTTCGTCTCGCCGTTCAGGAAAACCGCGCCGCCGATGCTGTCCGCGCCGTTGGCGGAATTAGGTTGGGTCAGCGTGTCGAAAGGCGCGGGCAGGGGCAGGGGCGTCGTGCCGAAATGCGAGTAATTGATCGACAGCGGCGCGCCCCCGGTGCTGAAGATGGCGCCGCCGCGCCCGGCGTCGCCGTTGATGGCATTGCCGGAAAAAGCGCTCGCCGTGATCACCATGCCATCCAGCGAACTGCCGGCGTGGTGGATCGCGCCGCCGCCGGTTCCGGTCTGATCTTTCACGTCGGCAGTGTTGCGGTCGAAGGCGCTGCCGCTGATCGTCGCCGGTGAGCTCAGATACATCGCGCCGCCGACCCCGCCGTCGGTATCTGTGCCCGCCGTGTTCTGGCGGAAGACCGCGCCGTCGGTGGTCAGCGCATCGGCGCCGTTGTGCGAGATCGCGCCGCCGTTCCTGCCCGCCGAATTGCCTTCAAAGATGCAGGCGTTGAGATTCAGTGTGCCGTCGCCAACGATTGCGCCGCCGTCAAACTCCGCCGTGTTGTTCTCGAAACGCGATTCGGTGCAGATGACCGTACCGCCGTTCATGGTGATCGCCCCGCCGCTGGTTTCACTGCCGTTTTGCAGCGTCACCTGGTCGAGGCGGAGGATGGCGGACGAGGCGCCGACGACGAACATGTTGGTGGCATTGCCGCCGTCGACCGTCACCGGGCCCGCGATTTCGATGTCGGTGGCGACCGAAATATCCGAAACGAGGGTAACCGTCCCGACGCTGAACGTGATGCGGTCTGCGCCGCCCGTGCCGGGGTCGCAGTCGGCATAGGCGCCATCACCGGCGTTGGCGTTCTGGATCGCCTCGCGCAGGCTGCACGCACCATCGCCATCGACGCTGGCGAGCGTTCCCGTGCCGTCACCGGGCGAGTCGACGCCGATGTCGGCGGCGTAGCCGGTCTGCACCAGCACGCCGCCGGCGAGAATCGCCAGGATGGCGATCAGAATCAGGGGGTGCCAGCGTGTCGTGAAGATCGCGTGGCGCATGAACGGCTCCTCAAAATGACCTGTCAGGGGTCGCCGTGAGTGTGGGCTGTATTGAGAAGATGGCGATGAGTTTAATCGTAAGGGAAATTCGTCAGAAACACAACTTCCCCCCCGTTTCGCCAAACTGGGTTATAATTTCCGAACAAAGTTCCTATTTCACAACGACAGCACGCACACCATGACCTTCACACCGTCGGACCACATCCAGACGATCCTCAAGAACCTGCCCATGAAGCCGGGCGTCTACATCATGCGCGACGCCGCCGGGACGATCATCTACATCGGCAAGGCGAAGCTGCTGCGCAACCGCGTCCGCAGCTATTTCAACGCCAGCGCCGAAAGCAGTCTGAAGACGCTCAAGCTGCGCGAACAGATCGTCCACATCGATTTCATCATCGAGGAGAACGAGATCAAGGCGCTGATCCTCGAAGAGACGATGATCAAGCGCCACAAGCCGCGCTTCAACATCAGCCTCAAGGACGACAAGCGCTACCCCTACATTCGCGTCTCCTGGGGTGATGCCTATCCCAAAGTCGAGGCGACCCGCCGCATCTTTCAGGATGGCAGCCGCTACTTCGGACCCTACGTCGCCATGTGGGCGGTGCAGAACACCCTGCAAAGCCTGCGCAAGGCGTTCCCGTACCTGACCTGTGACCGCGACATCACCGGGCGCGACCCGCGCGCCTGCCTTTTCTACGATATCAAGCTGTGCATCGCGCCCTGCATCGGCGCGGTCACACAGGCGCAGTACCGCGACATGATCATCGAACTCATGGACGTGTTGAGCGGCAAGAGCGAAGCCGTCGTTGACCGGCTGACCGACGCCATGAACGCCGCCGCCGAAGCGCTGGATTTCGAAAAAGCCGCCGCGCTGCGCGACCAGCTCAAAGCCATCGAATACATCACCCGGCAGCACCGCGCCGTAAGCCCCGGACTCGCCGATCAGGACGTGATCGCCCTGGCGCGCGACAACAAGGACGCCGTCGTGCAGATCCTCTTCATCCGCAACGGCAAGCTGATCGGCAGCGCTTCGCGCTCGCTCGATAACACCGACGGCGCGGGCGATGGCGAGGTGCTGGAAGCCTTCATGCGCGGCTTCTACGACGAAGCGGCGGAGATCCCCGCGGAAGTGGTGCTGCCGCAGAACATCGAAGAGGCGCGCATCATCGAGCGCTGGCTGAAGGACAAGCGCAGCGGCAGGCGCGTCACCCTTTCCGTGCCGCAGCGGGGCGACAAGAAGCACCTGATCGACATCGCCCGCGAGAACGCCGAAGAGACCCTGCACATGCTGCGCGCCCAATGGGAGGCGGATACCGTCAAGCAGGAGACGGCGCTGGCGGAGCTGCGCGAAGCGCTCGACCTGCCGCGCATTCCCAACCGCATCGAGTGCTATGACATCAGCACCACCCAGGGCACGGCAATCGTCGCCAGCCGCGTCGTCTTCGTGCAGGGGACTCCTGCCAAAAACGAATACCGCCGCTTCAACATCCGCACCGTCACGCACAAAGGCTCCGACGACTTCCAGTCGATGCGCGAGGCGCTCACCCGCCGCTTCAACCGCTGGAAACAGGCGTTTACCGACCCGACTCCGGCGATGCCCGGCAAGGAAGACCGCGACGAGACCTGGCGGCTGCTGCCCGATCTGCTGATCGTGGATGGCGGCAAGGGGCAGTTGGGGGTGGCGGTGGAAGTGCTGACCGAGTTCGAACTGCTGGACCGCGTTCCAGTGGTGTCGCTGGCGAAGCAGTTTGAAGAGATTTACGTGCCGGGCATGCCTGCGCCGCACATCCTGCCCCGGCGCAGTGAGGCGCTCTATCTGGTGCAGCGGGTGCGCGACGAAGCCCACCGCTACGCCATCACCAGCCACCGCCAGCGGCGCAACAAGCTGGGCATGGTCAGCCAGTTGGAGGCGATTCCCGGCATCGGTCCCGCCAAACGTAAGGCGCTGCTGAAAGCCTTCGGCAATTCGATAGACGCCATCCGTAAGGCGACGCCCGAAGAGCTGACCGCCGTGCCCGGCATTTCGCAGTCCAACGCCGCTGCGATCAAAGAAATGCTGTGAACCCGACACTCGCGATCATCATTGCACGACGATGACCCATTCGCGCGCCTATCAGCATGCCGGTGATCTGCTGCGCCTTCAGCGCTACAGCGCCGAGCGGTTTGCCCTGGATGCGGGCGGTTGGCTGCATCCAGGCGATATTCCGCATCGTCTTTTCAATGGTGGGCGTGGACAGAATCCCGCTGACCTGCTTCGCCTCTGGGAGGATGAAGTGGGGGAAATCCTGGGATGGGCGCTCGTCAACCCTCGCAACGGCAGCTTTGATGTCCAGTCTCACGATGATGCAGTCCTCCACAAGGCGCTGACGTGGATCGAAACGAAGCTGGTGAATGCGCACATCGAAACCGAACTGCGTGAGGGCGACTCGTTCTTCGAGACGATCTTCACCGATCGCGGTTTTGCGCCAAACCCCCGTGCGCTGCCCTACCATGTTCTCTCTCGCGCGCTGGACCATGTGCCGCCTGTTCCGGCGCTCCCGCCTGGCTTCAGCATTCGGACAGCCGCGGGCGTCCATGAGGCGGCGGCACTGGCGGCGGTCCATGCAAGCGCATTCAATTCGAACGGCACGGCAGAGCAGTATGCGCGCGTGATGGAGTCGCCTGGTTACGCGGCGGAGCGTGAGTTTGTTGTCGTCGCACCGGATGGACGGTTTGCCGCCATGACGGTGACCTGGCATGATGCGCTCAATCGGCTCGGCTATTTCGAGCCAGTCGGCACACACGCGGACTTCCGGCGGTTGGGGCTGGCGCGCGCCATGATGATCCACGCCATGGGCGCGATGCGCGCAGCGGGCATGGGTCATGCCTGGGTCGTGCATGAGGCGGCGGAGGAAAATCCGGCGTCGGCGGCGCTGTATGCGTCGTTGGGGTTCACAACGCAGTACAGAACGCTTCTGTGGGCGAAGGACAGAAAGGCATAGATACTTCCTGAGTTCACGAAGTTTTCACGGAAACTTACGTGATAGGCGCATGAAGGATGGTACGATTCTGGTAAGCGTCGCTCCTCTGTATGCCTGCAAGGATCGTTGTATGGTCAAAGTCCTCCTCATTGAAGATGAACTGAACGTCCTGGAAGACCTTGTTGAACTGCTCAATTACGCCGGTTTCGACGCCAAAGGCGAGCCGGACGGAACGCAGGGGCTGGAGACCACCTTTGAGTGGTTTCCCGACATCATCGTCTGCGACTATCATATGCCCGACATGAGCGGGACTGATGTCGTCCGCAGACTGCGGTCTGACGCCTCGATGGCGCTCATCCCGTTCATCCTTTTCACCGCTTCGGACGACAACGAGTTAAGACACCGTGCTCGGCTGGCAGGGGTAGACGACTTCGTCGCTAAACCCGTGACCAGCCGGCAGTTGATCGAATCAATTGATGCGCTCCTGCGCCGTCATGCCATCATCAAAGCCAGCGCCGATGAGAGATTAGAGATGGTGCGCACCCAACTGACGCGCATGGTGTCTCACGAACTGCGCACACCGCTGATTTCCATCAACACGGTGGTCGAAGTGCTGTCCCGGCAGGTCGGGCAGATCTCCGCACTGGAGGTGCAGGAACTGCTGGATACCCTCGCCGCCGGCAGCCGGCGACTGACGCACCGCGTGGAACAGCTGGTCTTCATCACGCAACTGGATGCCTGTGTGCTGTCACAGGAGGCGATCATTGCCGATGGACTGGACATGACGGCATGGGATCTGGTCATGGCTGCGACCAATCTGGCGCGGCGTTTCGCCTATCAGATGAAGTCCGGCGTAACGCTTAGCCCAGAGACTCGCGATTACGATTCCCAGGTGCTGTGTAATCCGTACGCGCTCAAACAGGCGCTCGCCGAGTTGATCGCCAACGCGCTGACCTTCGCGCCAGCCAACACCCCGGTCAACGTTCAACAGTGGCTGAACAAAGGCACGATCTTCATCAGCATCACCGACCGGGGACCAGGCATTCCCCAGGATAAGCTGGACCTCGCCTTTCAGCGGTTTCAGCAGATCGACCGTGAAGAACACGAACAGCAGGGGATGGGGGTCGGTCTGTGGCTGGCGCAGCGCATCCTGTGGGCGCACCAGGGTATGCTCGACATCCGCTCGGTGGAGGGGAAGGGGACGCAGGTCATGATCCGGCTGCCGGCGTCAGGATAGTGTGCGCCGCGCGCGAGACATAACGCTATTCGTGCCATTCCAATGGCTAGTGGCGCAAAAATACGAATCGCCTTACGATGAGAGATGGCTCCAGATCGCATATTTC
>JAEURA010000164.1 GCA_016789005.1 Anaerolineae bacterium
AGGCGGCTGCCAGCATGCCATGTCCGACGAATCCGCCGTGCATTGGCTCATGCCCGCTGCCGCCGCCAGAGATGACCGCCACCCGGCTGGTCAGCGGCGCGTCGGCGCGGACGATGTATTTCGGGTCGAGGCTGATCCTCAATTCGGGGTACGCCAGCGCCATGCCCTGCAGCTGTTCCAGGATGGCGTCTTCGACGGCGTTGATCAGTTTTTTCATGGACGGCTTCCTTCAAAGAAATCGTCGGGCAGTGCACACAGGACCTGATCTTAGCGCTTTATGGCGTAACTGGCGAAGCGGGGAGGGAATGGGGAGGGCGAGCCGGGAGAGATGGGAGAGCCGCCGGCTCTCCCCTACAACACGAAACGCGGAGATCAACCGTAGGGGCGACCCGCCGGGTCGCCCACAGGAGAGGCTGCGCGGAATCTCGCGGGTCCGGCGCTCAGGCTTCCGACTGCCAGGCGGACGGATCGTAGGCGGGCATCTCGCAGCGCATCGGCTTGTCCTTGCGCTCGCCGCTGATGTACGCCGCCTGCATCAGCGTGTGAATCTGCGACGTGCCTTCGTAGATGACCGCGCTCTTGGTGTTGCGCAGGTGACGCTCGACGCGGTACTCGTCGGAATAACCGTATGCGCCGTGAATCTGCACGGCGTCATCGGCGGCGCGGCGGGCGGCGTCGGTGCAGAACCACTTCGCCATGCTCGTCTCGCGCGTGTTGCGGACGCCCTGATTCTTGAGCCAGCCGGCTTTCCAGACGAGCAGCTCGCCCGCCGCCAGGCTTTGCCCCATGTTGGCGATCATCTGCTGGATGAGCTGGTATTCGATGATCGGCTTGCCGAAGGTCTTGCGCACCCGCGCATATGCCAGCGATTCGTCGATGCAGGCGCGGATGATGCCGATTGCCCCCGCCGCGACGGTGTAGCGGGCGTTGTCCAGGGCGCTCATGGCGATCTTGAAGCCCTCGCCCTCTTCGCCCAGGCGGTGGCTGGCGGGGACGCGCACGTCTTCCATGTTGATCCAGCCGGTGTTGCTGGCGTGGACGCCCATCTTGCCTTCGATGGCTCCGGTCGTCAGCCCTTTCCAGCCGCGCTCCAGGATGAAGGCGGTGATGCCGTTCGTCCCGGCGTCGGGGCTGGTCTTGGCGAAGACCAGGAAGCGGTTGGCGACATCGGAGAGGGTGATCCACATCTTTTCGCCGCTCAGCAGATAGTCGCCGCCGTCCTTGCGGGCGCGGCTCGCCATCGCCGCCACGTCCGAGCCAGCGCCCGGTTCGGTCAGCCCGAAGCAGCCGATGTTCTCGCCGCGCGCCAGGGGTGGCAGGAATTCGCGCTTCTGCTCATCCGTGCCCCACTGGAAGATCGGCAGGGCGTGCAGCCCCAGATGGACGGCGACCGTTTCGCGCACCGAGGAGTCGCCATATTCCAGCCCTTCGGCGACCAGCCCCAGCGAGATGAAATCCATGCCTGCGCCGTCATAGCGCACCGGCAGGCAGACCCCCAGGAAACCCTGTTCCGCCATCTTGGGCAGCAGGTGCTTGGGGAAGGTGTGGCTCCGGTCGTAGTCTCGGATGATCGGCATCACCTCTCTGCGGGTGAAGGCGTAGACCATGTCCCGGATCATGCTGTGTTCTTGCGTGAGATTGAAGTCCATTAACCGTTACTCTTTCGCTTCATAGCGTTGCTTTGTAAATGCCGCCGTCGAAACCGAGCATAACCCCGGTCATGAAGGGGACGGCGGGAGATGCCAGAAAGACCGCCGCGCGGGCGAATTCCTCAGGCGTGCCGAGCCGCCCCAGGCTGGTCTCTTCCGCCTGATGGGCGATCTCGTCTGCCAGGGTGCTGCCCTTCTTTGCGGCGCGCGCCGTCAGAATCTCCGTCACCCGCTCGGTCTGCGTCCAGGCGGGCAGGATGCTGTTGACGCGAATCCCTTCGCCGCCCAGTTCCAGCGCCAGCGTCTTGGTCAAGCCGACCACCGCCAGCCGCAGCGAATTCGCCAGCATCATGTTTTCGACGGGCTGGCGGGCGGAATTGGAGCTGAAGGTCAGGATCGACGCGACGGGCGACTTGCGCAGGTGGGGCAGCGCCGTCTGGATCAGCCGGACCACGCTGAACAGCACCGTGTCGGCGGCGTGCTGCCACTGCGCCATGCTCAGATCGACGAAGTGCCCGGTCGCCGGACCGCCGCAGTTGGTGACCAGGATGTCCAGCCCGCCGAAGCGCGCCGTCGCGTGGTGGATGAGCGTCTCGACCTGATCCCCCTGGGTCAGGTCGGTGGGCAGCACCATCATCGACTGGCTCCCCGTCTCGCGGTAGATGTCCTCTTGCAGCCGCACCAGCGCCTCGCGGTTGCGGGCTGCCATGACGACCTTCGCCCCTTCGCGGGCGAACTGACGGGCGGTGGCAGCGCCCAAGCCTCGGCTGGCTCCTGCCACCAGTACTACTCTGTCTTTGAGTCCTAAGTCCATGATGATCGCTCGGTTAGAAGATAAAACCCGCCTGGAAGGGATCGTCTGGGTGCAGCACCCACTGCGCCGTGCCCATCAGGAAGGAGCGGGCGGTCAGCGCCGGAATCACCCCACGCGCGCCGTCGCCGGGGCGAGGGATGCCGGTCTCGACAGGGCGGGCGAGGAAACGCAGCCCCAGCGGGCTTTCGTGGACGAAAGTTTCGCCGGTTTTGAGCCGACCGGCGGCGACTTCAATCGCGGCGCGCGCCGCCAAGCCCGTGCCAGACGGCGTGCGACCGCAGGTCTGCGGCGCATAGAAATTGGCGACCCTCGCCCCTTTCACGTCGTCGGCGTGGAGCGGTTCCCACAGCGTGATCAGGTCCACCGGGCGCGCGTCGCCGATGCGGTCAGGTCCGACGTACGCCGGCAGGTGAATCTGCGCTCTGGCGTCGCTCAACACCTGCCCACCAACCTCCAGCAGTCGGCTGTGATCGACCTCGCGCAGCGACGGAATGCCGACCTGCCCCGCTTCGACATAGGCGTAAGTCAGCCCGCCGTAGCCGAGCAGCGCCTCGACTTCGCCGAAGCCCTCGACACGCAAAGTCTGCGCGCCCAGGGCGTAAGAGGGCACGTTGTTGAAGGTGATGCCGACCGGCTCGCCGCCCGCCATCTGCACGTGGACGTTCAGCCGCCCGGCGACGGTATCGACCTTGAGGCTCAGTTCGCCGTCGGGGTCGTCAGCCGAAATGATGCCGGCGTCGATCAGGCAGGCGACGGAACTGAAAGTGCTGTCGCCGCACATCTCGAAGAAGCCGCGCGGGTGCAGGAAGATCATGCCGATGTCGCCGTCGGGCGTCGCCGGGTCGGTCAGCACCGCGCCCAGCATGTTGCGGTGACCGCGCGGCTCCTGCATCAGGCTGCTGCGCACGTGATCGCAGTGGGCGGCGAAATACGCCTGCTTTTCCAGCATGGTCGCCCCCCGCAGGGGGGGCAGACCGCCGACCACGACTCGCGTCGCCTGACCGTGATGATAGTCCCAGGTGTGGATGATTTGCTTGGCGCGCATCGTCAGCCGCCGAACTGGATGCCCTGCGCCAGAGGCAGCTGGGCAGACCAGTTAATCGTGTTGGTCTGACGCCGCATGTACCCCTTCCAGGCGTCGGAACCCGATTCGCGCCCCCCACCCGTCTCTTTTTCGCCGCCGAATGCGCCGCCGATCTCCGCGCCGCTGGTGCCGATGTTGACGTTGGCGATGCCGCAGTCCGACCCTTCATGTGAAAGGAAGCGCTCGGCGGTGATCAGGTTGGTGGTGAAGATGGCGCTCGACAAGCCCTGCGGCACGCCGTTATGGAGGGCGATGGCTTCTTCGACGGTTTCGTACGCCATGACGTACAGGATGGGGGCGAAGGTCTCTTCACAGACCAGCGGCGTCTGTCTGGGCATGCGGATGATCGTCGGTTCAACGAAATTGGCTCCGTGCAGTGGCAGACGACTGCCGCCGCACAGGACCTGCCCGCCCTCGGTCTTCGCTCGTTCGACCGCGCCCATCATGTTACTGACTGCCTGCTCGTTGATCAGTGGTCCGAGCAGCGTGCCCGCCGCCAGCGGGTCGCCGACCGGGACGTGCTGGTACGCCTTGACCAGCCGGTCCGTCAGCGCATCGATGATGCTCTGGTGGGCGATGATGCGGCGCGAGGTGGTGCAGCGCTGCCCGGCAGTGCCGACCGACCCGAAGAGGATGGCGCGGACGGCGAGATCGAGATTGGCGTCTTCGGTGACGATGATGCCGTTGTTGCCGCCCAGTTCCAGGATGCTGCGTCCCAGACGGTGCGCCACCGCTTCCGCCACCTTGCGCCCGGTGCGAATCGAGCCGGTGAAGCTGATCAGCGGCAGGCGGTGATCCTGCGTCATCAGCTGACCGATAGTGCCGCCGCCGACCACCAGGTTGAAGACGCCATCGACGCCGAAATCGGCGCTGATCTGGTTGGCGATGCGCTGCACGGCGATGGCGGACAGCGGAGTGAGTTCAGACGGCTTCCAGATCATCGTATCGCCGCAGATCGCCGCCAGCGCCGCGTTCCACGACCAGACCGCGACCGGAAAGTTGAACGCCGTGATGATGCCGATCGGTCCCAGCGGATGCCACTGCTCATACATGCGATGACCGGGGCGTTCGGAATGCATGGTCAGCCCGTAAAGCTGGCGCGACAGCCCGACGGCGAAATCGCAGATGTCGATCATCTCCTGAACTTCGCCCATGCCCTCGGCTTTGATCTTGCCCATTTCGAGCGTGACCAGCTCGCCGAGCGGTTCTTTCAGCTCGCGCAGGGCTTCGCCCAACTGGCGGATCAGCTCGCCGCGCCGGGGGGCGGGCGTCATGCGCCAGGTCTGGAATGCCTGGGTGGCTCTTTCGACCACCTGATGATACGCGGGTTCGCTGGTCTGCACGACCTTGGCGATCGGCTCGCCGGTGGTCGGGTTGTAAGAGGTGAGCTTCGCCCCTTTGCTTTCCAACCACTGCGATCCTGCCGCCGTCCCTGGATTGTTGGCTCGGATACCGAGTTTTTTGAGAAGTGCTTTCGTCACGTTGTTCTCGCTTGCCTGTGGGGTCACTGCCCTAATTCATTGTTGAACGATTCAAAGAACTGTTCAGCCTGCTTGAATTCGTTGTCCGTAATGATACCAAGCTGCCATTGAATTTGGGCGATCTCATAACGAATTTCCGCCCGCGTTTCCTTGTTGCTGACGATCTCTTCCTTCTTCAGCAGCAGCTCAAGGCGCTGGCGCAGGGCTTCCTCGTCGTGGGGCGACTCTGCCATAGCATCGGTCCTCGTGTGAAAAGGGGCAGCTTTGCGCTGCCCCCTGCGGTCTATTCGCTGGTAACCTCGATCGGCATCCGCTTGACGCCCGTAGGGTTGTTCGCCGTCAGCACGACCGGCGGCGCGCCCCGATTGGTCAGGCTGGCGTTGCGGAACTGATAGGCGCTGCGCTCCGGCACGCAGGCATCCACCGGGCACGCCCATTTGCAGCGCGCCTCCGGGTAGTAGCCCTGGCACTCGATGCACACGTTCGGGTTGATGACGTACTGGCTCGGACCCGCCGTGATGGCGCGCACCGGGCATTCCATCTCGCAGGCGCTGCAGTTGATGCATTCCGAGGTAATCATGTAGGACATGATTACAGCACCCTCTGCGAGTAGATGTTGGTCAGACCCGCCTCTGCCACACGCTGGGCGATCACGTCGTGATCGGTGGTATACAAGCCGCGTTCCTTCATGCGCTTGAAGTAGATCGAGCCGGAGAAGGTGTATTTCTCGGTCATGCCTTCGTCGGTCTGCATGGCTTCGCGCACGTGGGTGATGGCGTCGCCGACGCTCAGGCTGTCGGGAATCTGAAGCAGTTCCCTGCCGGCGATTGCCCGCACCGCGTTGTGCCCGCCCAGCGCGCCCGTCACCATCGCCTCGGTGTGCCCGACCAGCAGACCGGCTTTTTCGCCGCCGCAGAACAGGTTATCGACATCGCCGATCACGCGCATCTGATCGTCGCGCGGTGAAAGGGCGGAATAGCGCATCGAATTGCCGATCGTGCCCGAATAGGGGTCCTCGTAGCGCACATCTTCCAAGCCGGGAATCTGCCGCAGCTCGTGCAGCGGCATGTAGGAGGTCATCAGCTTGACCTGCCCGGTATCCAGCAGGATGACGTTATCGGCGTACTCTTTGAGGGCGTACTGCTGGCAGGCTTTGGTCCCCAGCTTCTTCTCGTTGACCAGGTGTTCGGGGATGGGGATGATCGCCAAGCCGGTCTCTTCGAGCTGCTCGCGAATGTGCGGTGCGATGGTGTCCTTGTTCAGCTTGCAGGAGCCGCTCATCGCCCCGATGCTGCCGTCCTTCTTCCTGCCCGCCTTTTCCGGGATGCCCGCCAGCCCGGTCAGGCTGACGCGCGGTCCGAAGGTGGGGCAGCGGACGATGCACATAACGCAGCCGTTGCCGTGTTCGGTGCAGTAATTCTGCGAGCCGACCGTGCCCGTCGCGTCGACGAACATGTCGGCATGGATGACGATGCCGTTTTCCAGGCGCACGGCGTCAATCGACCCGTTCTGGCGGGTGATCTCGGTGACGCGGCTGAACAGCCAGACCTCGATGCCGTGTTCCAGCAGGCAGCGGCGCACCGCCGGCTCGATCTTGGCGACATCGTAGAGGGTGGCGTGCTTGTGCCCAGGGAACTCGAAATTACTGTGGCGGGCGGTGCTGTCTGCCACCTGGAACAGCTGCCCGCCGCCCATCGCGATCATCTCTTCGGCGGCGGTGTAGCGCCCGTTGTTGCGCATGATGCCGCCCACCAAGCCGGTGCCCAGCAGACCATCGGTGCGCTCCAGCACGATGACCTCGTCCGCGCCTGCCAGCTTTGCGGTCATGGCAGCCGAACATCCCGCCCAACCACCCCCCACGACCACAACGCGATTTTTCATAATGAACCTACTCCTGCACTCTTCCTCGATCCGATCACCTTATCGGACATGGCATGCCATGTCCCAACGACCTGGCGCGGTTCACATCACCTGCCGGGTCGCCTGATAGCCCGCTTCCAGCGCGGCGATATTTTTCTCGCGCACCTTGAACGGGACTTTCTTGACGACTGCCTCCTTGATCGTCTCCAGGGACACCATCCCCGAAAGCGCCGCCACGCAGCCCAGCGACACCACCCCGGCGGTGATCGGGTTGTCGGTGATCTCGCGGGCGATGCGCACGATGGGGACCGGCAGCGCGCCTTCCGGCAGGATATCCACCTGGTCCGGGTCTGCCACCAGATAGCCGCCGGGCTTGACGGTGTGCCCATACAGCTTGATGGCGTTCTGGCTGAGGGCAACCAGCAGATCGGGCTGGTCTGCGCCGGGATACGACACCCGCTCGCAGCCGAACACCACATCGACCATGCTCAAGCCGCCGCGCGTCGCCGATCCGTATTCGCCGCGCTGCGTCGCCCACAAGCCCTCGCCGATGCCCGCCGCCTCGCTCAGGACCGTGCCCGCCACTTTGACCCCGTGCCCACCCAAGCCGACGATGCGCACTTCATAGCGGCGGATGTCGGTCTTCGGCGTGACCGTCACGCCTACGCCCTTCGGCGCAGTGTCGCTCAGATTTCGGAACGATGCCGACCAGCGCCGGTAGGAGTCGAAGAATTCGGGATAGTCGGTGCGGCTCAGCACGCCCATCTCCAGGTGCGAGGCGTAGGTCACGCCGATCAGCGAGAAGCCGGGAGTGTCGAACGCCTGCGAGATCAGCGCCGCCAGATCGTCCGGCTGTTCCAGCGTGCCGCGACCGACCAGCGCGGCTTGCAGCGCCATCGCCCATTCCAGCGGCGTGGCGGTCGTCTCCAGCGCGCCCTGGAAGCCGAGCACCTCCCAGCGCATCCGGTCGAGATGCTGGTCGGCTTGCTGAGTGACATCAGAACGCAGCAGCAGGACGGTCATGCCGATATTGCGCCGCGCCGCGTGAATCAGGTGATTGGTTCCGAGCGTGATGCCGTCGGCGTTCATCACCAGCAGCAGCGGCACGTTGGGCAGCGCCGCCTTCAAGCCGATCGCCAGTGAGATATTGCGCCCCGGCGGTCCCTGCACCACTGAGATCGTCCTGCCGCCCAATTCCTGCGGCGGCAGTTCGGGCAGGCTGGACAGGACGACAGGCTGCGGCGCGTCGCCGCGCAGCGCCGTGACGCGGGCGACGATGTCCATGATCGCTTCCCACGTGCTGGCGTAGGAGAGTCCCGCGCTCAGCGTCATGGCACGCGCTCCAAGCCGCGCACCACATCCAGGATATGTTCGGGCGAAATCTGAATGCCGTCGGCGCGGTTGATGCCCCGCACGGCGGCGCGCCCGGCGACGATGCGTTCGACCTCCAGGCGAATCTGCCCGAAGTTCAGTTCCGGCACGATGATGGTCCCGACGCGCCCGGCGAGATCGCGGATCGCCTGTTCCGGGAAGGGCCAGATGGTGCGAATTTTGATCATGCCCAGCTTGATGCCCTGTTCGCGCGCCAGCGAGACGGCGTGCAGCGCCGAACGCGCCGTGCCGCCATAGGCGACCAGCGCCACTTCGGCATCGTCCAGCGCGATTTCTTCCCAGTCAAGGATAGCGTCCAGGTTATCTTCGATCTTGCTGCTCATGTGCTCCCACCACCGGCTGATGATCTCGGCGTCTTCGGTCGGGTAGCCCAGCTCGGTGTGCACCAGCCCGGTGACGTGGAAGCGGTAGCCGTCGCCGAACTTGGGCAGCGGGGCGACATCGCCCTGCAGGAACTCGTACGGCTTGTAATCGTCCGGCGCGACGTTCGGCTGCGTGCGGTTGATGATGGCGATGTCTGCGGCGTCGGGGATGACCAGTTTTTCCCGCAGCGTCGAGACGATGGCGTCGGAGAGCAGCACAACGGGCGTGCGGAAGCGCTCCGCCAGGTTGAAGGCGCGCACCGTCAGGTCAAAGCACTCCTGCACCGAACTGGGGCTGAGGACGATGATCGGGTGGTCGCCGTGTGTGCCCCAGCGCGCCTGCATGACATCACCCTGGGCGGCGCGCGTTGGCAGCCCGGTGCTGGGTCCGACGCGCTGGACGTTGATGATCACACAGGGGATTTCCGAGATGACGGCGAAGCCCAGATTCTCCTGCATCAGCGAGAAGCCGGGTCCGCTGGTGGCGGTCGCCGTCTTCATGCCGCCCAGCGACGCGCCGACGATTGCCGCCATGCTGGCGATCTCGTCTTCCATCTGGATGAAGACGCCGCCGACCTGGGGCAGCCGTTCCGACAGGATTTCGGCGATCTCGCTGGACGGCGTGATCGGGTAGCCGGCGTAGAAGCGGCAGCCGGCGGCAATCGCCCCTTCGGCGACCGCCTGGTTTCCATGCATGAAAGCGGGTGTGGGCATCGATCAGGCTCCTTCAGCCAGAATATCTTCGATCACAAGGACCTCGCTCGGCGCGATGATTTCGATGGCGAAATCGGGGCAGTGCCGTTCGCACAGCTTGCAGTTGATGCACTTCTCCAGGTGCGGGGCGAAGGGATAACCCTCATCGTCGTCTGCCAGCACGTCCTGCGGACACCAGGCGACGCACAGCCCGCAGGCTTTGCAGTAGTTCTTGTCTACCTGGACTTCATAGATGCCCGGCGTCACCTGTGCCATCAGTTCGCCTCCTCGGCAGCGCGCTGCTGCGCGTGTATCTTGCCCAGCATGTCGTAGTACCGCTTGCTCAGGTCCACCGACCCCTTGCGCTCGAACATCACTCCGCGCCAGGTGCGCGACTCGTCCTCGACATCTTCCATTTCGGTCAGTTCGTGAACCGGCGCGGAGGGTGATTCGGGCGAGGTCAGGCGGATCGGCAGGTCAGCGCGCCGCAGCAGTGTGGGGTTGGTGCGCTGAGTGTCCTCGTCCATCGCCGCGATCATCTTGGAGGCTTCCGCCATCTGGTTCATCTTGCCGAACAGCACATGGCAGTTGCTGATGATCTCCACCAGGGCGAAACCGGATACGTCGAGGGCGCGTTCGATCAGTTTGGTGAGCGCGGCGGTGTGATTGACGGTCGCCCGCGCGTAGAATGCCGCGCCGGCGGTGCGCGCCAGGGCTTCCAGGTTCATCGGGCGCTCGAAAGACCCCGACTGCGCGGTGGTGGTGTGCCCGCCAATCGGCGTGGTCGGCGAGGTCTGCCCGCCGGTCAAGCCGTAGACGCTGTTGTTGACGACAATCGCCACCATGCCAATGTTGCGGCGCATGGCGTGGATGAGGTGGTTGCCGCCGATGGACATGGCGTCGCCGTCGCCCATGACGGTGAGGACGGTCATTTCGGGGCGCGCCATCTTCAAGCCGGTGGCGAACGCCGGAGCGCGTCCATGCGTGGTGTGGATGGTGTTGAAATCCATATAGCCCGACATGCGCCCGGTGCAGCCGATGCCGGAGACCATCGCCACGTTGTCCTTGTCCAGCCCTTTGAAGTGCACCGCCTGAGCGATTGCCCCCATGATGATGCCCAGTCCGCACCCGCCGCACCAGGTGGAGGGCAGCATTTCCGGGCGGAGATATTCTTTGATGATGAACGACGTTTGCACCTTCATGATCTGTTTATCCTCGCCAAACTCTAGGGGATACCGGGTTCACTGATTCGTATGTGCGCCGACGATGCCGCCAGGATCACGGCGATACAGGCTGCCGCCACGACGACGCCAAATCCGAGATGGATTGCGGAAAGCGATGCGCTGCTGCTGCCTCCGGCTTGCTCCAGAAGGATGCCGAAGGTGGTGGCGCTGAATGTGCCGCTGATGAAGCGGAACATGTTGAACACGCCCAGGGCGATTCCCAGTTCGCTCTTGCGCGTCACGAACGTCACGCCCGTTGCTGCCTGTGATTGGGTGAGACCCATGCCGATTCCCGCCAGGATCAGCGTGGGGACGATCACCCAGGGAGAGACCTCCGCCGACCAGAATAGCATGGTGAAGGCGGCGACGGCGACCATCGCCATGCCGATCAGGATGGACAGTCGGAAGCCGACGCGGTCGGCGAAACGCCCGCCGAAGGGCGACGAGATCGCCAGGGTAGACGCCAGCGGGGCGATCAGCAGCCCGGCGACGCCGCTGCCATAGTGGTGCACCTCGATCAGGAAGATCGACAGCAGCACCGGCAGCCCCATCAGGCAGAAGAACTGCGCGCTGGAGACGGCGACAATGGACACGTAGCGCGCATTGCGGAACAGCGACAGCTCGATGAACGGCTGGGCGACGCGCCGCTCGGTGAAGATGAACAGGCTGAGCAGGGTGACCACGCCGACCCACAGCCCGATGGTCAGGGGTGATCCCCAGCCCAGATATTCGCCGCGCGACAGGACGAACATCAGCACCAGCATGGCGGCGGTCAGGGTGAAAGCGCCGGCGAAGTCAAAGGGGCGGCGGGTCTCTTTGTGGTCGGCAGGGATGACCAGGAAGACCAGGAATGCGCCGGCAAGGGTGACGGCGGCGTTCATCACGAAGATCGACTGCCAGCCGAAGTTCTCTACCAGCGCGCCGCTGATGACCGGTCCGAAGCCGTGTGCCGCCCCGTTGACGGTCGCCCATGCCCCCATCGCCACCCCGCGCTCATGTTTGGGGAAGATCATGCTGATGATGCCCATCACGGCGGGCAGGGTGGCGGCGTTGAAGAGCGCCTGCAGGGCGCGCGTGCCGATCAACCCCCAGAAGGAGGTCGCCAGCGCCGCCAGCCCGAAGCTGACGCCCAGCCCGACCAGCGTGATCACGTACAGGCGGCGGTAGCCGTAGCGGTCGCTGAGCCAGCCGTAGATCGGCATGAGCACGGCGATCAGCAGGGTGTAGATCGAAATCACCCACACGCCGAGATCGAGGCTGACATCGAAATCCTGGACGATGGTCGGCAGGGCGACCGGCAGCATGCTGTTGCCCAGCGTACCCACCCATGAGCCGATCAGGATGATGCCGATGATCAGCCAGCGCCGCTTATGCACTTCGGCGGAAACGGTCTCCACGACTACCTCTCATTGAACCAGATGACAGGCGACCTGATGCCCGGAAAAGTCACGTATCTCCGGCGCTTCTTCGAAACAAATTGTCTTGGCGAGCGGGCAGCGGGTGTTGAAGTGACAGCCTTTGGGCGGGCGAATCGGGCTGGGGACCTCCCCCTTCAGGATGATGCGCTCCCGCTGGCGCTCCCGCTTGGGATCAGGCAGCGGCACGGCGGAGAGCAGCGCCCTGGTATAGGGATGCTTCGGGGTGTCGTACAGATCGCTTCGATTCGCCAGTTCGACGATCCTGCCCAGGTACATGACGGCGATGCGGTCGCTGAAGTGACGCACGACGGCGAGATCGTGGGCGATGAACAGGTAGGTCAGGTTGAACTGCTCCTGCAGGTCCTTGAGCAGGTTGATGATCTGCGCCTGGATGGAGACATCCAGCGCCGAGATCGGCTCGTCGCAGATGATGAACGACGGGTTGGCGGCGAGAGCGCGGGCGATGCCGATGCGCTGCCGCTGTCCGCCGGAAAACTCGTGCGGGTAGCGGGTGATGACGCGCGGATCAAGCCCGACCAGGTGCAGCAGTTCGCGCACCCGCTCGCGGACTGCCGAACCCTGTTCCAGGTCGTGGACGACCATCGGCTCGGCGATGATCTTCTCGACCGTCAGGCGCGGGTTCAGCGAGGCATAGGGGTCCTGAAAGACCATTTGCAGATGACGGCGGGTGCGGCGCAGCGTCTCGCTGTCGATCTGCGTCAGGTCCACGCCGTCGAACAGCACCTTGCCGGAGGTCGGGCGCGGCATTTGAATGATGCCCAGCCCGGTCGTCGACTTTCCGCAGCCGCTTTCGCCGACCAAGCCGAGGGTCTCGCCGCGCTCGACGGCGAACGAAACGCCGTCCACCGCCCGCACAGCGCCGACCTTCTTGCCAAACAGGAAGCCTTTGGAGATGCGAAAGTGGACCTTCAGGTCTTCCACTGCGAGGAGTGGCTGGTTCGAATCAGGCATTGACGCGCACCTCGCGCAGGCTGATGAACGCCTGCTTGCTCAATTCCAGATGGCACATGCTGAAATGCCCCGGCGCGACCTCGCGCAGCGTCGGCTTTTCGCTGAGGCAGTCGGCGGTGCTGAAGCCGCAGCGCGGCGCGAAGGGGCAGCCCTTGGGCGGATTCGACAGGTCTGGCGGTTTGCCTGGGATGGGCGTCAGCCGGGTGCGCTCGGCAGCATCCAGCCGGGGAATGGCGCTGAGCAAGCCCAGGGTGTAGGGATGGCGCGGGTCTTCGTAGAGGTCATCGACGCTGGCGGTCTCTACGACGTGGCTGGCGTACATGACGATGACGCGGTCCACCAGACCCGCCACGATGCCCAGATCGTGGGTGATCCAGATCACCGACATGCCGAATTCGCGCCGCAGCCGCTTGACCAGGTCGATGATCTGCGCCTGAATCGTCACGTCCAGGGCGGTCGTCGGCTCGTCGGCGATCAGCAGCTTGGGGTTGCAGGACAGCCCCAGGGCGATCATGACGCGCTGGCGCATGCCGCCGGAGAACTGATGCGGATAATCGTTCAGGCGGTTGGCGGCATCGGGGATGCCGACCATCTGGAGCAGCTCGACGGCGCGCGTCTTTGCCTGAGTGGTGGTCAGCCCCAGATGGAGCTTGAGCGGCTCAACCAGGTGCTTACCGATGCTCAGCACCGGGTTGAGCGAGGTCATCGGGTCCTGGAAGATCATGGCGATGTCTTTGCCGCGCACGGCGCGCATCTCGGCGGGATTCAGGTCCAGCAGATTCCTGCCCTGAAACCAGATTCTGCCTTCGGTGATCCTGCCCGCCGGCGACGGCACGAGGCGCATCACCGCCAGCATCGAGACGCTCTTGCCGGAGCCGCTTTCGCCCACGATGCCGACCGTCTCGCCGGCGTCCACCGAGTAGCTGATGCCGCTGACGGCGGTCACCACCTGCTTGCTGGTCTGGAAGATGGTGCGCAGTCCCTCTACGCGCAGCAGCGGTTCGCCCATCTCAGGTTCCTCCCAGAATGCGTGGCAGCGGCAGCATGTGGGTGACTTCCTGCGGGCGCACCAGCATCACCGGGACGGGGGAATGCCGGGCGACGCGGTCCGAAGTACTGCCATAGGCGTAGGGATGCAGCCCGTGATGCCCATGCGTGCTCATCACCACCAGGTCGATGCTGTCGTTGATGATGTGGTCCAGGATGCCATCGACGGGATGACCGAAACCGACCACGACCGTCGCTTCGACGTTCTGCTCGCGGAGGGTATCGGCGACGGGCAGCAGTTTGCGCATGACCTCCGATTCCAGGCTCGCCATCTGACTGTCTTTGGAGACCGGATGCAGGCTGCGATCCAGATCGTTCTCGCTTTCCGGCAGTTCCGGGGTGAATTCCGTGACGCTGCGGAACAGCCCGCCCCAGCGTCCGGAAGGCGGCGGCACGACGCCCAGCAGGACGATGCACGCGCCGACGCCCCTGGCGATCTCGCACGCCCAGGGGACCGCTCGTTCAGAGAGTTCGGAGCCGTCCAGCGGCACCAGGATGCGTTTGATCATCACGCCGTCCTTTAACTGTTGCGAAGCTTGAAGCGCTGGTGTGGGTCGGAAACCGAACGCAGCCAGCCGGCGACCATGTTGATGAACAGCACGGTCATGGCGATGACCACGCCCGGAAAAGTGACCACCCACCAGGCGTTGACGAGATAGTCCCGCCCCTGCGCCAGGATCAGTCCCCACGAGGAGTCCGGCGGCTGGATTCCCAAGCCGAGGTAGCTGAGCGCCGCCTCTGCCAGGATGAACCGGGCAAGCTCCATGACGCTGATGGTGAGCAGGGGAGAGATCAGATTGGGCAGGATGTGCACGATGATGATACGCCGGTCACGGCAGCCTGCGACCCTGGCGGCGCGCACGAAGACCTGTTCGCGCAGCGACAGCGTCATGCCGCGCGCGATGCGAGCGAAGATCAGCCAGCCGTTGATCGCCAGCACCAGGATCAAGTTTTCGACGCTGGGACCGATCATGGCGATGATCGTGATGGCGACCAGCAGACCGGGAAAAGCCGTCTGAATATCGACCCAGCGCATGAGAATCTCATCGAGGGTCCCTCCGTAGTAGCCGGAGATGACTCCGATGAAAGTGCCGAAGGTGGCGGTCACCGCCAGCGTGATGAAGCCGATGGTCAGCGAGACGCGCGCCCCGAAGATCAGCCGGCTGAACAGGTCGCGCCCCAGCGAGTCTGTGCCCAGGAAGTGTTCCGGCGACCCGCCTTCCATCCACGACGGCGGAACGAAGCGGTCGCGCAGGCTTTGCTTTGCCGGATCATAAGGCGAAATGTGAGGGGCAGTCACCGCCATCACCAGCAGGACGACCAGCCCGATCAAGCCGATCATGGCGACCCAGTCGTGCAGCAGGTCGAGCGCCAGTTCCTTCAGACTGCGCAGGAACGGGTGACGCAGTTCGGTTACGGCTTCGCTGGTGTCCACCGTGTGCGGCTCGATGATGACGGAGGGGGCAAGGCTTTCCTCCATGATGACGCACCTCCCTGGGGTCTAATAGCGAATGCGCGGATCCAGAGCGCCGTAGAGCAGGTCGATGAGCAGGTTGATGACGACGACGATCATCGCCACCACGAAGACGTCAGCTTGCAGCAGCGGGAGGTCCTGACGCTCGATGGCGTCCACCGCCAGCAAGCCCACCCCGGGCCATCCGAACACTGCCTCGACTACCACCGTGAATCCCGCCAGCAGACGGGTCAGCTCGAAGCCTGTCAGCGTGACGATGGGGATGGCGGCGTTGCGCAGCGCGTGACCGAGCAGGGTCGCCTGTTCAGAAAGACCACGCGCACGGGCGGCGGTCACGTAATTCTTATCCAGTTCATCCAGGACGCTGGAACGGACGATCTGGCTGATCCTTCCCAGCGGGCGTGCTGCCAGCGTCACCGCCGGCAGCACCAGATGTTCCCAGGTTCCATACCCAGAGGTGTAGAACAACCCCAGCGAAACGGGGAAGATGAAGATGAGCATCAAGCCCAGCCAGAAGTCGGCGATGCTCAAGCCCAGCAGGGCGGTGAGCGAGGCGACGTGATCCAGCAGGGAGCGCGGTTTGAGCGCGGCGATGATGCCGAGCGGGACCGCCAGGACCAGGGCGATGATGATCGACGTGCCTGCCAGCAGGAACGTGGCAGGGAGTCGTTCCAGCACCAGGGGCAGTGCGGGGGCATCCATCCAGAGGGAGTCTCCGAAGTCCCCCCGCACTGCATCCACCGAGAAGCGCGCAAACTGCACGAGGATCGGGTCATTGAAGCCAAGCTGCTGCCGCGCCGCCTGATACTGCTCCTCGGAAGCTTCCAGAGGCAGCAGCATCCGCACCGGATCGCCCAGTTGATGGGTGATCAGGAACACGGCGACGGAAACGCCGACGACAACCGCTATGGAGTAGAACAGCCTGCGTGCAAGGTACGCGCTCAAGGTCTTTTTTCCGGCTTACTTCTGCTTACTTGAGAGTCATCTGGGCGAAGAGGATCTTGCCATCCTGGCGCGGTTCCCATTCCAAGCGTTCGCTCAACCCGTAGATGTTCTCCAGGTTGACCAGGAACAGGAAGGCGCCATCTTCGCGGCTCAGCTCGACCACGCTGTGATACATGCCTTCACGGACTGCGCCGTCGGTTTCGGTTCGTCCGTCGTTGATCAGCTGTGTCACCTCTTCGTTGCAGTAGGACGAAACGCGCCCTTCGCACGAGTAGTAGCCGGAGAAGGTGCGGTCGGCGTCGAACAGCGTGTTGTCGTGGGCGACGAAGATCATCGCGGGCTGGTTTTCCTGAGCGAAGAGCAGGTCGAGATAATTCGACCATTCGAGAATCTGCACGTCGACGGTAAAGCCCGCGTCGGTCAGCATCGCCGCCACGACTTCGATCAGCTCGCGATCCTTCAGCCAGCGACCGGCTTCGCCCACGAACTGGATCGGTTCGCCGTTGTAGCCGGCTTCGGCGAGGAGCTGGCGCGCCATATCGGGATCATACGGATACGCCTGAACGTCGGGGTTGAAGCCGAAGTGCGACGAGTTGAGGACCTGCCCCTGGGCGACGACGGCGTAGCCGGCGTAGAGGGCTTCGGCGATGGCTTCTTTATCGACCGCGTAGTTGATCGCCTGGCGGATGCGCACGTCGGCGAGGATGCCATCTTTGTTGTTGATGCGGACGATCGGGAATTCCAAGCCGGGGATGTGCTTGACGACCGGAGCCTGATCGATCTGCTCAGGGATCAAGTCGCGGACGAAATCGACCTCGCCCGCCTGCAGGGCTGCCAGGCGAGTCGATTCTTCGGGAATCGGGCGGATGACCACACGGCTGATCGACGGCGCGCCGCCCCAGTACTCGGCGTTGGCTTCCAGTTCGATCTGCTGACCGCGCGCCCACGAGACGAACTTGTAGGGACCCGTCCCGACCGGATTTTCAGCGAAGCCTTCCGCCTGCGCGGCGACCGGCGGGACGATCTTCAGCCAGTACATGCGCGCCGGCAGGATCGGGTCGGGTCCGTTGGTCGTGAGGCTGACGGTCAGTTCATCGACGACGGAAGCGCCGGTGATCGTCTCGAAGAACGACAGCTGCTCGGAGTTGAATTCAGGATCGATGTTGCGGTTGATGCTGAAGGCGACCGCCTCGGCATTCATCGGCTCGCCGTTGGTGAAGCTGATACCCGATTTCAGCGTGAACTGCCAGGTGGTGTCGTCGAGCTGCTCGTAGCTTTCCGCCAGCAGCGGCACGAGCGCCATAGAGGCATCGCGGGTGAGCAGGGTCTCGTAGATGTTGTCGTTGACCGCCCGTTCGTTGCCGTCGTCGGCGGCTTGCGGGTCGAGGGTGGTGGGGTCCCCGCCAATCGCCACGGTGATGGAACTGTCTTGCGCCATGAGCGGCGATACGGTCAGGAGCAGCGCTCCCGCGAGTATGACACTGAACAGAATGGCAAGCTTTCTCATCGTCTCGATCCTTATGGTGCGCGTTTCAAGAACCCGTGTGATAAGGCTGTGAGAGTTAATTTGATCTGTGCCCTCCTGTCGGTTCACCAGTAAAGACATCGGGAAGCCTGTTCGGCGTATGTGACGGATGAAACGCAAAGCGGCTCGGCGTCTCACGAGCGCATGCCCCGCGCTGCGACCGTTTGCTGCCACTTGTGTACGGGCGGCGTCTCGGTCACCTCAGATTCGCTGACGACGTTGATGAACGTAGGGCGGTCACTCTTCAGCGCCGCCTGGAAGACGGCTTCGAAGTCGCCCGGATTTTCCACGTGCACCCCGTGCATTCCGAACCCTCGGGCGATGCCGGCGTAGTCGGTATCGGTCGAAAAATCGACCGAGAAGTAGCGTTCCTCCTGGTAGAGATGCTGAAGCGTTTTGATCCAGCCGAACTCGGCGTTGCTGAACTGGACCAGCACGACCGGAAGCCCCAAGCGGGCAATGGTCTCCAGGTCTCCCGCCGCCATGCCGAAACTGCCGTCGCCGACCAACCCGATCACCGGGGCGTTCGGACGCGCCAGCTTCGCCCCGACGACCCCGGGAATGGCGTAGCCCAGCCCGCCGAAGGCGCGGGGGATGATGATGTGGCGTCCTGCGGGCGAAAGGACCATAGCGGACGTGAACGGCGTCGCCGTGCCGGGGTCGGCGACGATGACGCTCTCGCGCGGCAGCAGGCGGCTCATGATGCTGAAGATGCGCTGCGGCTTGATCGGGCGGGAGTCCGAACGCGCCGCCTCCTCCTGGGAAGAGAACCAGCGCTGACGCAGACCGGCGAAATCTGCCCAGTATTCGCGCTCGTGCTCGTCGCCGTCGGCGCGGAGGCGCGTTTTCAATACCCGGATCAGTTCCGCCAGCGCCAGGCGGGCGTCGCCGACCATGCCGACCGCCGTCGGGTAGGTGTTGCCGATCTCCAGCGGGTCAACGTCGATGTGCAGAATGGTCACTCTGCCATTGTTGGGCGGCATCGTCCAGTTCTGGGTGGTGACCGAATCCGTCTTGCAGCCGACGTACAGCACCAGGTCCGCCTGCATCAGGATTTCGTTGGCATAGGGGCGCGCCCCGTTGCCGCCAACCACGCCGATGCTCAGCGGGTGCGCCTCGTCGATGCTGCCCTGTCCGTTTATCGACGTGCCGACGGGGACGAGCAGCAGTTCCGCCAGTTCGGTGACTTCCGCCCAGGCTCCAGAGATAGCAGCGCCGCCGCCCGCCACCAGGACCGGCTGCCGGGCGCGCAGCAGCAGACGAGCGGCTTCTTCGACGGCGGCGGGGTCCGGCATGGTGCGGAGCGCCGGATAGCGGCTGCATTCCTCCTGGGCGAACAGGGCGGAGTCGCTTCCGGTGTATTCTTCATGCAGCACATCTTCAGGCAGGGTGATCTGCACCGCGCCGGCGCGTCCGGTCGTGGCTTCCCGGAAGGCTTTGCGCATCACTTCCGGCACTTTGTTGGCGCGCCGCAGGGTGGTGTTCCACTTGGTGACGGCTTTGAAGACGGTGTTCTGATCCAGTTCGGTGAGGACGTTGCGTCCTTCCGCTTCCAGGGGGATGTCGGTGGTGAAGCCGATGACGGGGATCGACGAGAAATTGGCTTCCGCCAGCCCGGGCACGAGATAGGTCGCGCCGGCGCCGCTGGGGGCTTCGCAGAACCCCGGCTTGCCGCTCAGACGGGCGTAGACATCCGCCATGAAGGCTGCGCCGCGTTCGTCGCGCGCCAGCACATGGGTTAAGCTGTCGCCGGCGGTGCGCAGCGATTCGTAAAGGGTGATCGAGGTGTCGCCAGGGATGCCAAAGATGAAGCGCACCTGATAGGCTTTGAGCATGGCGACGATAGCGTCGGCGGCATTCATGGGGTCTTCTTGTCCTCGGTGGCGATCCCCTCGAGGTTCAGCACGAGGTCGTTGAGGACGCTGAGATGATGTTCGCGGAAAGCAGCTTCGACCGCGCTCTCATCGCGCAGGCGCAGCGCTTCGAGGATGCGCCGGTGTTCGACGGCGGATTTCTTGAGGCGGTCCAGCCCGCTGTTGGAGAGCAAACGCAGGCGGCGCAGCTGATCATCCAGCATCTTCAGGAAGAGCAGCAGCCGCTGATTGGTGGCGTGCCTGTAGACCAGCTTGTGGAAATCTTCGCCCAGCAGCGAGGCTTTGACGAGATTCCCCTGCGCCAGCACCTCGTCGGCTTCGATCAGAATCGCTTCCGCCTGAATCAGCTCTTTGTCGGTGAGGAAAGGGACAGCGGAGCGCGCCGCCAAGCCTTCCAGGACGCCGCGCAGCTCGAAGATTTCTTCGGCATCCTGCTGCGAGACCTCGCTCACGTAGGTCCCCTTGTAGGGGACGCGCACCACCAGCCCATCCTGTTCCAGCTTGACCAGCGCGTTGCGCACCGGCGTCTTGCTGGTCCCGAGCTGATCGGCAAGCTCGTCTTCGACGAGCAGCGCGCCAGGCGGCAGCTTCAACGACAGCACCGCCTCTTTGACAACGGCATAAACCTGGGTTTCTAGAGTGCGCGCTTTCTCTTGCAGGGGATTAAGGCGCTGCGAGTCGTGTGCCCGGTCGGTGAGCATTTGGTGTCCTTTGAGGTTCCATAAATGGTCATCAAAGTCTTTTTTTCTAAAACTCCCACGAACTTAACATCGTATACCGTATAACGTGTATGGAACACCGTGTACTCTCATGAGTTGCTCATGTGATTGTGTTCCGCATCACAAAGCCGGCGCGGCCCCGCGACCAGCGCGTAGAGGTTGGGGCAAATTCAATTGCACCCGTCGAGATAGGGTGAATACATCAAATCCCGTTGCAGGGGCGGTTCGCCAAGCGTCTTGGAGGATCGCCACTAACACGATGCGCCCGTGAGCGTTGTTCTGCCGTCAATGAGCCGACAGCAAGCTGGGGTGTGTTTGCCCTGCCCGTCAGGATCGAACTGATTGCCAGCGCTTGAGAAGTATGATATGCTTCAGGCGTGAACATCGGTTCACGACGAATGTTCAGAGCGAAAGGATGTAGCATGTATCTTCGCAAAAATCGTTTATTGGCATTAGTCGTTGTTACTATCGGGCTGCTCGCTCTGGGTACGGTCATCGGACCGGCGGGCGCACAGGAATGGAGCCTGGCGGAAGCTGCGGCTCCGTACCGTGGGTTGGAGATCAAGGCATTCTTTCTGGAACGTCCCGGTTACGTCGCAGCGGAGCAGATGATCGATCAGTTTGAGGCGGAAACGGGGATCACCGTCACCTGGGATACCACCCCTTACGAGAACAGTCTGGAAAAGCAGACCCTTGATTTCACCGGCGGAACGGCGCAGTTTGACGTCACGCTGGTTGATGTCGTGTGGATCGGCAATTTCGCTGCCAATGGCTGGATCGTGCCACTTGAGACCTTCTACAACGATCCCGCGCTTGCCGACCCCAATCTGAACCTCGGAGGCTTTTTCCCAATCCTGCTGGAGTCCTTCGGGACGTGGGATGGCGTGGTCTACGGTCTGCCATTCGACAACTACAGCGGCTTGCTCTATTACAATCGCTGCATGCTGGAAGAAGCCGGGTTTGATGCTCCGCCCGACACCTGGCAGGACCTGTATGAGACATACGGTCCCGCGCTGACCCAGGATGGCAAGTACGCATTCGCGCTGCAATCGAAGCGCGGCGAGACCCAGAGCGCTGATAGCTTCATGCGCGTGATTTGGCCCTTCGGCGGTTCGCTGCTCAACGACGACTTCACCAGCAACCTGTCTTCGGCAGAATCGCTGGCGGGGCTTCAGTTCCGGCAGGACCTCATGGCGTACATGCCGCCGGACATCGTCTCCTTCGATCATGACGAGACCGTCCAGGCATTGGCGCAGGGACAGGTGGCGATGATTACCGAGTGGAGCGCCTTCTATGCCACGCTGTCGAACCCGGAAACCTCTACGATCACCGACTGCCTGGGAATCACCGTTGAACCGGCAGGTCCGGCTGGACGCAAGCCGGCGCTGGGCGGGTTCTCGCTGGCGGTGAACGCTACGACTTCACCGGAGAAGCAGGCGGCGGCATGGCTGTTCATCCAGTGGATCACCAGCGAAGCAGTTGCCGAGGAATATGCGCAGCGTGGCGGCGTCTCTGGACGCACCAGCGTTTACAGCGACCCGGAGATGCTGGCGCAGTTCCCGCATTACGCGGCGCTCGCCGAGTCCTGGGAGCAGTACGGCAATGCCGTCTTCCGCCCGCGCTTCCCGGAATGGCCCGCGATTTCTGACGTGATCGCCCAGTATGGCACAGAGATGATGCTGGGGAGCATTTCGGTCGAGGATGCTGTTGCGCAGATCAACGAGCGCATGGCGGAGATTCTGACCGACTACACCAATGGTACGCTGCCGATGCTGCAATAGGCGTTGTCATCTGATGGCACGGTGGGGCAGAGTCGCACTCTGCCCCATCCAGGGAGTATACAGCGCTGGCGCTGGCAGCCGGTTTGCGTTCAAATTGCTGTCCTGCAAACTGACAGGGCAGTGCGGCGCACACAGATTTGGGAAAGCGTGTCTTTATATGGATAAGCCAATAGATATTGAGGCGATGGCAAAACAAGCGCTGAGCGAGATCGGTAGCGTATTTGAAAGGTTACCGGCAGAGACTCCGCGCCTCATGTGCAACGAAATTATGAGCGCTCGGCGCATCGCCACCTACGGCGTGGGTCGGGAAGGGCTGATGATGAAGGCGCTCTGCATGCGGCTGATGCACCTGGGATTCGATGCGCACGTCGTCGGCGATATGACAACACCCCATCTGGGGTCGGGCGATCTGCTGATCGTGAGCGCAGGACCCGGTGAGTTTTCCACCGTCCTTGGTCTGATGGGCGTCGCCAGGCGCGATGGCGCTCGGACGATGTGCATCACCGCTCAGCCGGCAGGGCTGGCGGCGCGCCAGGCGGATGTCATGATCCACCTGCCTGCTCAGACGATGGCAGACGACACTGGCGGTCGTACCAGCGTTCTGCCTATGGGGAGCCTCTTCGAGGCGGTGCAGCTGGTGTTCTTCGACCTGATCTCGATCATGCTGCGCGATCTTTCTGGTCAGACTCCTGAGGAGATGCGGGCTAGACACACCAACCTGGAATAACCACGCCTGGGGAATGAAGATGGCGTCAAACACGAGCAGTTCTCAACCGCGATCCGGTCGTCTGCGCCATGTCAACTGGTCGGCAGTCGCGATGATCGCGCCGTCGGTGATCACGCTGCTGCTGGTCGGGCTTTACCCGCTGTTGTTCGCAGTGAGCCTGAGTCTCCAAAGGTTCATGCTGAATCGCCCGCAGGGAAATGGAACATTTCGGGGGCTGACCAACTTCCTGTCGGTGGTCAACGATGATCTGTTCTGGGGATCGCTTGGTCGCACTCTGACCATGATGGTGATCGTGCTGATCGTGCAGGTGGTGCTGGGGATCGGCATTGCCCAACTGATCAACACCAGCCGCTGGCATTTCCTCAACTGGCTCGTGAAAACTCTGCTCGTCGTGCCGATTGCCATGACCCCGGCGGTCGTCGGGCTGCTTGGTGTGCTGCTGTTCAACCGCGAGTTCGGCTTCATTAACTACCTGCTGGGGCAGCAGGTCAACTGGCTAGGCGACCCGACGATGGCAATGGCTGCGGTCATCATCACCGACATCTGGCAGTGGACGCCGTTTGCCGCCCTGGTCATGCTCTCCAGCCTGACGACGGTTCCCCCGGAAGTGGTGGAAGCGGCGCAACTGGACACCAAGCGTGCCTGGCTGGTCTTCCGCCATGTACAGCTTCCGTATCTGTGGCCCGGCATCACCGCCTTCCTGATCATCCGCACGGCGGACGTCCTCAAGCTCTTTGATATGCCGTTCACGCTGACGCGCGGCGGACCTGGCGTCTCGACCGAGCTGATCAGCCTATACGTTCAGCGCATGGGCTTCCGCATTTTCGACATGGGCGTTGCCTCGGCGCAAGCCATCCTGCTCCTGGTACTGTGCATCATCCTGGCGCGCTCGTACATCCGATTTTTCTACCGCGCCCCCGAAGAAGCCTGATCCGCTGCGCTAGAGAGGAGCAAATGATGGCTCAAGACACGGCGATCCGAACCCCGGTCGGCATGCACCTCCGAGGCAGCCGTCGGCTGCGACCGATGTCCATCCTTCAGCTGGTCCTGCTGATCGTGCTGCTGATCGTGCTGCTGTTCCCCTTCTACTGGATGGTGACGACTTCGTTGAAAGAGCAGAACGACACCTTTGCAGTGCCACCAAAGCTGGTCTTCACGCCAACCTTTGACCACTATCGTGATGTCCTGTTCGATGAAGCTGGCGCGGTGCCGACAGGGCTGCGCAACAGCATCGTCGTGGCGGTCGGGACGACGGTCCTGGCGCTGATCCTGGGGACGCCAGCGGCGTACGTGCTGGCGCGTTTTGAATTTCGAGGCAAGCGCGACCTGTGGTTCTGGTTCATCTCCAATCGCTTTATTTCGCCCATCGTCGTGGCGCTGCCGTTCTTTCTGATCGCCCGCGACCTGAAACTGTTGAACACCCCCACCGCCCTGATCCTGATCTACCTAACCTTCAACATTCCACTGGTGGTCTGGTTGTGTCTGGATCAGTTTCGCGCAATCCCGAAGGAGATCGATGAGCAAGCCAAGGTCGATGGCTGCAACTTATGGCAATCCTTCTTCCGTATCAATCTGCCGCTGGCGATTCCTGGTGTAGTGGTGTCGTCTATCCTGTGCTTCATCTTTAGCTGGAACGAACTCCTCTTTGCGCTCATCCTCAACCGCAGCAGCGGGCAGACCGCGCCGGTGCAGGCTGCCAATTTCCAGACTGGTTTTGGCATCCTGTGGGGACCGATGATGGCGACAGGCACCCTGATCGTGCTGCCGGTCATCGTCTTTGCGGCGTTGGTGTCTCGCCATCTGGCGCGCGGTTTGACGATGGGAGCCGTCAAGTAAGGGGCTGCCGATGGAATTCGGAATCAACCTGGGCTTTGCCGTCAAGCGCCTGCCCGGCGCTTCGGAATGGGCGCGCTTCGTGCGCGAACAGCTTAAGCTCGATCTTGTACAGTTCTCGTTCGATCTGATTGACCCGTTTATGCCCCTGTCGGCGCGCAGTGCGCTGACCGCGCAGGTGCGTCAGGCGGTGCGTGATTTCGGACTCACTATCCACAGTGCACAGGTCGGTCTCGCCTGCTATACCTACAATGGGCTGCTGCACCCGGACTCCGCGGCACGCAAGGCGGCGCTTCAGTGGTGGATCAACGCCGTCGAGATCGCCGCAGAACTCGAAGTTCCGGCAGTTGGAGGTCCGCTGGGAGGGATGAGCATCCCCGATGCTCGCGATCCGAAGACCGCTGATCGACGTTACCGCGATGCGCTCGACGCCCTCGCGCAGGTTTCCCAGGCGGCGAAGACCGCCGGGCTGCGGGCGATTCTGGTCGAACCGACGCCCCTGAAGCGTGAATACCCGCATACGGTCGAACAGGCAGCGCAGCTGCTCGCCGACCTTGAGGGGCGCGCCGCCGTGCCGGTGGAATACGTCCTCGACATTGGTCATGCGCTGTATCAGCCGCTCTACGGTCAGAACGCCAGCCTGCGCCCCTGGTTCGACGCTGTTGGACGCTCCATCGGCGTGCTGCATTTACAGAATACCGACTTCCAGAGCGACTCGCACTGGGGCTGGCCCGATGCGCGGGCAGCCTACGATGTTACCGATTTTGCGGCGCAGGTGCAGGCTGCGGCACTGGGACATCTGCCCGTCTTCCTCGAAGTGTTCTACGCTTTCGAGGCGGATGACGATTCCGTCCTCGCCAACACGATTAGTTCGGTGCGGCACTGCCAGTCGGCGCTCGGACTGTCGCAGGGTTGACCTGCCGGATGGTGGTTTGAAGCGCCAGACCTTGGTATGCTTTGCAGGTTCCTGGGCGGTTTCGCTGTGCCAGATACGAGAGGGGAAGGTGACGGTCATTGGGCGACGTGGACTATGACGAGCAGATTCTGCAGGCGGCTCACCTCTATTACGTTGACAACCTGACTCAGGCGGAAATCGCCAAGGTGCTGGGGGTGTCGCGCCCGACCGTCTCGCGTCTGCTCACGCGGGCAAGGGAAGAAGGTATCGTCCAGGTCACCATCACCCCCTGGCGTCAGCGTGACGCGGCGCTTGAAGAGCAGGTCAGCCGCCGTTTCAACCTGCGCGGCGCGATCATCGTGCGCACCTCCAGCGGTTCCAACCCCGCCGCCGTACGCCAGGGTATCGGCTTCGGTGCCGGGTCTCACGTGGTCAAATTGATTCGCCCGGAAGATGTCATCGGCATCGGAAGAGGGCGCACCCTTGCCGAACTGACAGCGGCGATGCATCCACCCGGCGAACCGATGAATTTGACCATCGTCCAGCTGCTTGGCGATGTTTCGGCGCAACACGACGAATCGCTGGCGCGGGAGCTGACACGCCAGCTTGCCGCCAATTTCGGTGGGCAGGCATACTATGTCACTGCGCCGGCGCTGGTTGATAACGCTGCTACCCGCGACATGCTCATGAAATCGGCTGCAATTACGGCAGCTACCCAGCTGTATTCGCGGCTGCAGATTGCCCTGGTCGGCATTGGTGAAATCGAAAAATCGCCGCTGGTGCTCGGCGGCTTGATCAGCGAGGAAGAAGCGGCTCAACTGCGCCGGCAGGGGATCGTCGGGGACATCTGCGGCTATTTCTTCGACATCGACGGACAGTTTCGTTCCACGACCTTCGACGGACGCGCTATCGGGATCACGCTTGACGAGCTGCAGCGCTGCGATAATGTGGTCGCGGTCGCTGGCGGCGATGACAAGGTCGTCCCATTGCTGGGGGTTTTGCGATCAGGTATAGTAGACTTCCTGGTGAGCGATCAGCTTACGACGGCGAATATCATGCAACTCGTACAGATCGTCGAATCGAAGTGAACGGGCGGTTCAGGTGTGTGCGGCGCGAATAGGCTTATTCAAGAAACACAGACAGATTCTCTGATTAGTGCAACCATTATCTTCATGCAGCGTCTTCACCCATCGCCTTCGTTTCGCGTCAATGCGGAAAGAAGTAAGGGGGCGTGATGGGCGGGGCAGAAGCGCGCAACGAGCAGGTATCGAATCCTGCCCCGAAATCGGCACAGCCCACTCATTTTGTCAGCATAGATTTAGGGACCAGCCGCATCAAAGCCGCTGTCTTTGATGACAAGGGACGGCGCGTTGCGCAGTCTTCCTATGTCTGCACATTGCAGCGCCCCCATCCCGGTTGGTGCGAGCAGGATCTGGAGGACGCCCTGCGCGGCGCGCTTCAAGTGCTGCGCGACTGCGTTGCCGCAGCCGATTTACCGGCTCATGCTTACGCTGCGCTCGCGCTGACCGGGCAGGGCGATGGAACACGTCTGGTTGATGTGGAAGGTGCGCCGCTGCGACCGGCGATCCTCTGGCAGGATGCGCGCGCGTCGGCGGTTGTGCGCCGCTGGGAGTCCGAAGGGCGCGCCGATGCGGTCAAGCGCTACACCGGCACAATGCTGAGCGGATCGCAGCAGTCAGTCCAGTTGGCATGGCTGCTCGAACACGAGCCGGAGGTCGTGCGCCGGGCGCGTCACATCTTCTTTGCCAAGGATTGGCTCTTCTTTCATCTGACGGGCGCTGCCGCTACCGACCAGAGCGACAGCAGTCACACCTATTTCGATATTCGGGCGCGACGCGCCGAACCGCGCATTCTGGACGCGCTGAATCTGACATGGGCTGTCGAGAAGCTCCCTCCGGAGCTTCCGCCGGGACAATCGGCTGCCGCGCTGCTGGGTCGGATTGCCGAGCAGATCGGGCTGCCTGCCGGGCTGCCGGTGGTACTGGCTCCGTTCGACGTGGTCTCGGAAATGATCGCGGTGGGCGGGTTCGAGCCGGGAGTCGCTTGCAGCGTGATAGGCACCGCCGGCATTCATCAGGTCAGCGTTCAGCCGGATTCGTTCGATCCGACCACCGTTGCTGCCGGCTGTACCACCTATGCGCCGGGCGAGGCTGCGCTGATCCGCTTCGTCCCCAACATGCTGGCGGTGCCCAACATCGAATTCTGGGCGGCGCTGCTGTTTGGCGATTACCATTCGCTGCAATTCGGGTTTGCTGCCTACGCGTCGATCGAAGAGGCGCTCGCCCGCATCGCGCCAGGCGCGGATGGTGTCCTGTATATACCATTTTTGTCACCCGCCGGCGAACGCGCACCCTATCTGCTGCCAGAGGCTCACGCCTCGTTCACCGGGCTGTCACTCCATCACAGTCGGGAGCATCTGCTGCGCGCCGTCTACGAAGGAGTGGCGCTGGCGGCGGCGGAAAGCTATGCCCACCTGCCTTTGACATCCGCCCCGGTGCAGATGACTGGCGGCGGTGCGCGCAGCCCGCTGCTGGCGCAAATCCTGGCGGACGTGCTGGGGCGGGCGGTTCAGGTGTCGAACGGCGCCAGTGGAGCCGTTCATGGCGCGATGCTGTTCGCCAGGACGACGCTGGGCTACACCCCCGATCTGAGCGCTGCTTATGCCCAGGTTGAGCGGTCGACTCAGGTCTACCTCCCGAACGAGGAGGCGCACAAGACCTATCGCGCGCTGCATGAGACCTACAGGGCGCTGGTCGCTCGCCTCCATCTGAACTCGCTGAATCCAACTCATCTAGCCTGAAGCTGCTGCCGGCATCCTAAGCGGAATCTCGAAGGATGTCCACGAGCGGGAGACCCGCCGGGTCTCCCCTGCGCCCGCGACCTCGTAGGGTCGAGCCGACGGCTCGACCGTCAAGAAGACACGAGCCCTGGCTTAGCCGTGACCCATGCCGCCCATATTCATCCCGCCCGCCTCTTCCGCCTCGCGGATCGGCGCGGTCACGACCATATCGTCGCCGCTGTCGAAACTGAGCGTCAGATCGACGCTTTCGCCCGCCGTCAGTTCAGCCGTCAGATTGATCAGCATGACGTGCAGACCGCCGCGCTTGAGCAGGGCAGTGCCGCTCGCCGGCACGGCGATGCCGCCCTCAATCGGGCGCATCTGCATGACATCGCCTTCGCCCATCACCATCTCGTGCAGTTCGACGACTTCGGCGACTTCGGCGTCGGCGGCGACCAGCCTCACAGCTTCACCGGTCAGGTTGACCAGCATGCCAAAAGCGGCGCTGTTCGGCGCGCCGGGGACGGAAGGACGCACCCAGGGATCAAGGAAATAGACGTGGGCACAGGCGTCGCCCCAGTCCATCGCCATGCCCATGTCGGAAGAATCCATCGCCATCCCGCTGTCGCCCATGCCACCCATTTCGCCCATCGCCATCTCGGCGTCCATGTCGCGGACGGGCGCAACCAGTTCAACCGCGCCGGCGTGTTCAAAATTGAGCGTGACGGTGATCTCGTCACCGGGCACAAGCGGCTGCTTCAGCCCGATCAGCATGATGTGCAGTCCACCCGGTTCCAGCAGCAGGAAACCGTTCGCCGGGACGACGAAGCCGCCTTCGACCGGGCGCATCTGCATGACGTCGCCCGTCCCCATGACCATCTCGTGCAGCTCCACCGCCTCGGCGGCGTCGGAGCTGGCGCTCACCAGCGTATCGGGCATGCCGCCGATGTGCACCAGCTGACCGTAGACCGCGCTGTTGGGCATTGCCGCGTCGGCGGGGCGCACCCAGGCGTTAAACAGATACGAGATGTGGCATTCCTCGTCGTGCGCGAAAGCGGCGGTTGGGAAGAGGAGACACAGGGCGACGAAGACCAGCAGGACACGAAAACCTTTCACGTTGAACTCCTTTTGAATGATGAAATAGCAGCCCTTAGCCGCATCCGCCCAGACGTACCGGCGGCGAGGCAGAGGGTCGAGTCAAACCAGTGAGAAGAAAACGGGAGAGGCTAGCGATACCTCACGCTTCCAGGATGATCTGGAGGTCGTGGACGATGTCGGTGTCGTCCGTGCCATAGAGATACTGCGCCTGAAGGCGTCCATCCGCCCCGATCAGGAAGAGCGACGCAGTATGATCGATCAGGTAGTTCAGCGCCGAGTCGCTCAGCTGGCGTTTTTCGGCGACCACGCCGAACTGATCCATGAGCGACTGAAGCCCATCGCCCTCTTCGCGCACGCCGATGAAATCCGGGTGGAAGAACTCCACATAAGGCGTCAGGTAGTCCATCGTGTCGCGTTCGGGATCGACCGTCACGAAGACGATCTTGATCCGGTCGGCAGGCTCATTCAGCGCCGCGTAGACCCGCTTCAGTTCGGCGAACGTCGTCGGGCAGAAATCGGGGCAGGAGCGGTAGCCGAAGTAGATCAGGATCACTTCGCCCCGGTGCTCACTCAATCGGAACGGCTCGCCGGTGGTCGAAGCAAAAGAGAAATCGCTGATGGGGCGGGGTGGGTCGAAGACCGCGCCGCGCAGGTCGCTCAGGTAAGCCGGTGTTTCGGCTTCCGGCTCAGGGGTGACGGTCGCCGGGATGCTGCTCGCCGTCGCGCCGCAGGCGGCGAGGGTCAGCAGGGCGGCTGCCAGCACCACCAGACATAGACTTGCACGCTTGAAAGCCATGATCCCCTTCCACGAGCGCCTTATGCCTCCACCACGATCCGAACCTGCTCACCCGGATGGATGCTGCACCCTCCTTCGTAGACTGCCGGGCGGCTGAACGCCTGGCGGATGGTTTCACCGGCGCGGACGAAGAACGGCCCGACCGTGTGGTCAACAGTATCGTCGTTGACGATGACCAGAGCGCTCTGTTCACGCAGGCTCAGGTATATCTCGCTGGGGATGATCCCTGGGTCCTGCCCGGCTTCGATCAGCGCGCCGGTCCCTGCCGGGATGACGATGCGCAGCTCACCGGCGGCGGGCGTCGCCGCTTCGGTGGCTTCAGCGCCGCCCGTATTGATGATGCTGTCCGCCGACACCGCCTCGACGAAAAACTCGAAGCGGTTCCGGGCGACGCCCCGGTTCTCCGGGAGCGTCGCCGTCACTTCCACGATCCACCCGCCGCCCATCGACCAGGCGATGGGGACCTGATAGACCCCTGCCTGGCTGTCGCGGGTTTCGCCGAAGACCGGCTCCATGCCCGCGTGATCCATATCACCACGCACGCTCACCGCCGCGCCGTCGATGGGCGCGCCATCCGCGCCAGTGAGCGTAATGCTGAGGACTGCTTCGCCGACCGCCGGTGGATTTGGCTCAATCAGGAGGTCGATGGCGACATCGGTCACCAGGTTCTCCGCCCCAGAGCTGTCACGACAGGCAGCCAGGAGCAGCGCGAAACAGAGCACAAGAGCCAATGTGAAACGCATCATCCACTCCATCGTGCCGGCGCTGTCGATCAGCTGCTGGCGTTCTGAGCTGCCAGGGTGCGGATGTAGGCGACAATCGCCTGAATATCCTCGGTGGTCATCGCCGGGTTGCCGC
>JAEURA010000171.1 GCA_016789005.1 Anaerolineae bacterium
CTCTGCAACCTGATGGCGACTCCTTTCCAGGGGCGCTAGCGCCTGTCTGATCATTGCCCTTGGTAGGGGCGCGTCGCGACGCGCCCGCCGTAACCGTGACGATTTTTCAGGCAGTGCGGGCGGCTCGCGAGCCGCCCCTACAAGAGCGTTGATGAATTATCAGAGACGCTCTAGAGGCTGTTATGAACTTCTCTCCCCTCAACCCCCAGCCCCCTTCTCCCACGCAAGCGGGGCGAAGGGGAAGTCAAGTCCCCTCTCCCCGTTTACGTGGGAGAGGGGATCAAGGGGTGAGGGGGTTGAGGGCTGAGGTTTCGCCAAGTTTGCCCACAGGCTGCCATCCATGCCGCGACTGCCGCTGTTCATCCTCATCACCGCCTGCCTCCTCGTCCTGAGCGCCGCCGGCAGCCCGCCGCCCTCGCAGGCGCAGACCGGTGATCTCTACCTGCGGGCGGCGCGTCTGGGGGTCGCCCACATCACCCACCCCAGCATCGAAGACCCTTCGGAACGCTACGGCAACGCCCTGCTGATCGGCGCGGGCTGGCACCGCTATCCGATCTACTGGAGCGACATCGAACGCCCCAACGGCGAACGGGTGTGGGATTCCTTCGACCGCATGGTGCGGGAAGACGTGCATTACGGGCTGAAGACCGACATGATCCTGCTGAACGCCCCGGCGCACCGCCGCGACGGCGGCAGCATCGCCAACCTGTTCGCCCCGGTCTTCGCCGACGGCACAGACACCCCTGCGCCGGGCAAGGCGCTCAACCCGGCGAACTACTGGGGCAGCTTCGTCGCCGAAGCGGTGCGCCGCTACATGCCGGGCGGCATCCTGGCGCGGCTCGAAGGCTGGTCGGGGGACCAGGGCGTGCGCGTCTGGGAGGCATGGAACGAACCCGACCTGACGATGTTCTGGCAGGGTTCGGCGGTGGAGTACGCCCGCCTGCTCAAAGTGACTTATCTGACGGCGCGTCAGGTGGACCCCGGCGCGCGGGTGATGACCTCCGGCTTCGCCTACCAGTTCCCTGAATCGGACAACTGGCTGAAGAAAGTGCTGGATGTCTACGCCGCCGACCCGGAAGCGCCGGCGAACAGCTGGTACATGGACATGGTCGCCCTGCACACCTACGTCGATCCGTACCGCAGCGCCCGCGTGGTCAACGTGGCGCAGGAGGCGCTCGCCCGGCGCGGACTGGAACGCCCGATCTGGCTGAACGAGACCGGCGTGCCGGTCTGGGACGATTACCCCGGCGAAACCTGGACCCTGGGGCTGCCGGGGGCGCGCCAGTACCGGCGGACGATGCGCGAACAGGCGCAGTACGTCATCCAGAGCACGACGATGGGCTGGGCGGCGGGCGCGGATGTGATCTTCGTCCACCAGCTTTACGACGACTGCGCGGCGTCGCCGGTGGGCACAACCTTCCCGCCGCATAACGGCGAGCTGTGCTTCGGGCTGGGCGAAGACGAACAGAATCTTTGCACCGGCGAAGCTTTCGGGCTGTTCCGCAACACGCGGGGCGCGGAATGCTTCAACCAGCACCCCCAGGCGGGCACGGCGCGCCCGGCGGCATCCGCCTACTACCGCCTGGCGAGCATCTTCGGCAATATCAGCTTCGCCTACGTCGGGCAGGTCGAACTGAATGGCTGGGGGCGGGCGCTGGTCTTCGACGCTGCCGCGCCGCTGACCGGCGTCGCCTATGACCCGGCGCGCATCGGTCTCAACGACGCCCAGGCGCTCTTCGGCTCGGTTAGCCAGCGCATCTGGGTGATGTGGAACTGGTCCACCGTCGATTATGATCTGGAGATTCCGGCGGCGGGGAGTTCGGCGCGGCTGTACACGCTGACCGACGATTACCGGCTGGGACCGGAGAACGGCATCTACACCATCACCCTGCCGAAGGTCCGGGAAAGCGACTACCCGCCCTTCACCTCGACCGAGCTGGAGCTGATCGACGGCGAGCCGTACATCCTGGTCGAACAGGCTGCGCCGGGCTGGCTGCCCGGCGAACCGATGGTGAACATGCGCGGCGTGGGCTTGCTGACGGCGTCCACGCCCGCGCCGGAGCCGACCGACGACGCGGTAGAGGCGACCGAACAGGTGGAGAACGCGGCGGGCATCCCCACGCCCATCCCGACCTCGCCGCCGACCCTCGACCCGGCGCTGGACACAACCCCGCCCGTTCCCCGCATGGCGGCGCTGCCGCCGGTCAGCCCGGCGCGCTTCCTGCTCGCCTGGACGGCGGAAGATGACAGCGGCATCGCCGAATACGTCGTCTGGGTGCGCGTGGACGGCGGCGAATGGCAGCCCTGGATGCAGACGCGCGACGAATTCGCCGCCTTCACCGGGAGCGCCGGCGTGTTCTACGAGTTTGCCTTGTGGGCGGTCGATCTGGCGGGAAACTGGTCCACCAACATCGATCTCAGCCCGATGACTTCGACCCGTGTGGAGTGAGAAAGAGCTATGAGCATTGAGGGTTTCATCGTGCTGGCAGCGGCGGCGCTCGGCGTGTTCTTCCTGATCGCCGTCGTCGCCTACGTCAACCGTCCGCGACGCCGCCACCGCCGCTTCATCCGCGACAGCGAGGGCAACGTCACGGCGCTGGGGACGAGCAGGGTCGGCAAACCGACGAGCCTGGAGGGCGTCGGATCGTTTTCCAGTCCGCCGGCGCAGTTCGAAGCGGGCAGCTATGTCCTCAGCTATGAGCTGTACGCCCCAACCCGCGTCGCGCTGGTCGCCCAGGCGAACGGGGTAGACGGGCACGCAGAGACCATCCTGCTCTCTACCGGCGTCGGCTTGAAGGAATTCACCGTCGAGAACGCCGGTCCGTATCGCTGGCGGGTGGAGCCGAACGCCGGCGACGGCAGATGGAAGCTGACGGTCCGTCCGGTGATCAGGCGGGGGCGCTAGAGGCTGTTATGCACTTTACCCCCTCATCCCCCAACCCCTTCTCCCACGCAAGCGGGGAGAAGGGGAGATTTGAGCGGGGGTATTGTCGCTCTCCCCGTTTACGTGGGAGAGGGACGGCTTGCGCAGCAAGCAGGGTGAGGGGAAATGAAATGCGATGAAGTTCATAAAACGCTCTAGCCCTGTGATGCCGCCCGCGCCTGAACCGGAGCGCGGTTCAGCGTCCGCCGCTTCGACGCCCACTCGCTTGAATTGGCGGACGCTGCGCCCGCTGATTTTCGCCGGCGTCGGGCTGTTGATCTTCACCGGCGCGCTGATCCTGGGTATCCAGGCGGTGGGGCTGGAAAACATCCGCCGTTTCATCGAGAGCGCTGGACCGTTCGCCCCGCTGATCTTCATCCTGATCAAGATGCTGACGTATGTCTTCGCCCCGCTGACCAGCGGTCCCATCCAGCTTTCGGCGGGGGTGTTCTTCGGGCTGCTCCCCGGCGCGATCTACACACTGATCGGTGAGGTGGTCGGCGGCAGTATCGCTTTCTGGCTCAGCCGCCGCTACGGTCGGGGCGTCGTCCGGCGCTTCGTCGGCGAGGATGGGCTGGTGCGGGTGGACAAGTTCGTCGATCAGATCGTCGACTGGCGGACGCTGACCTACGCCCGGCTCTTCCTCTTCGCCGCCTACGACTTCATCAGCTATGCGGTCGGCTTTTCGCATCTGCCCTACCGCGTCTACCTGATCGTCTCCATCGTCGCCGGCTTCATCCCGACGCTGATCGCCTCGATGCTGGGGACGACGATCTCTGGCGACGCCGGGGCGCTGCTGCCGCTGTTCGTCGTGGTGCTGGGGCTGTGCGCGCTGCCGCTCGCCTTTCAGAAGCCGATTCGCCGCCTGCTCAAAATGGACAAGACCCGTGCGGCGTAGCGCCCTGCTCAATCGCCGGTGACATCTGCCCAGGCGCGCAGGGCGCGCAGCTGCGGCGTCTTCTTGACCTGATGCCCCTGCATGCGGCTGAGCAGATCGTTCAGCAGGGTGATCGCCTCGCCGACGTGCGGTCCTTTGTTGAGCATGACGCATTCGGCGCGCGCCGCCATCGCCGCGTCGGTCATCTCCCCACGCGACGGGATGCCCTCTTTGACGAAGCTTTCCAGCACCTGGGTCGCCCAGATGACCGGGATATGCGCCGCTTCGCACAGCCAGAGGATCTCTTCCTGGATTTCCGCCATGCGCTGGTAGCCCACTTCCACCGCCAGATCGCCGCGCGCGATCATCACGCCGAAGGGTTGTCTGCCGCCGGCGCGGATGATCAGTTCGGGCAGGTTGTGAATGGCGCGGCGCGTTTCGATTTTGGCGATCAGGGCGATCCTCTGCCAGTCCTTGCGGCGCGCCGCAAGTTCCGCCTGAAGGCGCTCGATGTCCTCGGCGTCCTGCACAAACGAATAGCCGATCAGGTCAGCGTGATGGGCGATGAAATCCAGATCGTCGAGGTCGTCGTCGGTCAGCGGGTTGAGACGCAGATCGGTATCAGGGAAGTTCAGCCCTTTCTCTGCGCGCAGGCGCACGCCCCGGTCGTTGGCGTGCGTGACGCGCAGCACTGCGCCTTCGTCGTCACTGCCGATGATCACCGCGCCGATCTTGCCGTCGTCGATCCAGACGGCATGCCCAATCGCCGCCTGATCGAGGACCTGCGGCAGGGTGCAGCGCACCTGTTTGGGATACTCAGGACGCGGGCGGGGTGCGGCGCGCGTCAGCAGGATAGTATCGCCGACGTAAATGCGCTTGGCGTCCAGGTGAATGTCGGCGGTGCGCACCTTCGGTCCGCCCAGGTCCATATGAATCTTGACGCTGTGCCCTGTCTCGGAAGCAGCGCGGTGAGTGAAGGCGATCATCGCCTGCCAGTCCTGCGGAGCATCGTGGGCGCAGTTGATGCGCGCCACGTCCATCCCGCGCGCCACCAGATCGCGCACGAAGTCGTAATTGTGCGCCGCCTCGGTGGGATAGGTCACCATGACGCGGACGGCGCGTCCTCTGGGCGGCGGACCGAACGCCTTTTCGGTATTGAAGCGCAGCAGGCGCGCCCCGCGATAGAAGCTTTGCGGGCGGGGAAAGCGGCTGCGCTCCGGTTCACCACAGATCGCCTGAAGGGTGGCGATCACGGCGTCGAGGTTGGGCAGGACGCGCGCTTCGGCGCGTCCCAGCGACGAAATGCCGTAGCGGCTGAGGAGGGGCTGCATCTCGCGCAGGTCATGGCTGCGCAGCGCCAGATAGTTGGCGAGGTTGACGGCGCTGATGCACATCGCCCGGCGCTGAAGATGTTCCTGCCAGCGGGCGGTAAGTTCGGTGCCCTGCTGCACGACTTCGGCGCGCAGGGCGATCAGCGCCGCCAGAAGTTCCTGAGGCTGCTGTGCGGACATAGACGACGGTCCTCTCTTGCGGTCAGTCGCCGGACGGCTGCGCCGCAGACTCCCGCGCCCCCTGGATGGCGTCGAGCATGTCCTCGACGCGGGCGAATTTGCGGCGCGGACGCCCCTCGTCCTGCCCGCGCGCCTGCTCTACGGCGTCCAGCAGCAGCCAGTCGTCGAAGGTGACGACTTCGACGCCGCGCGCCTTGAGCAGCGGCAGGATGTCGCCCGCCGTCGGGCGCAGCATCTTGCCCTCGGCGAAATCGCTTAAGAGCTGATCCGCCGTCTCCTGCGAGTCCGGCTTGTTGGTCCCGATGATGCCGGAGGGTCCGCGCTTCATCCAGCCGACGACGTATTCGCCGACGCGCTCCGAGTCGCCCTCGATCACCCGCCCCAGCCGGTTGGGGATGACGCCCTTGCGCGCATCGAACGGCACGTCCGCCAGCGGGACGCCCATGTAGCCGATGCTGCGGAAGACCAGCCCGACGGGGATGATCTCGGTGCGCTCGGTGGCGCGCGGGCGCAGCGAACCGTCTTCCGATTTCGCCAGCGCGTTATGCACCACCTCGATGGCTTCGACGCGCTCTGTGCCGATCAGCCGGATCGGAGAGACCAGGAAACGCATGTGTATCCGCTTCGGCTTGCCCTGCGGAGCGCGCCCGGCGTACTCCTGTAGCATCTGGACGTTCTTCTCGGCGCTGCGGTCGCCGGCGGCGCGGAGGTACTCATCGCTCAGCGAGTCGAGCGCAGCGTCGCCGGGCAGGACGATCACGTCGGCGTCGTGCAGCTCACCCATCTCTTTGAGTTCGGGGTTGGTGAACGCCGCCTGCGCCGGTCCGCGCCGCCCCAGCAGGTAGATGTCGGTGACACTGCTGCGCGACAGGGCTTCGAGCGCGTAATCGGCGATGTCGGTGACCGCCAGCTCTTCGCGGGTGCTGGCGAGGATGCGGGCGACATCCATCGCCACGTTGCCATTGCCGATCACCGCGACCGCCGTCTGCGACAGGTCGAACGACAGATCGCGGTAGTCCGGGTGGGCGTTGTACCAGCCGACGAACTCAGTCGCCGCGTGGCTGCCGGGCAGGTCTTCGCCGGGCACGCCCATGCGCCGGTCGGACTGCGCCCCAACGGCGTAGACGATGGCGTGATAATGCGCCGTCAGGTCGGCAACGCTGACATCGCGCCCCAACTCGACATTGCCGAAAAAGCGAAAGCCGGGTTTGGCGGCGATCTTCTCGTAGACCCTGGTGACCGTCTTGATCTTCGGATGATCCGGGGCGACGCCGCCGCGCACCAGACCGTAAGGCGTGGGCAGGCGTTCAAACATATCGACGGCGATGTTCAGCGGAGACTTCAGCAGATGTTCAGCGGCGTAAAACCCTGACGGACCGGAACCAATGAGCGCCACGCGCAGCGATTCGCCGCTCGCGCCAACAGAACTCGTCATAGCAAGATCATCCTTCACAGCCGGCTGTGCTTCAAACCGATAACACTATAGCACGATCTCAGAGTGTCACAGGAGATCGAGGACGAACGACACATTCCCAGGTGATGAACGTCAGGATCACTTCAGCAGCACCATGTTGTTGCGGTGGATCAGCGCGTCGCCGTAGCTGTAGCCCAGCACTTCGACGATCTGACTGGATTTCACGCCGCACAACCGGCGCGCCGGCTCGGCGTCGTAGCTGATGATGCCGTGCGCGATCTCGCGCTGGCTGGGACCGAAGACGGCGACCGTCTCGCCCCGGCTGAAATCCCCTTCGACCTGCGTCACGCCGACCGGGAGCAGGCTCGCCCCGCCCGCCTGAAGCTTGCGCGCCGCCCCGGCATCGACGGTCAGCCGTCCGCGCGGCTTTTCCACCAGCAGCCAGCGCTTGCGGCTCTCCAGCGCCGTACTCAGCGCCTCGAAGCGCGTGCCGACCGAGTCGCCGGCGACGATGCGTCCCAGCGCGTCGTGAATCTTCCCGCTGGCGATCCATGTCGTCACCCCGCCGCGCGTCGCCAGCTGCGCCGCCTGAAGCTTGGTGACCATGCCGCCCGTGCCCAAGCCGGTGGCAGCGCCGCCCGCCAGCGCGTAGGTTCCGGCGTCGATCTGCTCGACGCGCTCGATCAGCGTGGCGTTCTGGTCGCGGCGCGGGTCGGCGGTGAACAGCCCCGGCTGATCGGTCAGCAGGATCAGCCGGTCGGCTTCGACCAGCGTGGCTACCAGCGCCGACAGGTTATCGTTGTCGCCGATGCGGATCTCTTCGGTGGCGGTGGTGTCGTTCTCGTTGATCACCGGCACGATGCGGCGGTCGATGAGGGTGGAGATGGTATCGCGGGCATTGAGGAAGCCGGCGCGGCTGTTGAGATCGCCGCGCGTCAGCAGCAGTTGGGCGACGACGATGCGGAAGATGTCGAACAGGTCGGTATAAACCTGCATCAGCCGGCTCTGCCCGACAGCGCTCAACATCTGCCGGGTGGGAATGCTGCGGCTCAGTTCGGTCGTGCCCAGGCGTTCGCGCCCGGCGGCGACCGCGCCGGACGTGACCAGGATCAGCTCGTGACCGGCTTGATGCAGCCGGGCGATCTGCTGCACGACTTCCAGCATGCGCTGGCGGCTGAGGTGCGGCGTGCCGTCGGTCAGGGTGCTGGTGCCGACTTTGACGACGATTCGTTCGGAGTTGGACATGGCGGCGCGTGTTCCTTGCAGCGAATCAACCGCCGTCCATTATACGCCGCAGCGCAGACGGGGTGAGGGCAGCACACCTTGACAGAAATTAGCGTCGCCGACCCTAACTCGCCGCCTGCACCGGTTTGCCCGTCACCTGGGCGATGAGTTCGGCGAACTGCCGGCGGGCGAACGGTTTTTGCAGGAAGGCGGCAGCGCCGATCTGGATCGCCTGGGCGTGACGGTCCATACAGTTGGTGTCGCCGATAGCGATGATCGGGATGTGTCGGGTTTTCGGGTCGTGGGTCAGTTTGCGGAGGATCGAGAAGGCGTCTGCGCCGGGGAGGTCGAGGTCGAGCAGGACGAAATCAGGCGGGGGAGTCATCGCCATGAGCTGCTGGACCGATTTCGCCCCGGTGGTGTTGCGTTTGTAATGCACCTTCAGGTCCTGCAAGATCAGCGAGATGACAAACAGGCTGTGCGCATCATCCTCAACGACCAGCGCGCGGAGTCCATTCGCATCGATTGAATTCATGATTTCCCCCGGTCAGTAAATTCGGGATGACCAACACCTGGCGAAACGCCGCAAAGGAATCTTGGACATACGTTCGTATTTATTTCAGGTTGTGTTGAGTTATTCCATCTGTTATTTTAATCAGCAATTCTTAACACGCAAGTGATCGTGAAAATGCTGTCATGCGCGGGCAACGTTCACGAGAAACCATGAGGGGAAATCGTGGTGAACAGTCGAAGACGTTCCGTGATCATTGCGCCGGGTGCATTCAAGCACAGCCTCAGCGCAGCGTCCACCGCCGCCGCCATCGAACGCGGGCTGCGGCGCGCCGGGTTAAGCAGTCGTTACGATTTCGAGTCTATCCCGATTGCCGACGGGGGCAACGGGACTCTGGAGGCATTTCTAAGGGCGGAGCCGCGCCTGCGGCGGGTCGAACAGGTCGCCCACGATCCGCTGATGCGCCCGGTGACGGCGGCATTCGCGGCGGACCGCCCCATCGTTGTCGAGATGGCGCTGGCGTCGGGGCTGGAACTGCTGCGCCCCGAAGAGCAGAATCCGCTTAAGACGACCACCTATGGCGTGGGCGAGCTGCTGAAAGCGGCGCTGGATCACTGGCGGGGCGGCGAGATCATCGTCGGCATGGGCGGCAGCGCCACCGTCGATGGCGGCGCGGGCTGCCTTCAGGCGCTCGGCGTGCGCTTCTTCGACCGCGCCGGGCAGGAACTGCCGCCTGGGTTGGGCGGCGGCGACCTGCATCGGGTCCAGCGTATCGACCTGAGCGGCATCGATCCCCGCTGGCAGGATGTGCCGCTGGTCATCGCCGCCGATGTCGATAACCCGGTCCTGGGCGAAGACGGCGCTGCCCGCGTGTTCGGTCCGCAAAAAGGGGCGAACCGCGCCCAGGTCATGCTGCTGGAGGCGAGTCTGCGCCATCTCTTCACCCTATTTGCCGAACAGCACGGGGCAGATGTGCGGATGACACCCGGCGGCGGCGCTGCCGGCGGGCTGGCGGCGGGCTTGATGGCGGTCTTGATGGCGGTCTTCGGCGGGCGGGCGCGTCTTCGCCTTCAGTCAGGAGTCGATCTGATCCTCGATGCCGCACGGTTCGATGAACGGCTGGCGAACTGCGCGCTGGTGATCACCGGCGAGGGGCGCATGGACGCGCAGACGGTGCGGGGCAAGGGTCCGATCGGCGTGGCGCGCCGAGCGGCGGCGCAGGGCGTCAGGACCGTCGCGCTGGTCGGCGGGCTGGCGGTGGACGACGCGCTCCTGCACGAAGCGGGCATGTGGAGCGTCCTGCCCATCGTGACCGCGCCGATGTCGCAGGAGGACGCCATCCGCGACGCCGAGGCGCTGGTCGAACGGGCGGCGCTGCGCCTGGGCTATCTGCTGCAAACGCTGACTCCCCGCCGGCGCGCCTCAAAGGATTGAAGTGGAGTCTCGAAAGCAAGCCACAGACGGATGATCCGGCGGGATTCTGTAGAAAAAGGGTATTGCGTACCGCCTTCGCCCGACGCCCGACGTTAGAAACGTCGGGCTACCACCAACCGCATGGAAAACCCTCTGAAGAGGGTTCGTTCAGCGGAGTTCGTGGGGTGAATGTTCCCCGTGAGAAGGAGTCCATCAGCGGAACCGACTGGAAGTCGGTTTCTCGTGCTTTTTGGGGTAGCCGGAGAATTCTATTCTCCGGCGGCGCGCCGGTGACAACGGGGGCGGTTCGAGCCACGACACTTCTTTGTTCAACAGTATCCCGGCAGGTCCAATACCTTGTAGGGGCTAGCCGGCGGCTAGCCCGCGCGATGACATGGTTGGAAAGGCGATCTGATGGTCATCATCCGCACTGCCAGACCCGACGACTACCCAGGACTGAATCCGGTCATTCAGGCGGTGGACAACCTCCACGCCGATGCCGTCCCGCGCGTCTTTCGCCGCATTGAAGGGACAGCGCGTTCTGTGGAGTGGTTCGCCGATGCCCTGAACACCCCCGATTCCCTTCTGCTCGTCGCTGTGGACGGGGACGCGGTGGTCGGTTTTCTGGCGGCGCTGGTGCGACAAAGTCCAGAGATGCCCATGTTCGTTCCGCGCCGCTGGATGGTGGTGGACGGCGTCTATGTGGCGGACGCATACCGGGGGCAGGGTGTCGGACGGGCGCTGATGGAGCAGGCGCAGGCGTGGGCGCTGGCGCAGGGGCTGTCAGAGGTTGAGCTGAACGTCTGGGAATTCAACCAGGACGCCATCGGTTTTTACGAGACGCTGGGCTATACGACCATCACGCGGCGGATGTGGAAGGCGCTCCGTTAGGTTCGCGAGCACCCCCAGCTCGTACGCCTGCGTTGAGTTCCATCTCCATACCCATTATGGACTTCGGTGTACTGGCGTTCTGACGCCGGAAACGTTACAAACGAGTGGTTCAGGTTCGCAAAAGGCGTCCCACCGACAGGATGAAGCGCATGGAATTCGTCACACTCGCCATGCTGCGCGAGGCGCAGGAGCGTTTGCGCGGCATCGCCTATCACACCCCGCTGATCCGGTCGCAGGCGGATGAGGGGCTGTACTTCAAGCCGGAGACGCTCCAGCCGATCGGCTCGTTCAAGATTCGCGGCGCGTTCAACAAGATCGCCTCCCTGACGCCGGAAGAACGGGCGCGCGGGGTGATCGCCTATTCGTCGGGCAACCACGCCCAGGGCGTCGCCTATGCCGCCCGCGCGCTCGGCATCCGCGCCGTCGTGGTCATGCCCACCACCGCCCCACAGATCAAGATCGAGAGCACACGCGGCTATGGCGCGCAGGTCGTGCTGTACGATCCGCTGCGCGAACGGCGCGAGGAAGTCGCCGGCAGGCTGCAAGCCGAGCACGGCTACGCCCTCGTGCCGCCCTTCAACGATCTGCAGGTGATCGCCGGGCAGGGGACCATCGGGCTGGAAATCTTCGCCGATCTGCCGGAGGTCGATCTGGTCCTGACGCCGGTGGGCGGCGGCGGGCTGTTGAGCGGGACGGCGGCGGCGCTCAAGCTGCTGAATCCGTCGGTCAGGGCGGTCGGCGTCGAGCCGGAAGCCGCCGCCGACGCGCAGGCATCGCTGAAGGAGGGGAGAATCGTCACCATCGCCCCGCAGCAGGCGGGTCGGACGCTCGCCGACGGCGTGCGCACCCTGTCGGTCGAGCCGATCACCTTCGCTCACCTTCAGCGCTTTGCCGACGCCATCGTCACGGTGAGCGAAACCGAACTGGTCAGCGCCGCCCGCCGGCTGATCCTCACCCACAAGCTGACCGTCGAGCCGACGGCGGCGCTGCCCCTGGCGGCGTACCTGTACCACCGCGACGCACTGCCGCCCGCCCGGAACGTGGTGATCGTGCTGAGCGGCGGCAGCGTCGATCCGGCGCAGCTCGCCCGTCTGATTCAGTCGGAGTGACTCTCGCAGGGAAATGCCGTCAGCCGAATGTCGCTGAACGACCCGCGCGCCTCGCAGGGGACGCGGAAGGCGATCAGGTTGTCTTCCAGCGTCACGTAGTCCGTCACGTCGAGGTCAAGCGGGGCGGCGATTTCGCCGAAGTCGCGTCCATTGACGTACAGGCATCCGGGTGCTGGCGCGCTGTCGATGCGCAGGCGATAGGTCACGCAGATGTCGCGCATCGGCAGGTCAAACTTCTTCTGCAGCCACGCCAGCCAGTTCTCCCGGCGGGTCTTGTCGAACGTCCACTTTGCCAGCGACGGCACGCGGAACGTCTCCATGAATTCGTAGAGCGTGGGGATATCCTCGAAGTAGTCGCAGGTCCAATCGGCGTCCAGGGAAATGTCGGGGATGCTTGAAGGCATGTCTACGTCCTGTCTAGCTGCCTGGCTGTCCGACGGGAAAGATCAGGCATCGGGCGTCGGACCGCGCAGCCGCCGCCACAGGCGCGCCCACCCCACCGGGTTGACCAGTCCGCCCGGCACGTAGACGATCATCAGCAGCAGCACCAAGCCGTTGATCACGCCGCGATACTGGCTGGCGAAGCGCAGCACTTCGGGCAGCCCGGTCAGGACGATGCCGCCGACGATGGGTCCGGCGATGCTGCCCGTGCCGCCCAGCACGGCGAAGGCGAGGATCTGCACCGCCTGATCGAAGCCGTAGCCGTCCGGGCTGATGATGCGCGTCAGGTGTCCGCTCAACGCCCCTGCCCCGCCGGCGAGGATCGCGCTGAGGATGAAGACGACGTTCTTGACGTAGACGACGTTGACGCCCATGTTCGCCGCCACCCGCTCATCCTGGCGGACCGCCGCCATCGCCCGTCCGAAGCGCGAGCGGTGCAGCCGGGCGATGCAGTACGCGGCGATTCCCAGGAAGAGCAGCAGATGCCAGGTCTCGGCGATCTTGGGGATGCCCTTGATGCCCAGCGCGCCGCCGGTCAGCGCCACCGTCTGCCCGGTGATCGAACTCATCAGCGGGTCGAAGTTGAGGATCAGGATGCGCACCACCTCGCCGAAGCCGATGGTGGCGATGGCGAGATAGATGTCGTGCAGGCGCAGCACCGGTAAGCCGATGGGAATGGCGACCAGCCCGGCGAGCGCCATGCCGCCCAGCACGCCGATGCCCAGCGGCAGCCCCGCCTCCTGGGTGAGGATCACGCCGGTGAACGCGCCGACCGCCATGAATCCGGCATTTGCCAGCGAGAACATGCCGGTGTAGAGCGTCAGGTAGATGCTCAAACCCAGGATGGCGTTGACCAGCATGAACTGGATGACGGGTTCGGTGATGCCGATGCTGCGGAGAATGTCCATAGCCCCTATGCCCGCGTGATCTCTTTGCGCCCCAGCAGCCCCTGGGGGCGGACCAGCAGAATCAGAAAGAGCAGCGTGAAGACGATGGCGTCGCGGTAGTTGCTGCCGCCGGCGGCGATGCTGAACACCTCCAGCCCGGCGACGACGAAGCCGCCGACCAGCGCGCCCTGGATGTTGCCCAAGCCGCCCAGGACGATGACCGTCAGCCCCTTCAGGGCGATGGCGTCGCCGATGAACGGCGTCATCGAGTTGAACGCCAGCCCGTACAGCACCCCGGCAGCGCCTGCCAGCGCCCCGGCGAGGAAGAACGTGCTCAGGTAGATGCCGCCGACATTGATGCCCAACAGCCCCGCCGTCCGCTGGTTGAAGGCGACAGCGCGCATCCGCTGACCGAGCCGGGTGCGCTGCACCATCAGGTTGAGCAGCGCCATCAGCACGACGGCGATGACCAGGATGATGATCTGGATCGGCGTGACGCGAAAGGGCAGCCCCTCGATGGCGTCGGTGGGGATGCTGCCGAAGGGGAAGCGCTGCGGCTGCGTGCCGAAGACCAGCTGCGCCAGGCTGACCAGGAAGATCGACGCGCCAATGCTGCTGATCAGCTGCGAGATGCGCGGCGCGCCCCGCGCCCGCAGCGGCGCGAACGCCACCCGTTCCAGCAAGACGGCGATCACGCCCGCGCCGACCATCGCCACCGGCAGCGCCATCCAGACCGGCAGCCCGAACTGGATCACGCTGATCAAGCCGATGAACGCCCCCCACATGAACACCGCGCTGTGCGCCAGGTTCAGCACGCCCAGCACGCTGAAAACCAGGGCATAGCCGAGGGCGAACAGGCTGTAAACCGAACCCAGCCAGATGGCGTTGACGAGCTGCTGCGTGACGTTCATGGGGCATCCTACCTCACCCCCGTTCCCCCTCTCCTTCTGGAGAGGGGGCAGGGGGTGAGGTTAGTTACTCAGCGCCGAGGACGGAGAAAGCGCCGTCCTGCGCCACCTGCACAACCGGGTCGTGAACCGGGTTGCGGTTTTCGTCGAAGCTGAACGAGCCGAGCGGCGTGGCGAATTCCGCCAGCCCTGCCAGGGCATCGCGCACCGCCGTGCGGTCGACCGAGTCGGCGCAGCGAAGGGCGGTCGCGAACATCCACGTGCCAGTGTACGCCTGCGCCGCAAACTGATCGGGTCTGGCGCTGTAGGCGGCTTCGTACGCCGCCATGAACGCCGTGCTGAGCGGGTTGGTGCTGGCGATGTTCCACGCCGCGCCGACCAGCAGACCATTGCTGGCTTCGCCGGTCTGTTCCAGGACCGCCGGCGAATTGAAGCCGTTGCCGCCCATCAGCGCGCCCTCGAAGCCGAGTTCACGCGCCTGCAGGATGATCTGCACACCTTCGGTCGCCAGCGCCGACATGGCGATCACGTCCGGCTCGGCGGCGATCAGGTTGGTGAGCTGCGTGCGGAAATCGACATCGCCGGTGGCGTAGGTCTCTTCGCCGATGATCTCGACGCCGTTGTCGATGAACGACTGGCGGAAGAAGTTGTAGCCGCTGACGGTGAAGTCGTCATCGTTGGCGTAGATCAAGCCGACCTTGGTCAAGCCGAGGTTGGCGGTCGCCTGGGCGACCACACCGGGGATGACCGCCGCTTCCGGCAGGCTGTTGCGGAAGACGAACTCGCCCATGTCGGTGATGCCGGCGGCGGTGTTGCTGACGCCCATCACCACCGTGCCGTTCTCCTGCGCGACCGGGTCGGCGGCGAAGGCTTCACGGGAAAGAGTGGGACCCAGGACCATCGTCACGCCGTCTTCTTCGACCAGCTTGGTCATGGCGGAGATCGCCTGTTCGTTTTCGCTGGCGCTGTCTTCGAAGATGATGCTGAGGGTCGTGCCCTCGCCCAGATAGCCAGACTCGTTGATCTGGCTGATCGCCAGGTTGATGCCCTGCTGCTGGGTCGTGCCGTAAACCGATGCGCCGCCGCTGAGCGTCAGCACCGCGCCGATCGTGATGCTTTCAGGAAGGTTGGCGGGAGCGGGGCAGGCTTCCGCCATATCCGCGCCCATCGCCACATCGTCCTGCGCAAAGGCGGCGAAGGGCATGACCAGGATGGCGAACGCCATCAGGAGTCCAAAAAGCCGGGTACGCATAGTGAATACTCCTCTGGTGAAATGTCTTTTTTCGACGTGTACTGCTGTGGGAAGTGTAGCCTAAACGATGGTCAGAAACAACGCGCTGATCGCACCGTTTTTTGCGAAACTCAGTGAATCACGGATTGCCTGACCTCACCCCGTTTCGCTGCGCTCAACCGCCCCTCTCCGTTTGGAGAGGGGCAGGGGGTGAGGTTGGGGTGAGAGCCTGTCTGATAATTGCCCTTGGTAGGGGCGCGACGCGACGCGCCCGCCATAACCGTGACGATTTTTCAGGCAGTGCGGGCGGCTCGCGAGCCGCCCCTACGAGAGCGTTGATGAATTATCAGATACGCTCTGAGGTTGGCTCATAGAAGCGATGTTTCGTACTGAAACTGAGCTTTCGTGATTCACTGAAACTATCTTCGAAAGGGTTTGAGAAAATTCATGAAAATGTTATTGTGCTTTCCTACACAAATTACTATAGTCGGAGGCTAACGGGAAAGTGATTTTTGTAGCAAAGACAATCCAATATGCGCGCCAACAAGCTTCCAGTTCTGCTGCTTGCAGCGATGCTCTGCCTGTCGCTGCTCCTCTTTCACCCCTGGACTTCCGCCCAAGCCGCCGCATTCACGGTCAACGACGCCGGCGACGCGACCGACGCCGCGCCGGGCAACGGGGTCTGCGCCACCGCCGGCGCGGTCTGCACACTGCGCGCCGCCCTGGTCGAAGCCAACGCGCTGGCAGGGACAGACGCCATCGCCTTCAGCGGCGGCATCACGACCATCAACATCGCGACGGAGCTGACCATCAGCGCCTCGGTCACCATCAGCGGCGCGGGGGTGACGGTCGATAACACCGGCACGGGAAGGGTGATCCGCATCACCACTGGGGCGGTGGTCATCGACGGCATGCAGATCACCGGCGGGGCGACGTCCAATGGCGGCGGCATCTACATCACCGGAGCCTCGAGCAGCCTCACGCTGCAAGGCGGGGCGGTGGTCAGCGGCAATGACGCGACGAACTACGGCAGCGGCATCTATGCCGGGACCAACGCCCAGGTGACGATCACCGGGGCGGGCACTGCCGTCACCGGCAACCTCGGCGCATCGCGGGGCGCAGGCGTCTATGCCAGCGGCGGCGCAGACCTCTTCCTGCAGAACGGCGCGGCGATCCGCGATCACACCGGGGCGACCACCAGCGGCAGCGGCGTCTATCTGACCGGCTCAGGCACGACCCTGACCGTCGATAACACCGTGATCAGCGGCAACACCGGCGCGACCAACGGCGGCGGGGTCTATGCCACCAGCAGCGCCGCTCTCACCCTGCAAAACGGCGCGACGGTCAGCGGTAACGATGCGTCCAGCTACGGCAGCGGCATCCTTGCCGGGACCAACGCCCAGGTGACGATCACCGGGGCGGGGACCGCCGTCGCCGGCAACCTCGGCGCGACCAGCGGAGCCGGCATCTATGCCAGCGGCGGCGCGGACGTCTTCCTGCAGAACGGCGCGGCGATCCGCGATCACACCGGGGCGACCACCAGCGGCAGCGGCGTCTATCTGACCGGCTCAGGCACGACCCTGACCGTCGATAACGCCGTGATCAGCGGCAACACCGGCGCGACCAACGGCGGCGGGGTCTATGCCACCAGCAGCGCCGCTCTCACCCTGCAAAACGGCGCGGTGGTCACGCAGAACGGCGCCAGCTCGCGCGGCGGCGGCGTGTACCTGACCGGCTCCGCCAGCCAGTTGAACGTCTCCGGCGCGCGCATCACCTACAACACCGCCGGCGGCAACGGCGACGCCGTCTTCCAGGCGAACGGGACCACAACCATGACTAACGCCTGCATCGCCTGCAACGGCGACAGCGCCATCGACCGCAGCGGCGGGACATCGCCTATGGGGCTGGGCGGCAACTGGTGGGGATCGGCATGGGGTCCGTACTATGCCACTTCGACAGAGGGCTTGCAGTGCAGCGCCGGCGACAGCCTGAATTCTGCCCGCCCGCTGACGGTGTACGGGATCAGCGTGACCACGCCCGCCGCCACCTGCGACTCGACGCCGCCAGTCGGCAACTGGCTCACGGCGGCGACGGCGGGCTGCACCGGCGCAGAGATCGCCGCGCCGTCCGGTATGGGACACGGGCGGACCTGTTTCCCGCCGTAGATGCAGGTGGGTCTGAGTCAGACTCAGGGCAGCAGTTCGACGATCACCCGCGCGTCGCCGGCGGTCTCGCCGTAGGCGTTGACGCGCAGCACATAGGTCCCATCCAGCGCCAGCGCCGCCTCGATGGTGGGGTTCAGCGTCCCGTCGGAGTCGTCGCCTTCAGCGATGACCGCCCCCGTCGGGTCGATCAGCGCGGCGACCGGGTCAAGACCGGTTGAGCCGGGCAGCGCCTCGACGCTGATGCGCACCCGCTGCCCAGCCTCGCCCTGGAAGGGATAGTACAGGTAGGCGCGCGCCGGAAGCGGGTCCGCGGCGCTGAGGATGGTCTGCGGCGAAGGCGTCGCCGTCCGGGCGCGCGACTCGTAGCGCCAGATCAGCGTGAATGCGCCGCCGCTGTCGCCCGTGTCCGTCACGAACAGCGGATACAAGCCGGTCTCGATCACGCCGATGCCGGGGATGATCGCCGCGCCGGAGTCGGCGGGGATGCGGGTCATCAGTTCGCCCGCCGGCGTGTACAGCTCCAGCGCCAGACGCAGGGGTGAACCACTGGCGGCGCGCACTTCGATGGTCAGCACGTCGCCGGCTTCCGCTGGGATGAAGAATCGGCTGAACAGCCCCTCCGGCGCGACCGATCCGGCGATCAGGGCATCTTCGCGCAGGCGGGCGTCGGCACGAACGGGCAGCGGCGTCGCGGTGACGAACGCCGCGCCGGCGGGGAGTGTCGGCGCGCCTCCCGGCGCATCGGCGAGCGCCAGGGTCAGGCGATAGGCTCCTGCGCCACCGCCGATCACCTGCACATAGTATTCGCCGTCGCGGGGCAGGCGCACGTCGCGGATCAGCGCGTCCACGCCGCCGCCGCTGTCGTCGTCGGTCGCCAGCGCGTTCCCCAGCGCATCGTAGAGCGTCAGGCGCGGATCCACCGGCGGCGCTTCCACCGCGTTCAGGGCAGCCGCTCGCAGCGTCGCATAGCGCCCGGCACTGCCGCTGAACTGGAACACGTGGCGGTCGAAGGGTGACAGAAATTCGGCGTCGTGCGGCGCGCCCAGGATGATTCGCCCCAGCAGCGCCCCCAGCGCAGCGTGAACCGGCGACGGCGTCAGCGTCGGCGTGAAGGTGGGTGTGAAAGTGGGCGTATCGGTCGGGGTGAGAGTCACTGTCGGGATCAGCGTCGCCGTCGGGGGCGGCGTCAGCGTCGCGCTGGCGGTCGGCGTGAGGCTGGGCGGGACCGTCGGGCGCTCCGGCAGGATCAGACGCAGTTCGTAGGCGGTCTCCGCCTGCCCCACCAGCCGCACCCGCACGGCATAGACGCCATCAGAAGGCAGCGCTGCTCGCGATCCATCCAGGGGCAGAATCGTCCCATCCGGGGCGCGCAGTTCGAGCCGAAGCGCCGCCGCATCGGCGGGCAGAAAACCAATCATGACTTGCTCGCCGGCACGGGCGATGAACTGCCAGTCCTGAATGGGCGCGCCGGGGGCGATGCGCTCGCGGATCGCCTGTCCCGGCGTCAGCAGGCGGCTGGAAGGCGGCGGGGTGGGTGTTGCCACGCACGCCGCCAGCAGGAAGATCAGCAGAACGGCGGCGGAGCGGGCGGACGCCATCATCGCGGCTAGTCCTCGTCGGCGTCGTTCTGCTGCGAACCGCTCAGGAAACCAGACATCCACTTAAGGGCATCGACCGCGCCGTGAGGATCGCTGTCGCCCGCCATCAGTAGCCGGTCCACATCTTCGGCGCGGCGCACGAGCGACGCCTTGCTGCGATGTTCCGCCATGACGGCGATCAGCGCCGCCATCTCCTTGAGGTTGTTCGCCAGGATTTTGCGCTCCGGGTCGGCGAGTTCGCTCAGATGGCTTTCCAGTTCATAGCGGAAGGTGACGGGGTCGAACTGGAGGGCGCGTTTGGCGTTCGGATCGAAGGAATCGGCAAACGCCAGCAGCACGGCGTGCGCTGTCGCCACATCTTCGGCGAACTGCGCCAGAGTGCGCTTGCCCGCCATGCGGCGATAGGCGAGCACCGTGCCCAGGATGGCGCGCAGGTCTTCGGGGCGGCGTCCATCGGCGGATTTTTCCGGCAGCGCCCGCTCCAGCCGCTGCAGCCGGGCGACCGGGGCGCTGTGGGTGTATTCGCGCCACCAGTTCAGCAGCCCGGTGCGCGCCGCGCCGTTCCAGTTGACGACGGTGAAAAGGCGGGTGACCTCTTCGGCGAGGATGTTCTCGTCTTCCAGCGCGTCGAAGCTGGTGGTCAGGCGGCGCAGCGCCGTGCGGGCGGAAAAATCTTCCTTGCGGTCGCTCGCCACGCCCAGAATCTGCCAGAGCGCCGTCGAAGCGATCTGCACCTCGGCGTGCTGCTGCAAGATGCGCGCCAGCTGTTCGATCATATCGAACGCCGTCGGGTCCCAGGACCAGGCGTCGAGCAGCGCGACATAGACATCCGCCGCGCCCTGCTTATCAAGATGACCGGCTGCCATCGCCTGCGCCGTCAGCGCCAGCGCTTCGGCGGTCCCTCGTCCGCTGCCGGCGACCCCGGCTGCCAGCAAAGGCACGAAGTCTGGGCGCGCGGCGCTGCGGCTGACCAGCGCGTAGAAGAGATCATCACGGCGGTCCAGCAGGGCGGCGGTGAAGAGCGCCGTCACTGCTTCGGCGGGCATCCAGTCCAGCGGATCGCCCGCGCTCCAGGTCTTGATCAGCTTCTCGGCGGCGGCGGCGGTGCCGTTGTCGCCCCCCGCCAGCGCCCACACCCGTTCGACCGATTCCGCGCTGAACAGCGGCGCGGCGCGCAGACCGGTGGCGCGCGACAGAGTCGCCAGGAAGACCTCCGCGCCGAAATCGCTGAGCAGCGCCAGCGGGTCGCCGACGCCGTAATGCAGCGCCTCGCAGAGCGACTCCGGGAGCTGTGCCCGCAGCCCGTCGTCGCTCAGCAGCGTATCGAGCAGGACAGGCGTCCGTTTCGCCGCCAGAAGCACCAGCGAGCGCGCCAGATCGGGTTCGCTGCGGGCGCGATTCTGGGCGGCGGCGAAGCCGGAGGTCAGCACATCGCTCAAGTCGTAGGCGGCAGGTTCGCGGGCGATCAGCCGCAGCCAGTTGAGGACGGTCTCGCCGTCGCCGTCGCTGACGGCGACCTGAAGCGACGCCAGTGCAGCGGCTTTGAGACGTTCCCGCCAGATTCCCGTCCGCTCGCCGGCTTCGCCCACGACGGCGCGGACGAAGGCGTAGACGGCATCCGGTTCGACGCTCAGGGCGCGCTCCAGGGGCAGATAGAGCGCCGTGTCCACCGCCGGGTCGGCATTCATCCACTCGGCAGCGAGCCGGGCGGCATCGGCATCGCGCGATTCCAGCGCCAGGCGCACCAGCCGGCGGCCGATCTCCCCTCGCGCCCCGGCGGGCGGCGGGCTGGCACGCAGCGCGGCGATGTCGAGGGCGTCGGAAGGAGTGGGCACGGAAGGCGTCACGAAGGCAAGCCTTATCTGATTCGGCGAAGCAAATCGGCGCTGTGTGGGCGGCGTTCCAGCAGATAGGAGACGTAGCCCACCATCACCCGTTCGAAGTCGTCATGCAGCGCTCTGGAGATCTGCAAATCGCGCACCGCCTCGTAGCGACTGCGCTGCAGGTGGCGCATGATCTTGAGCGTCAGCATCGATACCGGGACGTGCGACGTGCCGCGCACGGCATCGCGCGGGCAGACGACGCCGCCTTCGGCGTAGCTGAAGAACTGATCCTGCGGCTGCACCGGTTCGTGCCCGATCACGCACTCGTTCAGTTCCGGGCGAAAACCGACCAGATCGAGCAGGTGCATCTCGAAGTAGCGCAGCGCCAGACGCGGATCGGGATCGCTGTCGATGCGGGCGAAGGCGGCGTCCAGCAGGGTGAACAACGCGGGGGGATAGATCTCGCCGGGCGAGACGAAGCGGTCGGTGATCTCGGCGGCATAGCCCGCCGACGCGCCGCGCACCAGATCATCGCGCAGGGCGAGATATGGGCTGACCATCTCCGCCTGCACGACGATGCCCAGCTCGCGTCCGCTGTTGATCAGCATCTCGGCGCGGGTGAACAGCTCGACATGCCCGGTGCGCGGGCTGGTCAGCTTGCGCGCCCCTTTGGCGACCACCTCCAGCTTGCCATGCGCCGGAGTGAGGATGGTCAGGACGCGATCCGCCTCGCCCAGGTCGAAGCGCCGGAGGATCAGCGCCGGGGTGCGAAAGGAACGTTCAGCGCCTGCCATCGCTGCGCCGCTTCTCCGTTGTATCGACCGTCCGATTGCCATCCTCGCCGAGGGGGTGGTTATCTGGCAGCGAAGTCGGACCGAAACCGCGCGGCAGCAGGTCGGTGAGCGCGCCGTCGTAGACGATCGCCTCGCGGTCATCGACCAGGAGGACGCGCAGACCCGGCGCGAACTCGTAGAGCATCTGCCGGCAGACGCCGCAGGGTGATCCGCCGTTGGGCGTGTAGACGATGAGCAGATCGAAGGTGCGATAGCCTTCGCTGACCGCCTTGACCAGCGCCGTCCGCTCGGCGCAGATGGTCGCCGGGTAGGCGGCGTTTTCAACGTTGCAGCCGGTGAACAGCGTGCCGTCGGCAGCGCGCAGGAGCGCGCCGACCGGATAGCCGGAATACGGAATGTAGGCGCGGAGGCTGGCTTCACGCGCCTGACGAATCAAGGGAATCAGATGGGGATCGGTCATGAGCGCACCAATCTTCGGGAGATCAGAGTCGCCGGGCGGGCTGCCAGGAGCGCAGCGCCGTCCCCGCACCGGAAAGCGAGAATGAGGGGATACAGGCAGGGATGAAGGCGGTCCTGCCGAGCGGCACATCGAGCGAGCCGGCGACAGTGTCGATGTGCAGCGCGCCGTCCAGCACGGTGACCGTCTGGAAGCGGCTGCCGGTGGAAAGGGCGACCGCATCCTCGTGCAGGATGTGGCGGACGGTGCAGAAATACGGCGACTCGAAAATACGGACGGATTCGCCGTCGCCGCGCGTCACCGCCGGGCGCAGATCGGGATCGGCGACCTGCGTGCCCTTCTCAACGTGCAGCGGGCGCGGCTTGCCGTCCAACCCCATCCGCCCCCAGTCATAGAGGCGATAGGTGGTGCTGCTGGACTGCTGCACCTCGTAGATGAGCAGCCCCGGACCCAGCGCGTGCACCGTGCCGGCAGGCATGAACAAGCCGTCGCCGATCTGCACGTCGATGTACTGGACGACATCGCGCACACGGTCCTGGCGGACGGCGTCCGCCAGCATTTCCCGTGTCATGCCCGGCTTCAAAGCGTTGATCAGGCGCGCGCCTGGGGCAGCATCAACGACATACCAGGCTTCTGTCTTGCCGCGCGGCTGCCCTTCCAGCGCCGCCGCCTGGGCATCATTCGGGTGTACCTGCACGGAAAGCCAGTCATTGGCATCGAGGAACTTGATCAGCAGCGGCATGCCTTCGGCGGGGTCATTGCCTTCGCCGATCAGCGCCGTGCCGTAGGTGCGCACCAGCGCGGCGACCGTCTGCCCCGCCAGCGCGCCGCTGGAGACGACGGCGCTGTCGTGCAGCTCCCAGGCTTCGCCGTAAGGCTGGTCGGTCGGCAGCGATTTTCCGAGCCGGGTCTCCAGCTTGCGCCCGCCCCAAACGATGACGTGCAGCGAGGGTTCAAGCAAGAATGGATACAGTGCATTAGCGTCCATAGATGTGATTGTAACGCAACTCCCGCCCGCCCTTCAATCCACGTCCTCATCAGCCATCCCCGGTTCGGAGACCTTTGCTAACTGGATTTAAAAGAAACACAGGATCGGCTTAACTTCCAACGGCTAAGCTTACGATGTGTGGAAGCGACTGTGCAAGGATACCTTCATGCCAACAACGGTTTTGCGCAGTTTCGTCACCGTGCTTGCTGGGGCAGTCTTCCTGGCAGCCGGAATCATCCGGGCGCAGCAGGCGCAGATTCCTCTGGGGGAGATGATCGCCCAGGATGAACGGCTGGCGCGGTTCGCCGCCCTGCTGGACTCAGTGGAACTTCTGGACATGCTGAACGACGCTGAAGCCGCCTTCACGGTGTTCGCGCCGGTCGATGAAGCGCTCGACCCGCTTTCGGAAACCGTACAGCGCTATCTCGACGATAACCCCGCCCTGCTTCGCCGCATCCTGATGCAGCACCTCGTCGCCGAACCGTTCCAGAGCGATGCAGTCCTGGAGCAGCCAGCGATTGCCAGCCTCGAAGGCGGCATGCTGGCAACCGACGCTGCGCTGCGGCGCATCAACGGCGCGACGCTCATCGAGACTGACATCCCCGGCACAAACGGCGTCCTCCACGTGATCGACGGACTGCTCATGCCGGAGATCGTCATGCCCCTGCCCGATCCTTTCATCAACTTCGAGTCCATCCTCACCGCCGGCAGTTCGACCGTGCGCCCGCTCACCGAACGCATGGGGGACGAATTCCTGCGCGCCGGCTTTTCGGGGACCATCACGGTGGAAGAGACCGGGACGAATGTCGGTCTGGAACGCTTCTGCGTCAACGCAGAAAGCGATATTGCCAACGCCAGCCGACCGATCCGCGAATCCGAAATCGAGGCGTGCCGCGCCAACGGGCGAGAGCCGATCGAGTTCTTCGTCGCGGTCGATGCACTGGCAGTAGTCGTCAGCCGGGAGAACACCTTCCTGGAAGATCTATCCATCGATCATCTGGGGCGCATCTTTTCCGGAGAGTTCACCCGCTGGAACCAGATCGATGCGGCTTATCCTGACGCGCCCATACAGGCTTTCAGCCCCGGCGATGACAGCGGCACGTTCGTGTACTTCGTCGAATCGGTACTGATGCGCGGTCTGGGGCTGGAAAATGACACCGCCGAAGCCGCCATCATGAATGCGCCGACGATCCGCTTCAGCGAAGACGACAATGTGCTGGTGACAGGCGTAGAAGCCAGCGAGACGGCAATCGGCTATTTCGGCTTCGCCTACTATCTTGCCAATCAGGATCGACTGCGGGTCGTGAGCATTGAGGGCACAGCGCCAAACGAAGCGACCGCAGAAAGCGGCGAGTATCCGCTCAGTCGCCCCTTGTTCATCTACAGCAGTCCGGATGTCATGCAGGAGAAGCCGCAGGTCGCCGAATTCATCAACTACTACATCAACAATGTGGCACAGGAACTCGGCACAGATGACGACGACATCGGCTACTTCCCGGTGAATCGCGACGTATTGAACCTGGACCGCCTCGAATGGTTGGCGGCATCACGCTGAGTTTACAAATCGCGCAGACACGACGCATTAGGCATGAGGAGCCAAGCGCTTGAGTGGCTTGACGAACAGCATTCCGACACTTGAAGAGAGTCATGAGATTTTTCCGGGTCTGTATCAGGAGTGGTCGGCGGGGCGCAGCATCGTCGTCTATCGCCCTGTCTGCATGTCGCAGGCGCTGATCAGCGCCTGGACCGCCGCAGCGTTAGCCACCCTGCAAGCATGGGACCGCCGCACACCCTACCTGGCGCTGCACGATCTGAGCGCCGGCGGTGTCTCGACCCTGTTCGCCTCTATGACCAATTACGACATGCTCAATATCGGGGTCACGCCCGGCGGCAAAATCCGCGCCGAGTCCTTCCTGAACGAGCATCCCGGCTTCATGGCGCGCATCGCCATCGCCTTCAACAGCACGCTCTCTGGTCACATCGGCAGAGCGCTGGTCAACTACTACACCGATAATCACCCGGCGATCCAGTACAAGAGCTACTACAACCGCGACCGCTCGCTGCATTGGCTGGCGGCGCATCTCGTCGTGTCTGATGGAGATGCTGTCGGCGTCTGACCTGTCGAACCCACCTGCTCAAGCCATGATCACATACGGAGTGAAACGCTCTTGCAGCAGAACTACGCCGGACAGATTCTCAAGAGCTATCAGCTGGCGGAGCTGATCGACGTCGGAGGATCGAGCGCCGTCTATCGGGCACACCAGGCGGTTGTCGAACGCGAAGTGGCGATCAAAATCATCTTCGCAGAATTCGCCAGCCATCCCAATTTCATCCGCCGCTTCGAATCAGAAGCCCAGCTCGTCGCCGGGCTGGAACACCCATACATCGTCCCACTCTACGACTACTGGCGCGACCCAAACGGAGCCTACATCGTCATGCGCTGGCTGCGGGGCGGGCATCTGCGGCAGCGTATGCTTCAGGGGCGGATGTCGGTCGATGAAGTGGCACGGGTCATCGAGCAGATTTCTGCCGCGCTGATCTTCGCCCACTACTACGGCGTCGTCCATCGCGATCTCAAGCCGGAAAACATCCTGCTGGATGAGGCGGGCAACGCCTATCTGGCAGATTTCGGCATTGCGCAGATCCTCAATGTCTCGCAGGATGACGATCCCCTGACCTCTTCGATGGGGTCCCCGGCTTATGCCGCCCCGGAGCAGATCAATGGACGCCCCACCACCCAGGCGACCGACCAGTACAGCCTGGGGATCATCCTCTACGAGATGCTGACCGGTCAGTATCCGTTTCCAGACCTGATGGATATGACCGTCACCGAGGTGACCCGCACCAGGATCAGCGAGCCGCTGCCGCCTCTCGCGCTGCTTCGCCCCGATCTTCCGAGCGCCCTGGGCATGGTCATTCAGACCACCACCGCCCTTAACCCGGCGGACCGCTACCGCGACATCGCCGCTATGCTGCTGGCGTTTCAGTCGGCGTTAGAAGCGCTGCTGCCGCGCAGCCAGGTGGGGCGCATTTCCGCCCTGCCGGCAACGCGAACGCAGCAGATGAACGCCATCAGCGCCAACCTGCCCAACCCCTACAAAGGACTGCGCCCCTTCCAGGAAGCCGATGCCGGCAATTTTCATGGTCGCCGCGCCGTCGTGGACCGTCTGATAGGGCGCATGAGCGAGGGCGGCGCCTACAGCCGTTTTCTGGCGGTCGTCGGACCCAGCGGCAGCGGCAAGTCGAGCGTTGTCAAAGCCGGCTTGATCCCGGCGCTGCGCGCCGGATCCATCACCCATTCGGCGCGCTGGTTTATCATCGAAATGGTCCCCAGCGCCCAACCGTTCAAGGAACTGGAAGCTGCGCTGACAGGGGTTGCGGTGACTCTGCCCCAGGACCTGGCGCAGCGCTTGTCGGGCGATGCGCGCGCGCTGCACGAATTCGTCCGCGAGACGCTGCCCAACGAACCTGGTGCCGAGCTGCTGCTGTTCATCGACCAGTTCGAAGAACTGTTCACCCAGTCAGACGCCGCGCAGCGCGACCGCTTCCTGGAAGCGCTGAGCTACGCCGTCGGGCACTCCCTCAGCCGCATCCGGGTGGTCATCACGCTGCGCGCCGACTTCTATGACCGCCCGCTGATGAACCCGCTCGCCAGCGAGCTGATCAGCCGGCGCACGGAAGTCATCGTCCCGCTCAAGGCATCCGAGCTTTCGGAAGCTGTCGCCGAACCGGCGCGACGCCTGGGCGTTGAGCTGGAGCCGGGGCTGGAAAACGCCATCATCAGCGAAGTCAAAGATCATCCGACAGCGCTCCCACTGCTTCAGTACATGATGAGCGAGCTGTTTCAGCGCCGCCAGGGCGGCTGGATGACGCTGCGCGCTTATGAAGAGATGGGGGGGGTGCGCGGCGCGCTGGCGCAGCGCGCTGAAGAGATTTACCAGCAGTTCACCCTGGGGCAGCGGGTGGCGATGCAGCAGCTTTTCCTGAGGCTGATCACACTCGGTGAAGGCGCGGAAGACACCCGCCGGCGCGCGCTCCTTTCGGAGGTCAACGCGGTGGGCGGGGCGGACGAGACGATGCGCGCGGTGATCGCCACCCTCGTCAAAACGCGGCTCATCGCCCTGGACCGCGACCCGGAAAGCCGCAGCCCGACTGTCGAGGTCACGCACGAGGCGCTCATCCGCGAATGGCAGCGTCTGCGCGAATGGCTGAACACCAGCCGGGGCGATGTTCGTATGCAGCGGTCGCTGGCGGTGCTGGCGGAAGAATGGGCGAATGCCGGGGAAGACCTCAGCTATCTGCTGCGGGATGCCCGGCTGCGGCAGTTCGATACCTGGTCGAACGAGAGCGCTATTCTTCTGACCGCGCGCGAACAGCGCTTTCTCGCCAGCAGCCTGCACGAGCAGGAAAAACGCCGGCAGGTCGAGCTGGAACGGGCTGCCCATGAACGCCGGTTGGAAGCGCAATCGCGCGCCCGGCTGCGCATCCTGGCGGTGGTCCTGAGCATCGCGCTGGTGGTCGGCTTGATCCTGACCGCCTATGCCCTGAACGCCAGCGCCCGCGCCCAGGCGGAAAGCGACATCTCGCGCAGCCTGGCACAGGCATCCGGCGCGCGACAGGCGCTCGCTGCGGGTGACGTAGACCTGGCGGCGGCGCTGGCGCTCGCCGCCAACGGCGGAGACAACCCCGCCCCACAGGCGCTGCGCACCCTGACCGAAGTCGCGTATGCGCCGGGGACGCGCGCCCTGCTGCGCGAACACACCTCATCGGTGACGGCGGTGGACATCGACCGTTCCGGGCGATGGGTCGCCAGCGCCTGCCGCGACGGCGTAGTGCGTCTGTGGTCTCTGGAAAACAACGATCTGGTCCAGGAACTGCGCGGGCATCGAGGCGACGTGGAAACCGTCGCCTTCAGCCCGGATGGGCGCATCCTGGCGAGCGGCGGGCTGGATTTTGTCATCATCCTCTGGGATGTCGAGACCGGTGCAATGCTGCGGCAGCTGACCGGGCACGGCGGCAGCATTCGGACTCTGGCGTTCAGCCCAGATGGGCGCACGCTGGTCTCTGGCGCACGCGACTCGCAGGGGATCGTCTGGGAGGTCGAAACCGGCGAACGCCGCGCAGCCCTGGAGGGGCATCGCGCTACGGTCCAGGCGGCAGCCATCAATCCCGACGGGACGATCATCGCCTCTGGGGCAGGCGATGGCGAAATCATCCTGTGGGATGCTGCCAGCGGCGCACCGCTGCGCGCCTGGCGCAGCAGCCCCAACGGTGTCAACGATCTTGACTTCACGCCCGACGGTTCAAACCTTATCTCGGCGCTCGCCGACCGCGCCATCGCCCGCTGGTCGGTAGCGACCGGCGAATCGGTCGGCGTGGTGAATGGTCTGGAGGATGTTCCGCTGAGCCTGGCGCTGATGCCGGATGGAATCAACGCGCTGGTCGGGCTGCGCAGCGGGACAACCCTTCTGCTAGATGTGGTGAACGGTCGGGAATCGCACCTCCTGCGCGGACATACCGGCGAAATCCAGGGCGTGGCGCTCAGCCCGGATGGACGCATCGGCGCGACCGGCAGCACCGACGCCACCCTACGCCTGTGGAACATCGTCAGTGCCGCCGAAGTGGGGCGCTACAGCGATCATACGGGACGCATCACCGGTCTGACCTACAGCGGCGATGGCAGCGCGCTGGCGTCCGCCTCGGTGGAGGGGGCGCTCCAGGTGCGCGCGGCGACCAGCGGCGAGGCGCTCGCCCACATCCTGCTGGACTCGCCGATACGCGCCCTCGCCGCTTTGCCCGACAGCGATGATGTGGTGGTCGGGCTGCAATCGGGGGTGATCCAGGGTATCCGCCTCAGTACTGGCGAAGTGACGTTCAGCCGCTCGCTGCACAGCAGCCCGGTCCTGGCGCTGACCGTCAGCGCCGACGGCGAATGGGCGGCGTCCAGCGCTCAGGGAGAAGGACTGCTGATCTGGAATACAGGCACGGGCGAGATCGTCTCTGCCATCGCCGGCGGCGGCGTGGTCCTCGATCTCGCCCTCAGTCCCGACCGAAGTCTGCTGGCATTCGGCGCAGAAGAGAGCGATGTCGTCCTGTGGGACACCGGTGAGTCGCGCGAACAGGCGCGTCTGCGCGGTCATGCCGAAGCCGTGTCCGCCGTCGCTTTCAGCCCAGATGGCGCGCGCGCCGCATCCGGCTCGCGCGGCGGGGTCATCATCGTCTGGGATGTCGCTTCCGGCGTCGAAACGCTGCGCCTGACCGGTCATGCGCGGGATGTCTGGAGCGTGGCGTTCAGTCCCGATGGGCGCTCGCTGGTCTCGGCGGGCGGTGACGGCGCGATCATCCGCTGGGATGCAGCGACCGGCGAGCAAATCGAACGCTTCACGGCGGCAAACAGCCCGGCGCTGAAGATCGCCCTGCATCCTTCGACAGGGTTGATCGCCAGCGGCGACGGGCAGGGTGTCACACAGGTGTGGCAGGTGTTTGCCCGTGAGGCGCTGATCGGCTGGATGCGCGCCAATCACTACATCCGCGACCTGACCTGTCAGGAACGCGCGTTCTACCGCGTCGAGCCGTTCTGTCCGAACGATCTCTGATGGTGGCGGCACAACTCCAGCTGCCCAGCAGTCCGGCGCGCCCGCCTCACAAGCATGTCTGCTGGAAAACAGCGCGCCGGGCATAGGAGTGCGGTCCCATGCCCGGCGCTGTTGGTCTGTTGCCCTCATTATCCGCGAAGGCGGCGGGGAAAACTGCGTCAGCTGATCGGCGTGGCGGTCATCACCGGCGCACCGTCAACCGCGCCTATGATCGATACCGTACAGCCGTCGTCCAGGTTCAGTCCAGGCGTGTCCACCCATGCGCCCGCCAGCAGAATATCGTCGATTTGCAGACTGATCTGGGTTCTCTCGGCAGCCGGGTCGAAGCGGGTGACGCTGAGCATCGTGCCCGGTTCTATGGCGAAGAGCGGGGTTTCGGCGGCGGCGCTGACGTAGATCGCCAGCGGTTCCGCGCTGAACGCCGTGCAGGTCTGCACAGGCGGCACGTCCGCGCCGGGCGGCGGACCGCCATCAGCCGGCGGCAGCGCCGTCGGAGGCACGACGGCGACCGGCGCGCCATCCAGCGGCGAACCGGCGGGCGGCGCGCCTTCCGGCGGACCTTCCTGGGCGGGCAGCGGGCTGGCGGTCGCGCTCACACCGGGCGGCAGCGCCGGCGGAGAGTCGCCGGTCTGACCGGGAGGCGGCTGCGGATTCGCCGGCGGTGTCGATTCCGGGCGGTCGTCGGGCGCGGCGGTGATGACCAGGATCGGCGCGTACAGCAGCGCGCACGCTTCGGTCGAAGACGCCAGCAGCGCGGCATTCGCCCACCCCTGCCCCCCCGCAGCGCCGTCGTCCGGCGTGACATATGCCCAGCGGATGCTGCCCGCCGGACTGGCAGAATCGACCACCTCGATGACCTGCACCGCTGCGCCGTCCGCCAGCGCACCAACGACCGGCGCGTTTTCGGCAGGGCGCGAACGCAGCGCCGCGCCATCCGGGGCAGCCACCACCGCCGGGCAGTCGGGGACGCTTCCCTGCTGCTCCAGATCATGCGCCGCGCCGCCGAGGAACGTCCCGGAGGAGGTTCCGCCGCCGCCGAGCGGCGCGCGGCTGATGACCAGCGCCCCGAAGATCACCACCAGGAAGACCGCCGCCAGCGAGAACCAGTTCACTGCGCTGCGTGCCGCCGGACGCGCCGGCAGTGCTGTCGCCATCATGTCACGTCTCTCCTTTGTCGTGTCCGTGACGAGCGCGCCTGGACCGGCGCCGCCCGCGCTGTTGATGTCGTTCAATTCCAGGATCATCGCTTCCAGCAGGGGATCGCGTTCGGCGGCGCGCAGCACCTCGCCCACCGCCGCGAAGTCGCCGCGATCCAGCGCCGCGCTGTAGCGGAAGAGCAGCCGTTCGCGCTCCAGGTTTCGCCTATCCATGCCGTCCCCCACTTCCCTCCGACGATTCCGCCTGATCCTGCCAGTATGTCCCACGCAGCCGCAGCACCGCCCGGTGCAGGCGAACCCGCGCCGCGCCGGGCGTGATCCCCAGGACCCTGGCGACTGCCGCGCCGTCCATCTCGTGGAGGATCGCCAGCCGCAGGACTTCGGCGTCTTCCGGAGAAACGCGGCTGAGCAGGGCATCCACTTCCAGCTGGGCGTCGGGCGTGTCGCCATAAGCCTGCGCCAGCGCCGCCACCCGGTCGAAAAGCGCGTCGTCGTCCGCCGGGTCATTCGGGTAGAGATCGCGCAGCAGCGGTTCACGCCGCTCGCGCTTCGCCCGCTCGGCGCGCCGCCGGCGGATCAGGTTGGCGGCGATTCCCAGCAGCCAGGCGCGTGGAGCGCGGTGTTCCCGAAAGCGTCCCTCGTGGCGCAGCGCTTCGACGACCACATCGTGCAGCAGGTCCTCCGCCGCGTCATCCAGCCCAGCACGCCGCAGATACCAGCGCAGCGTGGTCTGGAGCGCCTCCGCCTCCTGCGCGATGAACTGTCGCAAACTGGGATTCTGGCTCATCCTGCTTCCTACTGCGCCAGCCCAACCTATCTCACAGCGGGGTGCACAACGCCACGCTCTATACAGTATTCAATCAAGGCGTGCGAAATGTTACATCCTCGCCCAACAGCGCGATCTGGGGCACGAACAGCCGCAGGATCGCCAGGCGCATGAACTGGGCGTAGGGGATGTTGCCGCCGAACTCCCATTCCAGGGCGAACGGGTCGGCGGATACCGGAAATTGCAGTGAGGCGAGGTCCGGCGCCAGCGCCAGGGCGCGGTCGAGCGCCTGCCGCGCGCCGTCGCGGTCGCCGGATGCCAGCCGCAGGGCGGCGAGGTTGAACCAGCCGACGGCGTACTGTGGCGCAAGTTCGGTATAGCGTTCGAAGGACTGGCGCGCCCCGTCGGCGTCGCCCGCCAGCGCCAGCAGCATGCCCCGCTGGCTGTGGGTGATGGCAAGCCCCGGATCGGCGGCGATCACCGAGTCGAGCGCCGCCGCCCCGGCGATCAGGTCGCCATCGCCGACGGCAGTGGAGAGCGCCGCGACGTAGCGCGTGTAAAGGGTAGTACTCCAGATGGCGGCGGCGGCGAGGCACACACCCAGGAGGGACAGGGCAAGCCCTGCCCGCCGCCCCTCACTCCTTGCCCCCTCTCCCACAAGGGGAGAGGGGGTTAAGGAAGAGAGGGCTGCCAGCAGCACACCGAGCGCCAGCGCCGGCATCATAATCGTCGTGTCGAACAGCAGATGCACCCCGACACCGGCGACCGCCGCCCACGCTCCGGCGCGCTCCGCATCCAGCGCCATCCGCTCAGCGCGCAGATGGCGCAGCAGGGTCCGCAGCAGCAGAACGACGGTCAGCGCCAGCGCCGCCAGCCCGATCACGCCCAGTTCCGCCATGACGTTGAAGATCAGGCTGTGGGCGTGGCTGTGCGGCTCGTGATAGGGCGTGGAATTCAGGCGCGCCAGTTCGCCGCCGAAGGTGAACAACCCGCTCCCGGTGAGCGGCTGTTCCCGAAAGACGGTCAGCGCCGTCTCGTAAATCCAGGTGCGCAGGTCGAGCGTGCGCCCGCTGCGATTGAAGGT
>JAEURA010000212.1 GCA_016789005.1 Anaerolineae bacterium
TTCTCTTCTCTCAAGATATAGGAGTTGGGACAAACGAAATCGCCTTCAGCGCCGACGGCACACGGCTGTACTACGGGGACGGCACGGTGGTGCACAATGTGCCAGCGGTGGCGGCGCCGACGCCCACCCCAACCCCCACGCATACACCCACCCCCACGCCGCCGCCGACCGTGACGCTCATCCTCACCGTCTCGCTCGGCGCTCGCCCGGCGCAGGGGCAGATCTTCTGAGTCCTACTCAGTCAGGCGGGAATTGTGCGGCAGGATACGCTCGTCGCCGCCGGTCCAGGCGGCGTGCTCAGCATCAGCGGCATCCTGCCGGGGCAGTACGACATCTGGGTGAAGCATCCGCAGTCGCTCGCCGGCGCTCAACCGCTGGTAACCCTTTCAGCGCCGACCACCGATGTCACGCTCAGCGCGCTCCTGCTGGGCGACGCGAACGACACTAACGTCGTCAACATCGCCGATTTCTCCATCCTGGCAGCGGCGTTCGGCACGTCCAGCGATCAGCCGGGCTACGACGCCCGCGCCGATTTCACCGGCGACGCCCACGTCAACATCAGCGACTTCTCCATCCTGGCGGCGAATTTCGGGCTTAACGGTGCGCCTCCGCCTGCCGGGGGGACTGGCGCGCCGGAACTGCGCGTGCTGGAGACCCTCCCGCCCGAACTGGCATCGGCGCGGCTGCGCTTCCTCACCAACAACGGCAGCGTCTCCACGCGCGTCGGCGCAGCCTTCAGCGTCACGCTGCGAGCCGGCAATTCGACGGTCGGCGGCGGCAGTGTCGTCAGCCTGCTCGACGGCGCGGAAGCCCATCTGACCTTCGACCCAACCAAACTTCAAGTCGATACGAGCATCGTCGGCGGTCTGACGCCTGGCACAACCCTCACCACCATTTTGAGGAGCGCCTACGACAACAGCGCCGGGACCATCGACTTCGCGGCGGGCACCCTGAGTGCACCGGCATCGGGGGAATTCACGCTGGTGACGATCCGCTTCCGGGCGCTCGCCTCGACGGGGAGCGGGGTGACGCTGGTGCAGGCGTCGAGCGCGCCCTACTACGAGAGTCTGCTGACGCTCGACGGCGCGGCGATCACCCCGTCGCTGACCCCGCTGAGCGTGAAAATCAGATAACAGGAATCAACAGGGGCGCGGCGAAATGCTGCGCCCCTGTGGGTCATCGAAGAGCCGGGTGCGGCGCGTCTTACGACCGCACCAGCCCGCTGGCAGAGTTCGTCACCGCGCCGTCGTCCGCCTGGGCGACCAGACGCGCATACTTCGCCATCACGCCGCTGGTGTAGTGCGGTTGGAGCGGCTGCCATTCCCGGCGGCGCGCTTCCAGTTCCTCGTCGCTCAGTTCGACGTTGAGCGTGCGGGCGTCAATATCGACGCTGATGATGTCGCCCTCGCGCAGCAGGGCAATCGGTCCGCCGACCATCGCTTCCGGCGCGACGTGCCCGATCATCAAGCCGCGCGTCGCCCCGCTGAAACGCCCGTCGGTGAGCATCATCACGTCCGAGCCGTGCCCCTGCCCGACAATCGCCGCCGTCACCTGGAGCATCTCGCGCATCCCCGGTCCGCCGGTCGGACCTTCGTAGCGGATGACCACCACGTCGTTGGCGTGAATCAGATGCGCCTGCACGGCGTGATAGGCGTCCTCTTCGCGCTCGAAGACGCGGGCGACGCCCTTGAACTGGCGCGGTTCGGTCCCCTTCAGCTTGACCACGCCGCCGTTCGGGGCGAGGTTGCCCTTCAGGATGTGCAGCCCGCCGTTTTCGGAGATCGGGTTGCTCCAGGGGCGGATCACCTGCTGCCCCGGCGTCTCGACGGCGCTGGCGGCTTCTTCCGCCAGGGTCGTGCCGTTGACGGTGATGGCGCTGCCGTCGATGTAGCCGCCTTCCAGCAGACGGTGGGTCAGCAGGCGCACCCCGCCCGCCTTGTAAAGATCGACGGCGTTGTATCTGCCGGTCGGGGTCATGTCGCAGATCAGCGGGGTGCGCTTGCTGATCGCCTCGATGTCGTCGATGCTGAAGTCGATGCCGGCTTCGCGGGCGAACGCCAGGGTGTGCAGCACGCCGTTGGTGCTGCCGCCGCTGGCGGCAATCGCCGCGACGGCGTTTTCCAGCGCCGCCCGCGTGACGATCTTGCTCGGTCGCAGGTCCATCTCGATCATCTTGAGGATGAGCGCGCCGGCGTCCACCGAGGCGCGGTCCTTGTCGGAGTCCATCGCCGGGATGTCCGCCAATCCCATCGGGCACAGTCCCAGCACCTCGCCGACCATCGCCATCGTGTTGGCGGTGAACTGCCCGCCGCACGCGCCGGGTCCGGGACAGGCGGCGTCCTCGATTCCCTGAAGTTCTTCCAGGGTGATCTTGCCGGCGGAATAAGCGCCCATCGCCTCGTAGACGGAGCCGACGGTCACGTCGCGCCCCTGATAGCTTCCGGGCAGGATCGAACCACCGTAGAGCATGATCGACGGGATGTCCATGCGGATCATCGCCATGATCGTGCCGGGCATGGTCTTGTCGCAGGCGGAGAGGGTGATCATGCCGTCGAAGTAGTTGCCGCGCGCCACCAGTTCAATCGAATCGGCGATGATCTCGCGGCTGATGAGGGAGGTCTTCATCCCTTCCGTGCCCATCGTGATGCCGTCGCTGATGCTGACCGTGTTGAATTCCAGCGGCGTACCGCCCGCCCGCTTGATGCCTTCCCGCACCTTGGCGGAAAGACGGCGCAGGTGGAAATTGCATGGACCAATCTCCGTCCAGGTGTTGGCGATGCCGATGATCGGCTTGCGCAGGTCTTCGTCGGTCAGCCCGATGGCTTTGAGCATGGCGCGCGCGCCGGCGCGGTCCACCCCGCCCACCAGGGTGCGGCTGCGCTCGTTGAGCGTGCGAAGCCGATCGCGAATTTCCGGTGAATCGGTCATGGAGACCCCCTCGTTCTGTGTTACAGTCTGTGAGATGAATGTTATGTCACGCGCGGATTGTAGCACGCCGTCGCGCAAACTGCCTGACGAGTCTGGAGGGGCTGCCAGACTGTTGTCGAAGGGGGTGTAATCGCTTTTTGGGGGGGCGATCATCCTGGTCGATGCGCCGCCGGAGAATAGAATTCCCCAGCTATCCCCAAAGGCGCATGAAACCGACTCAAAGTCGGTTCCGCAGGGGGGAGAGTCGCCAGAAGCAGCACGAGCGCCGCCGGCGAAACCCTCTTCCAGAGGGTTTTTCACACCCTTGGGGATAGCCGGACATTTCTAACTGTCCGGCGGCGGACCACCACGTGCTTCCGCCCCCATTCACGAATGCACCCGCCGAACGCGCATCCATTGGAGTTCCTGCCGATATTGGTTAAGCTATAGTCTGTTGAATGGCTTGGTAACAACTTCAGGTTAACGGTATGACGTTTTATCCAGGGCAGCACGTCGGCTCCTACAAGATTGTCGAGCTTCTGGGGCAGGGGGCAATGGCGACCGTCTACAAAGCCAAGCATGCCCTCCTCGACCGCTATGGCGCGCTCAAGGTGATGCATCAATTCCTGGTCAATGACCCGCACTTCATCGAAAGTTTCGAGCGCGAAGCCCAGATCATCGCCAAGCTCGATCATCCCAACATCGTGCCGGTCTTCGACTATGCCGACTACCAGGGCAACCGCTACCTGGTGATGAAATTCATCGAGGGCATCTCGCTGCAAACCGCCCTGGAAGATGGACCGATTGAGCTGGCGGACATCCGCCGCGTCACCGCCGCGATGGCGAGCGCCCTGGATTATGCGCATGGGCAGGGGGTGCTGCACCGCGACATCAAGCCGTCCAACATCATGATCGACCGCCGGGGGACGCCCTATCTGGGCGATTTCGGACTGGCGCAGGCGATTGAGGACTCCGAGACGAGCGGGCGCATCGTCGGCACGCCGGCATACATCTCACCGGAACAGGCGACGCCCGGTGAAGCCGTCGATGACCGTGCCGATCTTTATTCGTTGGGAGTCGTGCTCTATCAACTGGTCGTCGGGCGCGTACCCTTCCGAGGCACTTCCGTCGCCGAGATCATCCACAAGCACCGCGCCGAGCAGCCGCCTTTGCCCTCCTCACTGAACCCGGAGATCCCCCGCAGCGTGGACGCCATGCTGCTGAAAGCGCTCGCCAAGAAACCGGATCACCGCTACGACACGGGCGAAGAGATGGTCGCGGCGTTCGAAGAAGCGCTGCGCTCCGCCGGCATCGATGCGCTGAATGCTTTCGAGCGGCACAGTCTGAAGTTCTCGCTGGGTAAGCCCCGCCAGCGGCAGGCGGTGATTCCGCGCGGACAGAACCTGCCCTCCAAGCAGGAGGAGCAGGATTCACCCTCCGATAAGCCTGCCATCAACCGCCTGCCGGAAAAACAGGTCAGGCGGCGAGGGACCAAGCTGGACCTGGCGCTGATCGTCGCCTTCTTCCTGGCGCTGATTGTGCTGATCCTCGTTTGGGTGCTGATCACGCTGAGCAACCAGGAAGCGCAGCGCCCGCCGGCGACGGAACCTATCCCCACGCTGGCGGCTTTCCCAACCGTCGTCCCCACCGATGTCGAGGCGACCCTGGAGACGACGGTCGAAGCGGGAAGCTGACGCCGCTACGCCCCGAATTCGGCGGTCACACGTTCGACCACCTGGCGCAGCGTCTCGATGGGCTGTGCGCCGGAGACCAGATAGCGCCCGGCAAAGATCAGCGCCGGCACGCCGGTGATGCCGATCTGCTGCGCCAGCGTCACATCCTCGCTGACCTCCGCGTCGTAGCGGGGATCATCCAGGGCGGCGACGAAGGTATCGCCGTCGATGCCGCTCGTCTCGGCAAGGGCGCGCAGCACAGCGCGGTCAGAGATGTCTTTCGCCCCGTCCCAATAGGCGCGCGTGACCAGCTCATGGTAAACCGCCCCCAAGCCGTAGGCCTCCGCCGCTTTTTCTCCGATCAGCGCATCGCGGCTGTTGATGCCGAACGGACCGGCATGCACTTCGATCCCGTGCTGCTCGCGCATCATCTGGTTGAAGCGGGGGCGTCCGACCTGCTCGATGTACTGCCGGTAGTCGTCGGGCATGGGCGGCGCGCCGGCGGGGCGCAGCTCAAATGACCGCCAGCGCAAAACAATGTCGTGAGTCTGTTGGAGCGCCCTCAGACTGAGAGCGACGGCGTAGCACCAGGGTCAGACGAAATCTGACCATACATCGATCTGTACGCGCATGGTAGGTCCTGATCTTATGAGGCGCATGCCTGCGCCGAAGAGTCTACACGTCCGGCAACCGGCGCCAGCGGCAGCGTGAAACCGAACATGCTGCCTGTGCCGGGCTGACTTTCGAAGTATACCGCACCGTCGTGGCGTTCGACGATGTTCTTGACAAGGTGCAGTCCCAGACCGGTCCCACTGATGGCGGCGGTATCATGCGTCTTGACCCGGTAGAACGGCTGGAACAGGCGCGCCTGCTCACTTTCGGGGATGCCAAAGCCGGTATCGTGGACTTCGCAGCGCACCTTGTCGACCTCGGCGATCATCTGAACGAAGACCTTGCCGCCGCCTGGCGTGTATTTGAGGGCGTTGGTGAGGAGGTTGCTGATCGCCTCCGAAAGCTCCGAGGCTTCACCGACGACGAAGACCGGCGTCCTGCTTACGCTGCTCCTGAAGAGGACGCCGCGCTGTTCGGCTTCAGGTTTGAACTGCTCAACGACATCGCGGACCAACTGATCGAAGCGCACCGACTCCGATGGTTTCTCGCGCCGGGCGTGGATGCGTTCCAGCGACAGCACATCGGTCGAAAGCCGCATCAGGCGGTCCAACCCGCGCGTGATGGCGTCGAAATATCCCTGCTGCGCTTCGTCCAGGCTGCCGTTCAAGTCGCCGCGCAGCAGATCGACGTAGCTGGCGATGACCGAAAGCGGACCGCGCATATCGTGCGCAGCGATGCGAATCATGTCGGTCTTGAGGTGTTCCAGATCGGTGACGTGGGCATAGAGTTTCTGAAGGGCGGAAAGCTGTTCCTGCGTAGTTCGCAGCAGGACGGCGTTGTCCAGCGAGATCGCCAGGCGGGCGGTCAGCAGCTGAATGAATTCGTAGACTTCCGCGCTGAAACGAACACCGCGTGTGGTTTCCAGGTTAAGGACACCGATCACGCGGTCACGGGCGGTCAGCGGCGCGACGATGTTCGCTTCCATGCCGCCGACATCGGCGACGTAGTCCGGGTCGCGGCTGACATCGGCACAGAACTGGGCGCGCCCGGTGCGCAGCGCCCGACCGATGATCCCTTCGTTCAGGTTCAGCGTGCGCCCCTGGTCGCTTCCCCCAAAACCGATCGAACGCACGATGTGCAGACCGCTCTCTTCCAGCATGGCGATTAAACCGAGATCCGCCCGGCTGATCGCCATCGCGGCGTTCAGGCCCACGCTGAGGATGGCGTTGGGGTCCAGATACCGGCTCAGCTCGCTGTCCACCTGTTGGAGCATCGAGAGCTGCTGAATGCTGGTGCGCAGCGCCTTTTCCAGCTGGCGCTGTTCGGTCATGTCGCGCAGAAAACCGCGATACCCCTGACCATGCCCATAGGCGTCGCGGATGAGCGAGATGGATACATCAAGGTGACGGGTCACGCCGTCGCGACACCACAACGGCAGATCGACAGAGCGAATGGCTCTGCCGTTCTGGCACATCGCCGTGATGAATTCCTTCAGGCGCGCCGCCGTCGAAGCGTCAAGATAGGTTGAAAAATGATTGGACTGGGGATCGAGCAGCTCGGCGCGCGAAAACCCGGTCATACGAGTCAGCGCTTCGTTGACGAACATGAATCGCCCATGCAGATCGGCTTCAAAATAGCCATCGTCGATTTCATCGAGGAACTGCGAGACCGTCTGTTCGGAATCAAGCAGCGCGGGCAGCGCTGGATTCTCGCCATGGTTGCTGCTCACAAAACACCCTTCTAACGGTGGTCGAAGCTGACCACAGGACGCCAGATTGGTTGCAAGGGGCAGGGAAGCTAATAGAAGTATTCTGCTCCACCATAAAGGATAACACAACTACCAGGGATTTCGTCAACGAATTTCATAAGATCAGTGCAAATTTCATACAATCGCCCGGTGGGGCATCGGCGTGCGCCATGCCCCAGCCGCCGCAGCAAGCCGCCCCTGCATCCTGGGTCACATCCGTATCTACACCGCCCGGTCAAGTTGTGGGACAATACAAGGTGCAGGCTGAACAAAATCGTAGAAGGATTGACTTGATGGCAGAAACCTACGTCGTGACCGGAGGCGCAGGATTCATCGGCTCACACATCGCTGAACGCCTGCTCGTCGAAGGGCATCGCGTGCGGATTGTCGATGACTTCTCGACGGGTAAACGCGAGAATCTCGCCGCCCTCGGTGGCAGCCTGGAAGTCCACGCGATCAGCATCACCGATCTGGAGGCGCTGCGTCAGGTCTTTTCCGGCGCGCAGTACGTCTTCCATCAGGCAGCCCTGCCCTCCGTTCCCCGCAGCATCGATGATCCCCTCACGACGCATCAGGTCAACGTGACCGGAACCCTCAACGTGCTGATCGCGGCGCGCGACGCCGGGGTCCGGCGCGTGGTCTATGCCGCCTCCTCGTCGGCTTATGGCGATGTCGAGCAGGAATACAAGACGGAGACGCTTTCGCCGAAGCCACTCTCTCCCTACGGGGTCAGCAAGCTGGCGGCAGAATACTACTGCCAGGTATTCACGCATGTCTACGGTCTGGAAACGGCGGCGCTGCGCTATTTCAACGTCTTCGGTCCTCGCCAGGATGAGACATCGCAGTACGCCGCCGTCATCCCCAGGTTCATCCATGCCATGATGTCGGGGCAGCCGCCGATGATCTACGGCGATGGCACCCAATCGCGCGATTTCACCTACATCGCCAACGTGGTGCACGGCAACCTGCTGGCGATGCACGCCCCTGGCGCGCCCGGTCAGGTGATGAACCTCGCCCTGGGCGGCAGCATCAGCCTGCTGGACCTGGTCGCGCGGCTGAACCGACTGCTCGGCACGAATTACGCGCCAATGCACACGCCGGCGCGCATCGGCGACATCCTGCACTCGCGCGCCGACATTCAGAAAGCCATCGATCTGCTCGATTTCGCCCCGGTGGTCGATTTCGATACCGGGCTGGCGCGGACCGTCGAGTGGTTCGGACAGCGCATGACGAAACCCTAAGGAGATAAAATGACCCTGGCACCCATTCGGGAAACCTTTCTGCCGTTCGCGCTGCCCGACATCGACCAGCGCGAGATCGATGCCGTGACCGAGGTCGTTGCATCCGGCTGGCTGACCACCGGACCGAAGACCGTCGAATTCGAGAAACAGTTTGCGGCGTACCTGGGCGTCAAGCACGCGGTCGCCGTCAATTCCGCCACCGCCGCGATGCACCTGGCGCTGGAAGCCATCGGGCTTCAGCGCGGCGACGAAGTGATCACATCGACCTTCACCTTCGCCGCTACCGCCGAGGTGGTGCGCTACTTCGACGCCAAGCCGGTCTTCGTCGATGTCCAGCACGATACCCTGAACATCGATCCGACGCTGATCGAAGCGGCGATCACCGAACACACGAAGGCGATCATCCCGGTCCACGTCGCCGGTCAGGCTGCCGATCTGGACGCCATTCACGCTATCGCCCGGAAATACGATCTGCGGGTGATCGACGACGCCGCCCACGCGCTGCCGACCTACTACAAAGGCAGACTGGTCGGCGCGATCAGCGATCTGACCTCGTTCAGCTTCTACGCCACCAAGACGCTGGCGACCGGCGAAGGCGGCATGATCACCACCGACAACGACGAATGGGCGGATCGCTGCCGGGTGATGCGTCTGCACGGCATGAGCAAAGACGCCTGGAAGCGTTACACCGGCGAGGGCAGCTGGCGCTACGACATCGTCGCGCCCGGTTTCAAGTACAACCTGACGGACATCGCCTCGGCGATGGGGCTGGTGCAGCTGAGCAAGCTGGAAAGCATGTATACCCGCCGCGTCGCAATCGCCCGGACTTTCGACGCCGCCTTCGCCGGACATCCGGCGCTGATTCCGCCGGCGCAGTCGCCCGACAGCACGCATCCCTATCACCTGTACATCCTGCGGCTGAACCTGGACGCGCTGACGATCAATCGTGCGCAGTTCATGGAGCTGCTGCGTCAGGCGAATATCGGCGCCAGCGTCCACTGGATTCCCCTGCACATGCATTCCTACTACGTGCAGACCTACGGTTACAAGCCGGAAGACTTCCCGATCGCCGCCGAAGAAGGGATGCGCTGCATCTCGCTGCCCATCTATTCCCGGATGTCCAACAGCGATGTCGAAGATGTCGTCACGGCAGTGCGCGACATCGCCGACCGGCATCTGGCGTAAGCGGAACGCGCCATGCTGAAGCGTCTGTTCGACGTGGGGGTCTCGCTGGCAGGGTTGATCGTCCTGTCGCCCATCCTGCTCATCCTCGCGCTGTGGGTGAATCTGTCATCCGAGGGACCGATCTTCTACCGTTCAACGCGGGTGGGGCGCGGCGGAGCAGAATTCAAGCTGCTGAAGTTCCGCTCGATGGTGATCAATGCTGATAAGCTCGGTCCGGCGGTGACCGGCGCGCGCGACCCGCGCATCACATCCGTCGGGCGGGTGCTGCGGCGCACCAAGCTGGACGAGCTGCCGCAGCTGTGGAACGTCCTGGTCGGGGAAATGAGCGTGGTCGGTCCGCGCCCGGAAGCGCCGAAATACGTCGCCTACTATACGCCGGAACAGCGCGAGGTGCTGCGCGTGCGCCCCGGAATCACCAGCCCGGCGTCGGTCAAATATCGCAACGAAGAGGCGATCCTGACCGGCGACGACTGGGAAGCACTGTACATCCGCGAAGTTATGCCGGCGAAGCTGGCAATCGACCTGGACTATGCCCGCAGCGCCTCGCTGCTGAAAGACATCCAGATCATCCTTCAGACCTTTCTGGCGCTGTTCAGGTAGGGGGCAAGTCGAGCAGGGCGCGCACGTCCTGCAAAAAATGCGCATAGGTGAAACGCGCCGCAGCCTCAACGGCGCGTTTTGATTCTGCCTGCCAGCGCGCCGGGTCGGCGGCATAGGCGCGGATGGCGGCGGCGTATGCCTCGATGTCTTCCGCCGGAATCGCCATACCGGTCTGAAATTCGGTGAGGTACTGTGGAATGGCGCTGACCGCCGAAGCCAGCGGCACGACGCCATATGCCATCGCCTCGCTGATCACCTTGGGCCAGCCTTCGCTGTTGGTCGGGAACAGCATCAGGTGGGCGCGCGTGTAAAACGGCGCAAGGTCGGTGCGCGCCAGCCATCCGTGAAAAGTCACGCAGTCGTCCAGCCCCAGCGACGCCGCCAGCGCCTCTAGTTCCTGGCGTTCATGACCATCGCCGATCAGGTCCAGGCTGATCGCGACGCCGTCCGCGCGCAGCAGCGCGGCAACGCGCAGGGCGCGCTCCACGCCTTTGGAGCGCAGCATCCAGCCGACCAGGATCAGGCGCACCGGCGTCGCCATCGTCTTGCTGCGGGCAGCCACCTGTCCCTCCATCACCTCTTCTTCGGTCAGGCAGGGGTTCAGGAAGCCGTGTACGAAAGACCGATCGCCAAGCCACTGCCCGTTGACCGTCACCTGCCCGCGATGCCAGCCGCGCCGCAGCATCCAGCGCTGGATGCGGTAGGAGCGGGCGTCAGGCACATCCGGCTTCCAGTTGCCGGCATATTTCAGCCAGCGCAGCTTCGGACGCCGCACAACCGAAAGCAGCAGGAGCGCGATCAGCGGGATGTTGGCGGGCGCGCGAACGTGGACGACATCCGCCCGCGGCAGATAGCGCAGGATCGTCGCGATGTAGAGCGGGATATAGAACAGGATGAGCAGCTTATCCAGAAAGCGCTCGCCCCCGGCGGGCGGCAGTCCTACAAAGCGCAGCTTATCCGTCGTGTAGGGCAGCGCCAGGTTGGGCGAAGCTCCCTGATACAGGCAGCCGATATGCGTGATCTCGTCAAAAAGCGCTGCCATCGCGCTGATCTCGCGGGCGGTCGGTCCATGCCCGACCAGCTGCCCGTCGCGCAGGTAGTGTGCCATGTTGGAAATGATGAGCAGTTTCACCTCAGACCTCCCGCATGGCTTTGGCGTAGGCGCGATACCAGTCGGGGAGCCTGGTCTGGATGCTGAACTCCTGCTCTGCGACGGCGAAGCCGATCTGTCCGCGTTGGCGCAGCGCATCATCAGGTAGCGCCAGCAGCCCTTCGATCTCCCGCGCCAGGGCGGCGGCATCCTGCGGCGGGACGAAGCCGGGCGTCCCCAGCTGCGCCGCACGCCGGGAGATATTGCCGACGCTGAAGGCGGCAAAGGGCAGCCCGGCAGCCATATACTCGATCAGGACAAGCGGACCGGACTCAGAGCGCGAGGGCATGACCGCGAAATCAGCGCTGTGCGCCAGAGTGGCGGCATCCTGACGCGGTCCCAGGAAGCGCACATGGTCGGCAAGCTCCAGATCGATCACCTGACGACGGCAGCGCTCCGCATATTCCGGCTGGTTGTCCGCGCCGACGATGAAGACGATGTACGGGCGAGCCGGCTGAATCTGCGCCAGACTCTCCAGCAGGAGATCGACACCCTTCTCCTGCCGAATGCCGCAGATCACCATGCCGATGCGCGTATCCACCGGAATCTGCTGCTCCAGGCGCAGCGACGAGGGGGAAGGCTGCCGCAGTCGAACGAAATCCAGAGCATTGCCGATCGTCTCGGCGCGATGACGGGGCACGCCGGCAGACACCGCCCATTCAGTGAGGCGCTCATAGACACCGACGTAGGCGTCAAGCATGAACCTGCCCCACAGCCGGAACCATGACGGGATTGAGGCGTCGGTTTCGATGCCGCCATAATGATCGTGCAGCAGGATCGGCGCGCCAATGAGGCGAAGGGTCTTCACGAAGGCGACAAAGGTGAAAGAGGTGCGCCCATGCGCGTGAATGATCTGCACGCCGTTGGCGTTGACGTAGTGGGCGAAGCGCCGCATCGGTTCAAGGTCGAAGCGTCGCGCACGCCCCAGGACAAGCGTCTGAATGTCCGGGCGAAGTTCGGAAGTCAGCAGCGTTTCGCTGCGGGTGATGCAGACCGAGACACGATGCCCGTCGGCGGCGGTGGCGTTGGCGATGTCTACCAGCATGCGTTCAGCCCCACCCAGGGCAAGGCTGTCGATGACGTGCAGAACGTGCATGCGTTGATCCTGAAATGGTCGTCAGATGCAGGAGGATGGAACTCGCTGAGGATGATAACACATGATAGAGTATTGTTCTTGGGTCTGGCAGCAGACGATACAGGATCAAGTTCGGCAATGAGCACCAGCGACCACCCTATCACGCTCCGCACATTGACCCACGCGGACGTTCCCCAGATCAGCGCCATTCACATGCGGGCGTTTCCGCGCAGGGCGATGACCGCGCTGGGAAGCGAAGCAGTGGCGCGCTACTATGCCTGGCTGCTCACGGATGCTCACCCCCACGCCTACCGCATGGGAGCCTTCGACGGGGAGCGCCTGATCGGCTTCAACTTCGCCGGGCGCTACAACGGTGCGCTTTCCGGTTTTTTGCAGCGCAATCGCAGCTTTCTGATCGCCCGAGTCGCCGCCCGCCCCTGGTTGCTGCTGACCAACGAATTGTTTCGGTCGCGCATCGCGCTGGCGCTGAATCTGCTCAGGCGGCGTCCCGCCAAGCCCGACGCGCAGCGGACGGTCAGCCCGCCGCGCGAGTTCAGCATCCTGGCAATCGCCGTCGATCCGGCGGTGCAGGGGAGCGGGGTTGGCAGGCTGCTGATGCAGGATGCCGAAGCAGAGGCACTGCGCCGGGGGGCGCGCGTCATGAACCTGTCGGTTGACCAGGATAACGCCCAGGCGATCCGCTTCTACGAACACGGCGGATGGCGCAAGCTGACTGACGCATCGGGCAGTTGGGACGGCAACATGGTCAAGACGATTCCCCCAACCAGCGATCCGCCGCCAGGCTGAGGCGCTCAGCCCTTCATCTTCCCCGTTCCATACTTCTTGACCACCCCGCGCGCCACCACCATGCGGTGCACTTCCGACGCGCCGTCGTAGATGCGGAAGGCGCGCGCCGCCTGATACCAGGTGCTCAACGGAAGATCGCGCGAAATCCCCAGCCCGCCGGTGATCTGAATCGCCCGATCCAGCACCCGGTTGACCGACTCCGCCACGAAGATCTTGCACATCGACGTTTCGGATCGCGCCTGATCGCCTTTTTCCAGCAGCCACGCCGCCTGCTGCATCATCAGCCGCCCGGCATGCAGTTCCAGCGCGCTGTCGGCAAGCATCCACTGCACCGCCTCATGCTCGCTGAGGGTCTTGCCGAACGCCTCTCGCTGGACGGCATAGGCGGTGGCGATTTCCAGCGCGCGCTGAGCGATCCCCGTCCAGCGCATGCAGTGCGTCAGCCGCGCCGGACCTAACCGCGCCTGGGTGAGCGCGAAACCCTGCCCGACCTCGCCCAGAATGGCGCTGGGCGGCAGGCGCAAATCCCGAAAATAGATCTCGCCGTGTCCGCCGGGGTTGTTGGCGTCCATGACCGGAATGCGCCGCGCGATCTCGATGCCCGGCGTGTTGAGGTCCGCCAGGAAGATCGTCGCCCCTTTCTGCGCCGGCAGGTCGGGGTCGGTGCGCGCCATGATCAGCAGGAACGCCGCCCCTTCCGCGCCGGTGGTGTACCACTTGTGCCCGTTGATCACCCAATCGCCGCCGTCCCGGTCGGCGCGGGTTTGCAGCATGGTCGGGTCGCTGCCCGCGCCGGGATGCGGCTCGGTCATGGCGAAGCCGGAGCGAACCACCCCCGCCGCCAGCGGTTCCAGAAAGCGCTGCCGCTGCTCGGCGTTGGCGAACAGGTGCAGCAGGTGCATGTTGCCTTCGTCGGGCGCGGCGCAGTTCAGCGCCAGCGGACCGAGCAGGCTGCGCCCCGCCGCCTCGAAGATCGGGACGATCTCGCTGAGCGACAGTCCCAGCCCGCCCAGCTCGACGGGAAGCTGCGGCGCAAACACGCCGGCGGCTTTCGCCTTCGCTCGCAGCTCCGCCAGCGCCTCCGCCGGGATGCCGTCGGGGTTCTCGTGCATCTGTGATTCCAGCGGGATAACTTGGGTCTCGATGAACTGGCGTACGCGGGCGGTCAGCGCTTCAATGTGAGGGGAAGGGGAAAAATCCATGATGGCGATCTCTTTTCAAGACTCTAAACGCAAAAAAGAGGCTGTTCGCCCATTCTGCGAACAGCCTCTCAGTATAACGCTTTGCGTCGTCCCTACAGGGGCGCGGTCGGGGTCTATGGCGCGGTGACCGTCACAGCTTCCGGCGCGTCCAAATCCTGGAGCAGCCCCTGCCCTTCACGCTCGCCCAGCCAGTTGATCGCCATCAGCGCTGCGGAACAGCCCTGTCCCGCAGCCGTGATCGCCTGGCGGAAGCGGTCATCGTGAATCTCGCCGCCGGCGAACACGCCGGGGACGCTGGTGGACATCATCTCGTCGATAACCACGTAGCCCTGCGGTCCCATCTCCAGCTTCCCGCCGAACAGGCTGCTGTTCGGGTCATAGCCGATGAAGATGAAGACGCCATCCGTCTTGCGCTCGGTCGTCACGTCGGTCTTGAGGTTGCGCAGAGTCACGCCGGTCACCCGCATATCTTCGCCCTTGATCGTGTCGATCACCGTGTCGTAAAGGAAGGCGATCTTCGGGTTGCTGAAGGCGCGGGTTTGCAGGGCGATGCTGGCGCGCAGCTCGTCGCGCCGGTGCACGACCGTCACTTTTTCGGCGAACTTGGTCAGGAAGATGGCTTCCTGAAGCGCCGAATCGCCGCCGCCGACCACCAGGATGTCCTTGCCCCGGAAGAACCAGCCATCACAGGTGGCGCACCAGCTCACGCCGCGCCCGGTGAACTCGGTCTCGCCGGGGACGTTGAGCCGCCGGGGGCTGGCGCCGATGGTCACGATGACCGAATCGGCGAGGTATTCGTCCCCATGCGTCTTGACGCGGAACGGGCTGCCCGACGCAAAATCAACCTCGGTCACCAGATCGTAGTCGAAAACTGCGCCGAAGCGCTCCGCCTGGGCGCGCATCCGGTCGGTCAGATCGGGTCCGGTGACGCCTTCGGGGAAGCCGGGGAAGTTATCGACATCGTGGGTCGTGGCGATCTGCCCGCCGACCTGGTTGCCGGTGATGACGACGGTGCTCAGCTGGGCGCGCGCCGTGTAGATGGCGGCGGTCAAGCCGGCAGGTCCCGATCCAATGATGACGACACGTACTCGTTTCATCTCTG
>JAEURA010000259.1 GCA_016789005.1 Anaerolineae bacterium
GACGTTCGGGCGCTGCTGGGCTGGGCGATCAACGAAGAGGTGGGCGCGACCAGTTCGGCGCTGCCCTTCGAGCGGGGACGGGCGATCAACGTGCCGCAGCGGGGCGAGTTCTTCCTGCTGGCGGAAGACCCCGGCGGTCTCGCCGGTTCGTGGCGGGGAATCACCGGGGCGTTTTAGAGCGCATCTGATAATTCATCAACGCTCTCGTAGGGGCGGCTCGCGAGCCGCCCGCACTGCCTGAAAAATCGTCACGGTTACGGCGGGCGCGGGGCGCCGCGCCCCCACCAAGGGCAATGATCAGACAGGCTCTAGAGGCTGTTATGAATTTCTGCGGCAGAAGTTCCTCTCACCCCTGTATCCCCTCTCCCACGCGCGCGGGGCGAGGGGACTTGCCTCCCCCTTCTCCCCGTTTTTGTGGGAGAAGGGGGCTGGGGGGTTGAGGGGAGAAAAGTTCATAACAGGCTCTAGTCATTCACCGAAAGGGTCTGCGCACATGGTTCAGTTATTCACCACCCTCGGTCCCCGGTCGGCAGACGACCTCGGCATGATTCTGCCCCATGAGCACATCTTCGTCGATCTGCGCACGCCGGACGCGCCCGGTTTTGCGCAGGCGGATGTCCAGGAGGTGATCGCGCTGATGGTCCCGGAAGTCGAGCGCGCGCAAGCCGCCGGCGTCACCGCGCTGGTGGAATGCACGCCGGTTGGCGTTGGACGGCGCGCCGACATGGATAAAGCCGTCTCCCAAGCCGCCCACTTCCCCATCGTCATGGCGACCGGCATCTACCGCGAACCCTGGGTTCCATCGTGGGCGCAGCAAGCCGGCGAAGAGGAACTCTACGAGTGGATGTTAGGCGAACTCACGGGGGAAATCGAGGCGACCGGCGTGCGCGCGGCATGGATCAAGCTCAGCGCGGGCGACGATGGGCTGACGAACGTGGAGACGAAGATCCTGCGGGCTGCGGCGCGCGCGGCGAAAGCCACCGGCGCGGTGATCGGCAGCCACACGATACGCGGGCGCGTGGTCAAAGACCAGCTTGCGGTCATCGAAAGCGTCGGCTGCACGCCGGAGCGCTTCATCTGGATTCATACGCAGGCGGAGCCGGATTTTGATCTGCACCTGGAGATGGCGGCGCGCGGGGTGTGGATCGAGTACGATTGGATCGGGGGACAGGAGGCTGTCCCTGACGCCGCCTATCTGGAGTACATCCGCCGCCTGCTGGACGCCGGACACGGCAAGATTCTCCTCAGCCATGACCGAGGCTGGTTCGACCCCGGCAATCGCGGGCGCGCCCCGCAGCCCTTCACCTACCTCAGCGAGACGTTCATCCCCAAGATGCTCGCCGCCGGCATCGACGAGGCGATGGTCCGCCGGCTGACCCACACGAACCCGTTTGCGGCATTCGCGCGCTGACCGTTTATTCGGCGCTCGCGGTCGGGAAAAAGGCACTGACCGGCACGCTGAAACCGGGCAGCACGTCGCCGCCGTCCAGCAGGTCATCGGCTTCTAACGTGCGCGCGCCGTCCACCGTATGCACTTCGACCGTCCGCGTATTGGGATAGGCGACCCAGACGATCTTCGTGCCATAGCGCAGGAAGTCGCGCACGCGCATCTGCATCTCGTCGGCGGTATTGCCGGGCGACACCACCTCGACGGCGAGGTCCGGGGCGAAGGGGACCAGCCCGGTCCTGAGCGGCTCCGGGGCTTTCTCGAAGGAGACGAAACCGACATCCGGGCAGCGCACGATGTCGCGACCTTCGGGCAGGCGGTGCAGCCGGTAGCAGGTTTCCGCCGCCGTCACCCGTCCCAGCTTGTTGGGCAGAACGTGCCCCATCACGTGATACAGAAACAACGCTGCCGATTCACCATGTTCACCACTCGCGCCGCCTGCCATGTCTTCGACGATCACTCCATGGACGAGTTCCAGCCGCCTGCCTTCGTATTCAGGGCGCTGCACGATCTCGAAAAACTCTTCCGCGCTGATCAGCCGTTCGCCGATGACCATCGGATTCCTCGCACACTCCTAGCATCGATCCTCATTATACGGGGTTTCGCCGCCGTCATACCGTCGCCCGCACGATTTCGACCAGCTGCGCGGCGCGGTGACGGAAGGTGTGCTCTTTCAGCACCCGCTCGCGCGCCGCCCGCCCTGCCGCCCGGCGTTCGGCGTCGTGGGTCAGCAGGAAGCGCAGACGGTCGCGCGCTTCCTCGCCGGACTGGACGACGAACAGCTCTTTCCCCGGCTCGAACCAGGTCTCGATTCCCAGATAAGGATTCGCCAGGATGCAGCAGCCCATGCTCGCCAGCTCGAACGGGCGCGACGACGACGAGGCGAAGACGCTGGCATGCGCCCGCCGGGTGATGCACAGGTTGACCTTGCTGCGACTGGAGTATTCGCGCAGCTTGCTGAAGCTGAGGTAGGGCAGCGCCTGCGCCCGCCCCAGGTCGCCCAGGCGCGTGCCGCGCACGGCGAAACGGGCTTCTGGTAGGGCGTTCGAGGCGTCGCGGATCATGGCGTCGATCCACTCGCCGCGATACTCGCGCCCGTGCCCGTAGAACAGCACGTCCAGGTCCTGCGCCGGCGTCTCGACCGGGCTGAACACGTCCGGGTCGGCGCCGTAATAGAGCACATGAACCGCCCGCGCCCCCAACCGGCTGATCTCTTCTGCGCCGCCCTGGCTGTTGCTGATGAAGGCGCTGTACTCGCGCACATCCGCGCCCTGATAGATGCGAAAGCCGCTGGCGAAGCCGCCCATCGACGGCAGGCTCGCCGGGACATCGCCGTCGTAGTAGAAGATCGGCTTGCCATGCCGGCTGATCAGGTCGCCCGCCACCCCGACCAGGTGGTTGAGCGGCGCAGTCAGGATGATCACGGCGTCGATGTCGGGTTCCTGAGTCAGCAGGCGGTCCAGGTGATCGCGCCACAGCGGGGCGATCACCCGCTGCGCCGCCGCCCGCACCAGCCGATCCGACGCCGATTCGGCATCACCCTGCCGCTCGGTCATCCTGCCGCCGGTGACGCGCCATGTCAGGTCGCGCGCCGCCTTGAACAGGTTGCCGTGACGCTGCGCCGGGTTCGCCGCTGCCCGCCACCACAGCGATTCGATGGGCGGACCCTGATACGGCGCGGCGATGATGTCCACGCCGATCTCGTACAGCCCTTTCAGGAGCTGCCACCACGCCGGCGTGGCGCTGAACGGCTGAGTCAGGTCCAGAGAGGAAACGACGAAAAGGAGTTTCACTCGATATACCCCAGCGCGCGCAGATGTTCGACCACTTCTTCGCTGACTTCCCCTGGTTCCGGGCGATACGCCTGAGAATGCGCGCCGGCAAAAGCGGAGAGCTGCCGCAGCAGCGCCTCGGCTTCGGCGGCACGCCCGCCTTGCAGATCGCGGCTTTCAGTCGGGTCGCCCGCCAGGTCGAACAAGCCCTCGACCCGGTCGCCTTCCGCCACCAGCTTGCGATCTCCGGCGTAGAGGGCGCGCCGGACGAGCCGCAAACGCAGACGCTCGATGACCGAGGGGCTGCGGTGTTCCAGCACGTTCAGGAAGGTCAGCGGCGGATACGCCTCGCTGAAGGCGGTCGCGCTCTCCACGTCGCGCCCACTCCCGTCTTTGAGCAGGTTGACCAGCGACAGCCCGGCGATGTCGGCGTTGGGGTCGTGGGCGTCGAGCAGGTTGGGCACGCCCGCCAGATCGAGCAGCGTGTGGAAGACCCGCCGCGTCGAGACGTTCACGCCGATCCGCTGTCCGGGCGTCATCCCCGGCACGTGGATCGCCAGCGGCACGTGCACCAATTCCTGATAGACGTTGAAGCCGTGCCCGACGATGGCGTGTTCGCCGTGCGACTCGCCGTGATCCGCCATCAGGACCACTGCCGTGTTCTCCAGCGCGCCGCTCGCCCGCAGCGCGTCGAGCAGGCGGCTGAGCAGCATATCCTGGTAGGCGACTTCGGCGTTGTAGAAGGCGTTGAGCGTCCGCGTTTGAAGCTCGCTGTAGGGTTCGTCCGGCGGGGCTGCCCAGGCTGCGCCGTCGGCGTTGAAGCGGCGCATGAAAGTGTAGGCTTGGCGGTCGCCTTTGAGTTCCGGCGCGAACCGCTCGACCAGATCGCGCGGGGGGTGATACGGCAGATGCGCGCCCATCAGGTTGACGAAGGCGAACAGGGGTTTTTCTGCCCCGCCCCGGTGGTAGTCACCCCAGTAGGCAGCGAGATCGTCGAGCGAGACGCCGGTGCTGCCCTTGAAGTTGATGTACTTCGACCAGATCGGTGTGAGCAGGGGGTGCAGCGCCGCCCGGAAGAGCGCATCCGACTGGGCGAAGGCGTTGCCCATGCTGCGGGCGTAAGGGCGAAACCAGCGGGTGAAGCGGCGGCGCAGGGCGCTCTTGTGATGATCATACGGGCGGTAGGGGATCGCCGTCGCGTAGTTGTAGAACGAGTCGAAGCCGCGCTGCAAGCCGTTGTTCAGGACGCCGACCAGCGGGTTGTTGCAGAAGGCGATGGTATGGTAGCCGCCGGAACGCAGAATCTCCGCCAGAGTGAGATTCATCTCGCTCAGCACGCTGTTGGACTGGGTCAACCCGTGCGCGCCGGGGTACAAGCCGGTGAAGAGCGACCCGTGCGCCGGAATCGTCCACTGCGCCGGGGCGACTGCCCGTTCGAAGAGCGCGGCGCGCCCGGCAAAGGCGTCGAAACCGGGCGACGTTTCCTGCGCATGACCGTAGATGGACAGGCGGTCACGGCGCAGGGTATCGAGCACGATGAAGAGGATATCGGGTTTACGTACAGGCATGGTCTTGCCCAGACGATGCGAAAATCGAGTCTCCGCATTGTATCACGACGCCGACCTGAGGCGGTCTGTTCAGAAGGGGGTTGTGAAACGGAACGCCGCCGCGGCGATGATGAAGGCAGCGGCGGCGTTCAGAGGATGAAGCGAACAGCCTTAGCTGACGACGCGGGTCGGCAGCGGTGCGCCGTTCTGCGGAGCCTGATAGCTGGGCTGCATCGAGGCGACCGGGACCCAGACGTACTGGCAAGCCAGGACGATCTTGTAGTATGCGCCGCTGGCGTCCATGCCGATCACCCAGTAGGTGCCGGGGTTCAGGGTCATGCTGGTCACCTGACCCGGCGCATAGTAGATCTGCGCGCCGAGCGGGGCTTCGCCGACGACCGATCCCGACGGCAGGGTGAGGCTGCACCCGGTGGCAGTCGCAGCGCCGCTGCCGCAGATGACGTACGGCGAGAGGGTCGGCAAGCCGGAGAGATTGGCGCTGGCATCCTCGTAGTCTTCAGCAAGGCACACGCCGTTGGCGAGGAGGTAGGCGGTGTAAGCGGCGTCGCCTTCGGTCATGCCGGACAAGACGGTATATTGGGCGCCGGTCACATCGAACAGCGAGAAAGTGACCGGGCGGGAAACGGGCACCGAAATGACGCCGTAGTCGCCATCATCGCTCCCGGTCGTGCCGCCGATGCAGTTCGGGTCGACGTCGAGGACGTTGCCGCTCGAATCGAACATCATCATGATGACCACGTCGCAGCCGCTGCCGTCATCGGTCGGTCCGACCAGAGTCATGTCGTATTCCGGACCATCGGCATTGTCGCCGACGTCGCCAGCATAATCGAAGACGAAGCTGCCGCTGGCAGCCGCCAGCGCCATGCCCGCCCCCACCAGGACGATCAGTGCCAGAATGGATGAGAATAGGATCTTGCGTGCGTTCATGCCACAAACTCCTGATTAACGCTGTTGCGAAAAGAAAATAGGAAGAGGTCCAACGGTCAGAAACAAACGTTTCAACCGAAAGACGATTCTTTAGATGAGTATAGACCCAAAAACTGTTTCAATGTACCTAACCGTCCGGGCAGTCGGCGGTCCGACGCCGGCATCGTCGCGCAGCGCGGGGCGTCGATGGGCGGCGCGGATTGACTTCACCGCCGCGCTTTGCTAACATGGCTGAATTATGACGAGCCGAGTTGCGGTCAGTCTGCTCAAGCCGGGTCCTGCGCGGCAGGACTCCCGAACCGTGTCAGGACCGAGAGGTAGCAGCACTAAGGCGATCACCCTGGGCGCCGCAGGGGCTCCCGGTTTGAGCAGAGTGTCCACAACCGGCTCGCCGTATTTTGCGGATCCGGCGTCTCCATGAGCGTGCCGCCGGATACCCAGCCGCGACGGGTACGCAGCCCGTCGCCCCGCCCGCAGATTGGGCTGGTCCCTCTGGCGATCATCGCCGTGCTGTCCATCGCCGCCGCCGTCGCCGTCACTGCCATCGCCGCCCTGGTCCTGCTCGCCAATATGCGCACCGTCACCGTCATCGTCGATGGCGACGCCGTGCAAACCCGCACCTACGCTGAATCGGTCGGCGAGCTGCTGGAACAGCTCGGCATCATCGTGGGCGAAGCCGACCGCCTGACCCCCGCCGCCGAGTCGCCGATTCAGAACAACACCATCGTCCAGGTCGAACGCGCCCGCAGCGTCTTCCTGACCGTCGATGGCGAGACCGTGCCGATGCTTACCCTGCTCAACAGCCCCGCTGAAATCCTGACCGAAGCCGGCGTCCGCGTCGACGCCAACGACCGGGTCGTGGTGGACGGCACGGAGACCACCCATGACGGGCTGGTCCGCTGGCCCGTCCCCGCCAGCCACATCGAGGTGCGCCACGCCGTCGCCCTGCGGCTGCGCGATGGCAGCGAAGCCCGTCTGCTGCAAACGACAGCGGCGACGGTCGGCGAAGCGCTCTTCGCTGCCGGAATCACGCTGTTCACCGCCGATACCGTCACGCCGCCGCTGGACACCCCCCTGACCGTCGATCTCGACGTGATCATCACCCGCGCCCGCCCGGTGACGATCATCGCCGACGGCGAAAGCCGCCGCGTCCGCGCCCAGGGCGAGACGGTGGCGGACGCCCTTTCCGCCGCCGAGCTTCAGCTGACCGGGCTGGACTACGCCATCCCCGCCGAAAACGCGCCGCTGCGCCCCGGCATGAGCATCCGCGTCATCCGCGTCAGCGAGGCGATAGAGACTGCCGAGGAGAGCGTCCCCTTCGAGACGGTCTATGAAGGCGACCCGACGCTCGAACTGGATCAGTTTCAGACGGCGCAGGGCGGCGCAAACGGTGTCTTGCAGCATCGCCAGCGCGTGCGCTACGAAAACGGGATCGCCGTCGAACACCAGCCGCTCGACGACGTGATCGCCCAGCCGCCCGTCAACCGGGTGATCCGCTACGGGACCAACGTCATCCTGCGCACCATCGACACCGAACAGGGACCGCGCGAATACTGGCGGGTGCTGCGCATGTACGCCACCAGCTATCACCCGGCGGCGCTCGGCGGCGACAACATCACCTCCATCGGCAAGACGCTGGTCAAGGGCATCGTCGGCTCCGACCCGGATATCCTGCCCTACGGCACGCAGATCTTCGTGCCCCGCTACGGCGTCGGTGAGATCGCCGATACCGGCGGACCGCGCCGCTTCAAGCTGTGGGTCGATCTCGGCTACAGCGACTCCGACTGGGTGAGCTGGTCCAGCTACGTCGATGTCTACATCCTCACGCCCGTCCCGCCGGTGATCGACTACTTCCTGATGCAGCCCTGACGCCAGACCAGAGGATGGGGATCATGAATCCGAAACTGCTGCTCGAAGATCACGGCATCGCCCCGAAGAAGAGCCTGGGGCAGAACTTCCTGCAGGACCCGAACACGCTCGACAAGATCGTCGCCGCCGCCGAACTCCTGCCCACCGATACGGTGCTGGAGATCGGTCCCGGAACCGGCGCGATGACCACCCGCCTGGCGAAAGCGGCGGAGCGCGTCGTCGCCGTCGAGATCGACAGCCGGCTGGAGCCGGTGCTGCGAGCGGCGCTGGCGGCGGAACGCCTATCCAACGTCAGCCTGCTGTTCGCCGACATCCTTCAGGTGAACGTCGCCAGCCTGATGGCGGACCCGCCCTACGTCGTGGTCGCCAACCTGCCCTACTACATCACCAGCGCCATCCTGCGCCATCTGCTGGAAGCGCGCCACCGTCCCCGCCGCCTGGTGCTGATGGTGCAGCTGGAAGTGGCGGAGCGCCTGACCGCAGCGCCCGGCGATATGAGCCTGCTGACGGTCAGCGCGCAGTTCTACGCCAAGCCGCAGATGATCGGCAGACTCAAACCGTCCGTCTTCTGGCCCCGACCGGACGTAGACAGCGCCGTCGTCCGCCTGGATACCTATGCCGCGCCGCCCGTCGATGTTCCGGACGTGGCGACCTTCTTCAAGGTCGTGCGCGCCGGCTTCGCCCAGAAGCGCAAGCAGTTGAAGAACGCCTTCGCCGAAGGGGTCGGGCTGAGCCACGCCGATGCCGCCATCATGCTTGAACTGGCGAGCATCGACCCGAAGCGCCGCGCCGAGACGCTCTCGCTGGGTGAATGGGCAGCGCTCGCCCGCGCCTTCGTGACGCTGCGCTAGCGGAGAATCCATAACCTGACGCGCACTTCCCTCACACGGACGCCCCGGCGGGTCGTCCCGTGACGCGTAGGGGTTAGCCGGCGACTAGCCCGCCGCCGATGAAACCGCGAGACCCAACTCTAGATCAAATCTCCGAGCGGCGGCGCGTCGGTCGCCGGCGGCGGAGGTGGGGTGACGATGCCCTCGAAGCTGTAGGCGAGCAGCGTGATGATCAGGAGGATGGCGATGATCGTCATCAGCACCCGGTTGGCGGTCCAGAACCGGCGCGCACCTTCCGCGTCATCGTCATCATCCTCATCGACGTAGGCGTCCAGATCGTCATCCGCCTCGTCGTAGGGCGCATCGTAACCGTCATCCCAGTCGTAGACGACATAAGGCTCGTCGTCGAAACCGTCCCAGGGGGTGCTGACGGCATCGCGCGGGCGCCGCGGACGGTAGCGCGCGCGCCTGAAGATGGGGGTATTTTCCGCGTCACCAGAGGGTGTCATTCGCGCCTCGCCGCTGATCTTCACTCGTTACTGATCCAATCATGACACGGTTTTCGTAGGATTTGCGCAAGACCGGGCGCGCGCGCCTGTGATAAAATGCCCCTGTGGTCCTGTTCCGTGATGTTTCTGCATCCCACACTGAAAGACGAGCGATGAGCGACTGGACGCCGATTGTCGGTCTGGAGATTCACGCAGAACTGTTCACCCGCAGCAAGATGTTCAGCGCCTGTCCGGTGGTGGACAGCGTGACCGCCGCGCCCAACACCGCCGTCGATCCGGTCTCGATGGGGCTGCCCGGCAGCCTGCCGGTGATCAACCGCGAGGCGCTGGAGATGGCGATGCAGGTCGGTCTGGCGCTGCACTGCGAGATTCCGCCGTTCAACCAGTTCGCCCGTAAGAGCTACTTCTACCCTGATCTGCCGAAGGGCTACCAGATCAGCCAGTACGATCATCCGATCAGCCGCAGCGGCTACCTGGACATCGACCTGCCCGACGGGGGCAGCAAGCGGATTCGCATCCGCCGCGCGCATCTGGAAGAGGATACCGGCAAGCTGGTCCACACCAGCGAGGGCAGCCTGGTCGATTACAACCGCGCCGGCGTGCCCCTGCTGGAGATCGTCACCGAGCCGGACATCAACAGCCCGGAAGAAGCGGAAGCCTTCGCCCGCAAACTGCGCGGCATCCTGCGCTATCTGGGAGTGAACGACGGCGATATGTCCAAGGGCGTGATGCGCATCGAGCCGAACATCAGCGTCAAGCACAAAGACGACATCGGCTACCGCACCCGCACCGAGGTCAAGAACCTGAACAGCATTCGCAGCGTCTTCCGTTCCATCGCCTACGAGACCACCCGGCAGATCGCCGCCTGGGAAAGCGACGAAGGCGTGCGCCAGGCGACGATGGGCTGGGACGAAGCCCGCCAGCGCACGGTCGTGCAGCGCTTCAAGGAGAGCGCCGAAGAGTACCGCTATTTCCCGGAACCCGACCTGCCCATCGTGGAGGTCAGCCGGGAATGGGTGGAAGCCATCCGCGGCCGCATGCCGGAACTGCCGGACGCCCGGCGCGAGCGCTTCATTTCGGCGCTGGGCTTGACCGCCTATGACGCCGGCGTGCTGACGGCGGAGCGCGCCGTCGCCGACTATTTCGAGGCGGCGCTGGCGGTGGCGGCAAACGCTAAGGCGCTCGCCAACTGGATCATCGGCGGGCTGTTCACCCTGGTCAACCGTGACGGCATCGAACCGGAGCAGGTCGGCGAACGAGTCTCACCGGGGGCGCTGGCGGCGCTGGTCAACCTGGTCGAGGCGCGGACGATCAACAAGCAGACGGCGACCGACGTGCTCAACGAAATGTGGGAGACCGGCGGCGACCCGGCGCAGATCGTCGCGGCGAAGGGGCTGGCGCAGGTTTCCGACGGCGGCGTCATCGAAGCGGCGGTCGCGGCGGTGCTGGCAGCGAACGCCGAGAGCGTGCGTGACTACCTGGGCGGCAAGGAGAAGGTCTTCGGCGCGCTGATGGGGCAGGTCATGCGCGAATTGAAGGGCAAGGGCGACCCGGCGGCGGTGCGCGAAACGCTTGCCGCGCATCTGGCGCGCCTGAAAACGTGACATCGCCGGATGCTGGCATATTTCACGAGAATATGCTAGAATTTTAGTTCTAATGACGAACGGTTTCGGCGCGTTGTGATGCGAACCCTCACACTGTCTTCACAGACCCTCCTCCAGGAACAGGCGATGGCTCGCGCGCTCCTGGAATGGGCGGATGCCACCGGTTGGCAGCGCGGCGGCGTGATGGTCTACCTCCTCGCCGATGGGCAGTATCGGTTTTCCGAGACATCCGTCGTGCAGCAGGTGGAACAGATCGTCGAGGAGTCCGGGTTTTCCGACCGACTGCTGCTGATCGTCTGCGCGGCACACCTGGAGGATCAGATCCGCATGCTGCTGGCGCAGTTCCTCATCGATGATAAGCTGGTAGAGGACATGTTCGAGCGCAGTTCAGCGGCGTTCATGACCAGTCTGGCGTTTTCGCTGGGGTTGATCGCCAAAGAATGGCATGATGTCCTGAAGGGATTGAGCCAGCTGCGCAACATCTTTGCGCATCAGCCGGAAATGCGCTCCTTCGATGTGCTGCTTGAAAGCGAACCGAAGGCGATTCAAACGCTGGACGCCATGAAAGCGTGGTTGAGGATTGGCGAAGAGTCGCGGCATCCGAGAGAGGTCGTCATCAACGCTGTCCTGCGTCTTGTGCCGCTGCTTCAGTTCTCCATCGATCATGTGGCGAAACCAGACCGCCGTGTGCGCCTGGAGCCAACAATCCTGGTGGACAACATGCTGGTGATGGGGATTTCGCGCGACATTGTGAAGCAAATGCTGGAAGAGGATTGGGTTTCACTTAGCAACAGGGAGTAAGGGCATGGCAGGCTGGTCCCAAACGATCATTGTCGGTAATGTGGGCGGCGACCCCGAGATGCGCTACCTTCAGAGCGGCGTCGGCGTCTGTTCTTTTTCGGTGGCGGTCACCCGCCGCTGGACGGATCGCAATGCCAATGAGCAGCGCGAAAAGACGACCTGGTATCGCGTGTCGTGCTGGCGCAACCTCGCCGAAACCGCCAATAATCTCATTCGCAAGGGCACGCAGATCATGGTCGTGGGCAATGTGGAAGCCCGGGCGTATCTCGATAAGAGTGGGCAGCCCGCCGCGACGATTGAGCTGACCGCCGACAACTTCCAACTGCTCGGAAGCCGAGCCGACAACGCCGGTTCGTCGGGCGACTACGCCGGCGGACAAAGCGGCGGCGTCGACGATATTCCCTTTTAGCGGGCGCTTTCATGAACCCGCCGAACGCCAGTAACCCGAACAATGGCGCGCCCAACAACGCCGGGGCGCAGCGGCAGCTGCGCATCGAAGTGCCGCAGAATCTCAGCGCCGTCTACGCCAACGTGGTGATCGTCAGCCACACTGGCAGCGAAGTGATCATGGACTTCACCCAGGTCCTCCCCAACGATCCGCGCGCCAGGGTGCAGTCGCGCATCGTCATGACTCCCACCAACGCCAAGCTCTTCCTGCGGGCGCTGGAGACCAACCTGGAGCGCTTCGAAGAGAAGCACGGCGAGATCGTCCTGCCCCCACAGCCTGCCACGCTCGCCGATCAGCTTTTTGGCGGCGTGAAACCAACGGGCGATTCGCCTGCCGACGAAGCGGGCGGGGGATCGTGACCGGCGCGCTGCTGCCGATCTGTGCGGGCATTCGGGCGGCGCTGGGGGTCAAGACCGCCGCCCGCGACCGCGCCCTCGCCGGCTCGCGCGAGCTGATCCGGCTGTGCAGCGAGGCGATCCGCGCCATCCACCGCCGTGACTGGGCGGACGCCGACGCGCGGCTGAAAGCGGCACGCGACGCCGCCGACGCACTGATCGCCGGAGTGGAGGGCTTTCCCGACCTGCTGGAAAGCGGCTACACCCAGGATGCGCTCAAAGAGGTGGTGGAGGCGTTCGCCACTGCCGCCATCATTCGCCGTGATCCCCTGCCGACCCCGGAAGCGCTCGGCGTCGGCAGCGCCACCTATCTGAACGGGCTGGCGGAGGCGGCGACCGAGCTACGCCGCTTCATCCTCGACATCCTGCGCCGCGAAGACGGCGACAGCGACGAAGCGGAACGCCTGCTCGACTGGATGGACGCCATCTATGATCAGCTGGTGACGTTCGATTTCCCCGACGCTGTGACCGGCGACCTGCGCCGCCGCACCGACGTGGTGCGCGGGGTACTGGAACGCACGCGCGGCGATTTGACGACGACGCTGCGCCAGCAGCGCCTGCAAGCCGCGCTGGAAGCGTTCGAGCGGCGCACCACCGAGCGGCGCGACTCCTAGGTCAGCCTCTTCAGCATCGACACACTCCCCGTCGTGGGTGCATTCAGGATTGGGGTTCGCCCCTACGAACCATAGGTTGTAGGGGACGACCTGTGTGTCGTCTCACATGAATGTAAAGCCTGCCCCAGACACGCATACACCCCAACCCTAAAAGTGGGTTCCCATATGTATTCAGCGGACATCCAGTAGGCTGTCCCTACAAGCCAAAGGGGTGTAGGGAAGCGCTACTGCGCGTCCGCCGTTGATTTCTTTCGAGACCTCACTTTAGTGGTCAGATCGGATTGCTTTTGCAATGGCAACATGCCGCATTTTGCCCTGTAGCATGCACTCGAAAACCAGAGTGATCTGACCGCTAAAGCGTGCCATGCACTTTTGCGGCGCGAGTTTCCCCTCACCCCAAAATCCCCTCTCCCACGTAAACGGGGAGAAGGGGGCTGGGGGTTGAGGGGAGAGAAGTTAAGAACCGGCTCTAGCGGTTGGCGTTCGCCACCTGCTCGATCAGCGCTTCGGTCTCGCTGTCCGACTTCTTGCTGCGCAGGATGGCGTAGCCGATGACGCCGATCAGCAGGACCATCACCACCAGCACGATGGTGCGCGTATCCTGCGTCGTCGAAGGCGCGGCGACCGTCACCACCAGCGGAGCGACCAGCAGCGACACCAGATTGACCACCTTGATCATTGGGTTGAGTGCCGGACCTGCCGTGTCTTTGAAGGGATCGCCGACCGTGTCGCCCACGACCGCCGCCTTGTGCGAGTCGGAACGTTTGCCGCCGTAGTGCCCTTCTTCAATGTACTTCTTGGCATTATCCCACGCGCCGCCAGCGTTGCTCATGAAGACCGCCATCAGCTGACCGGCGAGGATGATGCCCGCCAGGAAACCGCCCAGCGCCGGGGCGCCGAGCAGGAAGCCGACGACAATCGGCGTCAGCACGGCGATCAGGGCGAGGGGCAGCAGTTCGCGCTGCGCTGCGCCGGTCGAAACGCTGACCGCCTCGGCATAGTCGGGAGTCTTGGTCCCTTCCATGATGCCGGGGATGCGCAGCTGGCGGCGGACGATGACGATCATCTTGAAGGCGGCGCGGTTGACCGAGCGGATCAGCAGGCTGCTGAACAGGAAGATCAAGCCGCCGCCGATCAGGAAGCCGATGAACACCACCGGCTCGGCGATGTTGATGCCCGTGCCGAAGAGCGTCTCTTCCAGGGGTATGCCCAGACCGAGCTGCACGACGCGCGTATCGGTGAGGAAGGAGCCGAACAGCGAGACCGCCGCGATGACGGCAGAGCCGATGGCGATGCCCTTGGTGATCGCCTTGGTGGTATTGCCGACGGCGTCCAGCGCGTTCAGGGTCTCGCCGCCGGGACCGTCGCTCTCGCCCGCCAGTTCGGCGATGCCCTGAGCGTTGTCGCTGATCGGACCGAAGGTGTCCATCGAGACGTTGTTGCCCGTCAGGGTCAGCATGCCGATGCCGGTCATGGCGACGCCGTACAGCACGGCGGTGAAGGTATCGACGATCTGGTTGCCGCTGGCGTCGGTGATCGGGAACAGACCGAAGATGATCACGCTGGCGAGCACACTGCCGGCGATGACCAGCACCGCCCAGGTGCTCGATTCCATGCCGCCAGAAAGCCCCGACAGGATGGTCGTCGCCGGACCGGTCTGCGTGTTCTTGGCGATATCCTGCACCGGCGGGTGTTCGGTATCGGTGAAGTAAGCGGTCACCTGATCCAGCACGATGGCGAGGACGATGCCGGTGATCACGGCTGCCAGCGGCTGCCAGATGACGTTGCCCTGGTTGATGCCCGGTTCGCGCATGTAGATGAAAGTGAAGACGGCGAACATCGCAATGCTGATTGCGGCGGCGCTGTAGAAGCCGCGCGTGATCGCCGAAAGCGCTTCTTTACCGCCGCCCTGCTTCACGTCTGTGCGCACCAGATAGGTGCTGATGATCGAGCTGAGCACGCCGATGCCGCGCACCACCAGCGGGAAGATGATCCAGATCGGGCTGCGGGTGACGGTTGCGACCGCCAGACCGAGGATCAAGCCGGAGACGATGGTCACCTCGTAGCTTTCGAAGATGTCCGCCGCCATGCCGGCGCAGTCGCCGACGTTATCGCCAACCAGATCGGCGATGACCGCCGCGTTGCGCGGGTCATCTTCGGGCAGGTCGGCTTCGACTTTGCCGACCAGATCGGCGCCGACATCCGCCGCCTTGGTGAAAATACCGCCGCCGACGCGCATGAACAGCGCCAGCAGCGTGCCGCCGAAGCCGAAGCCGAGCAGCGCATCAGGCGAGGCGATGCCGAACAGGATGAAGATCAGCGTGCCGCCGAGCAAGCCGAGACCGTCGGTGAGCATGCCGGTGATCGTGCCGGAGCGGTAGGCGATGCGCAGAGCGGCGGAATAGCCGCGCTTGGGGTCAACAGCGGCGGCGGCGGTGCGGATGCTGCCCTGGACCGCCATGTTCATGCCGATGAAGCCGACCAGCGCCGAGAAGACCGCGCCCATCAGGAACGCGCCGGCGCGTCCGAGGGCAATCGTCGTGCGCGCTGATTCACAGCCCGCCGCGCCTTCCGCCACGATCACCGCCTCTTCGGCGTAAACGACGGCGTTTTCTTGCAGCAGCGTCAGCTCGCCCGCTGCCACGTCGGTATTCTGTGCGGCAATGGTCGCGCGAATGCCATCGCCGTCAACCGTCGCCCGCGCCTCTTCGGCGACTTCCGGGCAGAAGTGTTCGATGGCGTACGGCGTCGGGTTGACGACGTAGACGCTGAAGAAGGACAGCACCACCAGGACGACGATCAGGGCGGCGATGATGCGGAACTGTGAACGCAGGTAGGCGTTCGCCCCATCACGGATGTAGCCCCACACCTGCTGCATCTTGGCGGTTCCCTTGCTTTCGGCAAGGATTTGTCGCGTCAGGAAGACTGCATAGAGCAAGCCTGCAAAGGCGATGCCCAACACGACAAAAATAAGTAGACTCTCGGTTGAATTGAGGTCACGCATGGTTATAGAGACACCTTTTGTGAGAATTTCACATGAAATCATGTGCGGCGTTCAAAATGATACACGATTTTTCGTCCGCAAAACCGGGTCAAGTTCGCTTGCATCGTCTGATATGATCAGGGTGATGCTTTGAATCAGGACAGGTCGACCATGACGCCCGCAGACTCGATACTCGTTACAGGACACCGCAATCCGGATATGGACGCCGTCGCCTCGGCGGTCGGTTATGCCTGGCTGCTCAATGCCGCCAGCGGCGGCGCCGGCGCAGGCAGTTACAGCCCCGGTCGGGTGGGAGCAGTCAATGCCCAGACGCAGTTCGCGCTGGAACATTTCGGCGTTGAAGCGCCGCCCATCGTCAACGACATTCGCGCCCGCGTCGGCGACCTGACCGACCGCCTGCCCACCCTGACCGTCTCGCAGACCGTCCTGGAAGCCTGCCAGAGCATCGCCCGCACCCGCCGCCCCGCGCCCCTCCTCGACGCTGATGGCAAACCGCTGGGGCTGCTGACCGGCGCCGGGCTGTTCGCCCACATGGCGGACGCACTCGGCTCAGCGTCGGTGATGGCGCTGGCGAAGGAATTCGAGCTTTCGGCAGATCGCGCGGCGGATGCCGTCACGCCGGTCCTGAACGTCGATGATCATGTCCGCGACGTGATCGGGCAGGTGCTGCGCGCCGATCACGACGATTTCCTGGTGGTCAACGCCGACGGGCGTTATGCCGGGCTGGTGCGCAAGACGAATCTCATGTCGCCGCCGCGCCGCCGCGTGGTGATGGTCGATCACAACGAACTGGAACAATCGGTCCCCGGCTTGGAAGAGGGCGAAGTCGTCGAGGTCCTGGATCACCACCGGCTGGCGACCATCCCGACCAGCGTACCGATCCGCTTCCACATCGACCCGGTCGGAAGCTGCTCGACGCTGGTCACTGAACGGGCGCAGGACCAGAAAAAGGTCTTCCCGGCTGGCGTCGCTGGACTGCTGCTGTGCGGCATCCTTTCCGATACGCTGATCTTCCGGTCGCCCACCACCACCGCCCGAGATCGTGCTGCCGCCCGCATCCTGGCGGGGACGGCGGGACTTGCCCCGGCGGGCGAAGCCGAGGCGCTGGATGCCGCCATCCGAACGCTGGGCGAGTCGCTGCTGAGCGCCAGCGCCGGCATCGGCAGCCGCGCCGCCGGCGATATGGTAACCAGCGACCTGAAATACTACGAGGAGGGCGGCATGAAAGTCGGCATCGCCCAAATCGAGGTGACGAACTTCAGCGAACTGCCCGACCGTCTGGACGACATCCGCGCGGCGCTGGCGGAGCTGATGGAGCGGGAGAAGCTGGCGCTGGCGCTGCTGATGGTCACCGATGTGGTGCGCGGCAACAGCCGGCTGATCCCCGTCGGACTGGCGCGGGTGATCGCCACGCTGCCCTATACCCGTCTGGACGATGACACCTTCGACGCGCCGGGCATGATGTCGCGCAAGAAGCAGCTGCTTCCGGCGGTCCTGGCAGGGCTGGCGCAGCTCGTGTGATGCGCTGTCGGGCGGCGGATCAACTGCGCCTGCACGGTAGGCGCATCGAACGGAGATTCCCGATGTCAGGATCGAGGTGACGAGCGAGGTCGGAAAAGGCGCCACCTTTCGCGTCATCCTCCCGGCGTTCACCCCAGACGTGAAAAACTCCTGAAATCTTCAATTTCTAGTAGATTTATTTAACTCTGCTCTGATGAGCGATCATTACAGATAGAGTGCACCAACGCACTGCGCTTCCCGAAGCGCACACAGTCGGCGTGACTGTTTCCCTATCTGACAAAACGGGTCAAAGTGATTGCACCCTGACGGAAGTCCCATGTTCGCTCACTGGCTGATTGAAGCAGCAAGGTTATTTTTTGTGCGTCTGACGACGCCATCATCCCAGATCACGTCCAGCACCAAGCGGCAGCAGGCGCGCCTGCTGTCCTCTATGTCCCTGGTCCTGGGGATTGCTTCGCTGATCACCACGCCGGTGTGGGTGCTCACGGCTCCAGGATTCGCCACAGCGCCCTGGATCGGCGGCGGAGTCGCGCTGTCTTATGTCTTCATTTACCTGTTGAGCCGAACCCACCGCTATCTCCTTGGCGTCGCCCTGATGATCGTGGCGGCACTGATGCTGGTGATTTCCACGCTGATCACAGCGCCCGGTCCGCTGATCGAGCGCATGCTGGCGCTCAAGTTCCTGCTCATCACCTCGCTCCTGTCCAGCTTCTTCCTGAACCGCACGGTCACCATTCTGCTTTCGGCGCTCAACCTGGCGATCAGCGGCATGTTCTTCTTCATCCCCGAGGTCCCTACCTCTTTTGCCCTGTCTTATTTCGTCTTCCTGGCGGTGATCCCCCTGCTGGGTGCGGTCGGGGCGGTGCTCGGCGACACCTATCGCAAGCGGCTGAACGAGAGCGAAGAGCGCTACCGTTCGATCTTCGCCGTCATCCCCAACGGCATCGTGGTGCAGAAGCAGGGCGGCGCGATTGAAGCCTGCAATACTGAGGCGGAGCGCATCCTGGGGCTGACCAGAGACCAGATGTTGGGGCGAACTTCGATGGACCCGCGCTGGCGGACGATCCACGAGGATGGCTCGCCGTTGACCGGTGAAGATCACCCGGCGATGATCACCCTGAAGACGGGGCTGCCGCAGTTCGGGGTGGTCATGGGCGTTCACACGCCGGAGGGCGCGCTGCGCTGGCTTTCGATCAATTCGCAGCCCTTGTTCCAACCGGGCGAGGCGCAGCCTTATGCCGCGGTCACGTCGTTTGCCGATATTTCCGAAGCCAAACGCCACCAGCGTGAACTGGCGGAAGCGCAGCGCCGCTATCGCGGGTTGTTCGAGCAGACCCACGACGCCGTCTTCATCATGAGCCTGGATGGCGAGTACGTCGATGCCAATCAGCGCGGCGCCGAAATGCTCGGCTTTTCCATCGACGAGATCAAGCGCATGACCATCGCCGAACTTTCTGCCGAGGTGAACGACAGTGCGCAGATACGCCAGCGCTTGCAGGCGGGCGAGCGAGTCCCACCTTACGAACGCGAGATCTTCCGTAAGGATGGCAGCGTCATCCAGGTCGATATCAACGTCGAGCTGGTGCGCGATCTGGACGGCAGACCACTCCATCTGCAGGCGGTGGTGCGCGACATCACGGAGCGCGCTCAGGTGCGGCAGCGTGACTTTGAGCTGACGCTGGAAAAGGAGCGGGTGCGCCTGCTGAGCCAGTTCATCGAAAAAGCCTCGCACGAGTTCCGAACCCCGCTGGCAGTGATCAATTCGGTCGTCTTTGCGCTGGCGCGCACTGAAGATGCCGATCAGCGGCTGGTGCGTGAAGCCAAAATCAAAGACCAGGTTGCCCGCATGACCAGGCTGGTGGACATGCTGCTTGAGATGAACAAGCTGGAAAGCGGGCTGGAGGAGATCAGTCACATTCCGGTAGACCTCGACGGCGTGATCCAAATCGCCATCGATTCGTTGAACCGCCCCGCCGGCAAGGGACCTGCCATCCGCTTCGAAAAACAGACATCGCTGCCCTTCGTGATGGGCGACCGCCACGCGCTGATCGAGGCAGTTCAGCAGGTGATCGACAATGCTGTGCGCTTCACGCCGGAGGACGGTCAGATCACCGTCTCGACCGGCACTGCCAACCGGCGCGTGTGGGTCGAAGTGCGCGATACCGGGCAGGGGATCGCTGCCGAAGATCTGCCGCACATCTTCGAGACCTTCTGGCGGCACGATGAAATGCACACGACGCCAGGGATGGGGCTGGGACTGCCGATCACCCGGCGAATCGTCGAGATGCACGGGGGCAGCATTGAAGTGGAAAGCGAACCAGGCAAGGGGAGCGTCTTCAGGATCGTGCTGCCAGCCCCTTCGCTTTTCGAGTGATCGCGGCAGTCAGGCGATCTGCCAGATGAAGCCGGCGGCTCCCATTGCCATGCCGCCATCGACGTTGACGGCGCGCTTATCCAGGTAGAAGAACGGACCGGTCGGCTTGATCACATCCGCCATGATCTGAATCGGCGTATGCCCGTGCACGATCTGATCGCCGCCGTAGTGGCGCAAAAAATCGCGAAGGTACTGCTCGCCTCGGCGCATCGAGGCGAACGCCCGGTGTTCGGAAAAGTCGCTGAGCAGGTCTTCCCACTCGTCGGCGTCGTCACTGTTGAGGGTGGCGCGAAACGCCGCATTGACCCCCTCCAGGGTAGGCGCCATGTTCAGGTAGACGGTGGCGTCGGCGTGAACCATCAGCTTCCTGCCCAACCGCCCCATCGCCGGCAGACTGCGCAGCCAGGTGAGATGCCGGGGGGTCAGCCGCGCCATATCGGAATCCATGCCGCCGTTACGCCGCCATGAATTGACGAAATAGGCATCTCTGGCGAAGCGGTGGGCGGCGAGGAGCTGAATTTCGTGATTGCCCAGCAGGCAGGTCACCTGCCCACCGACGGCGGACGCCTGGCTTTGCAGGCGCATCACCAGTTCGATCACGCCGACCCCGTCCGGTCCCCGGTCCACCAGATCGCCGATGAACCAGAGAACCGCCGGTCCGCCGGTCCACGAACCGGCTGAATCGATCAGCCTGACGTTTTCCAGCAGCGCCTGCGCCTGTGTGAGATGCCCGTGTATGTCGCCAATGATGTAGGTTGTCATGAGTCGCGTCGGTCGTGGCACAATCCAGGAATTACGCCTGTGTGGGCGTGGTCCATAATCATACCAGCTTTGCTCGCCCCGGTTCCAGGAATGTTCTTTTTGCGCATACATCCAACCCGCACGTTGTTGACGATATGCATGATAGACAGAGCGCGCACCGCGCGAAGCGCTATCACCAAGAGGAGACGCAACGTGTTCAACCTGCGAAATGGGATCATCTTACTGTGCCTGCTGCTCATCGCAGCGCCCGCTATGGCGCAAGACGCGCCGCCCATCGTCAGCGTCGGCAGCAGCGCCGCGCACGGTTCGATCCTGGTCGGTCCCGACGGTTTCACACTCTACATGTTCGCCCCCGACGGTCTGGACAACAGCGCCTGTTACGAGCGCTGCGCCGAAGTCTGGCCCCCGCTGCTGGTGCGCAATGCCGACGCGCTGGTCGCCGGCGAAGGCGTCCCAGGCGAGCTGGGCGTGATCGAACGCACCACCGGGACGCTCCAGGTGACCTACAACGGCATGCCGCTGTACTTCTGGTATCTGGACTATGCGCCGGGCGACACCAAGGGACATGGCGTCGGGAATGTGTGGTGGGTTGTGCCGCCGGCGACGGTCTACATCGAACAGGATGACGCGCTCGGCAGCATCCTGGTGGGACCAACGGGCAGGACGCTCTACCTGTTCACCAACGATGCTGACGGCGTAAGCGCCTGCTACGATCAGTGCGCGACCGCCTGGCCCCCGCTGCTGGTGGAGAGCGCCGATGCGGTCGTGGCGGGTGTGAACCTGCCTGGAGCGCTGGGCACGACCGAACGCACCGACGGCACACTTCAGGTGACCTATAACAACATGCCGCTTTACTTCTGGAAAGACGATGCGGCGCGCGGCGACACGCTGGGCGAGGGGCGCAATGATGTCTGGTACACCATCGCGCCGGAAGTGGTCGTCTTGAGCAGCGGCGGCGATATGCTGGTCAACGCGGCGGGCAGGACCCTTTACCAGTTCGCCGGCGATGAACCCGGCGTCTCCAACTGCACCGGCGACTGCGCCCAGGCATGGCGCGCGCTCACCGTCGGCGCGGCGGATCGACTGGTGGCAGGCGCGGGCATCTCTGGCGAACTGGGTGGCATCGCGCTGGAGAACGGCAGCGTCCACGTGACTTATAACGGCATGCCGCTGTACACCTCCACCAGCGACCGCGCGCCGGGCGATGTCAACGGCGTGGTCGATCAGTGGTCGGTCGCCGCACCTTAATACCACAGCCGCAGATCGGGGTTCAAGCCCTCATCCCCCGTCCCCTTCGAACTGCTGTGGGACCGTCTTTCTTCCCTCAGCCTCAGGGAGAAGGATTATGAGGCTAAAGTGCGGATGAAGTACTAGAGCCTGTTATGAACTCTTCTCCCCTCAACCCCCCAGCCCCCTTCTCCCACAAGAACGGGGAGAAGGGGGAGTTAGGTCCCCTCGCCCCGCGCGCGTGGGAGAGGGGATACAGGGGTGAGGGGAACTCCTGCCGCAGA
>JAEURA010000267.1 GCA_016789005.1 Anaerolineae bacterium
GCTGAGCGAATACGACGCCGACGGCTACCGGCTGGATTACGCCAACGGCGTGACACCGGAATTCTGGTGGGCGTTTCGCGCCGCCTGCCGCGAAGCCAAGACCGATTCCTTCGTCTTCGGCGAGATCATCGAAGCGCCGGATATGATGCGCACCTATCAGGGCAGGCTCGACGGCACGCTCGACTTTTTCGCAGCGGAAGCGCTGCGCCAGGTCTACGGCTGGAAGACCGCCGACGCGGCGCTCCTGCCCCAGAAGTTCGCGGCGCATTACGCCTTCTTCGACGACGATTTCGTGCTGCCGACCTTCATCGACAACCACGACATGGACCGCTTCCTGCTCATCGCCGGCGGCGATACCGAGGCGGTGCGGCAGGCGGCGGCGGCGCAGTTCGCCCTGCCTCAGCCGCCGATTATCTACTATGGCACGGAGGTCGCCGCCCAGCAGAAGGTGAGCGTCCGCGGCTCGATGGGGCTGCACGTCAACCGCGTGCCGATGCCCTGGGGTGACGCCCAGGACCGCGCCATGCTAGACTACTACAAGACGCTCATCCGCGAGCGAAAAGACCGTCTGGGCTGATTTCTCGCCGCGCCGCTGCCCCGATTGCCCGGCAGCGCCGGGACGGGGGCAGCCCGCCAGAAGAAAGAGGCTCTGACAAGCTATGGCGACCGCTGCTCCCGCCGCCCCCACCCCGGCTGACGACAAGCTCGACTTCAGGAAGATCTTCCCGGTCTTCCTGGTCGTGCTGATCGACCTGCTGGGGCTGACCATCATCATCCCCCTGCTTCCGCTGTACGCCGCCTCATTTCAGGCGGACCCCGCCGCTATCGGCATCCTGGGCGCGACCTATCCGGTCATGCAGTTCATCGGCGCGCCCATCCTGGGGCGTCTCTCCGACCGCTACGGACGCAAACCGATCCTGATCATCAGCCAGATCGGCACGCTCCTCGGCTTCCTGATCCTGGGCGTCGCCAACACGCTGGTGCTGCTGTTCGTCTCGCGGGCGCTCGATGGCTTGTCCGGGGCGAATATCTCCACCGCCCAGGCGATCATCAGTGACAGCACCAGCGAGAAGACCCGCACCCAGGGCTTGGGCTTGCTCGGCGCGGCGTTCGGGTTGGGCTTCATCATCGGACCGGTGATCGCCTTCATCGCGCTCAGCCTGAGCGGCAACGACTTCCACGCCCCGGCGTTCGTGGCGGCAGGCTTCTCGCTGATCTCCATCCTGCTGACGGCGTTCATCCTGCCGGAGACCCACCCGCCGGAGCGGCGCGGGACGGCGCAGAACCGGGCGGGGCAGGGCTTCGGCGCGATGTTCCGCGCGCTGAGCCTGCCCGGAATCGGCATCCTGCTGGTGCTGATCTTCGCGCAGCAGGTCGCCTTCGGCGGCATGGAACAGATCATCTCGCTGTTCACGCTCAGCAAACTGGGCATGAACGCCTCCAGCAATTCGGCGCTGTTCGTCTACATCGGCGTGATCGTCGTCATGGTGCAGGGCTATTTCATCGGCAGGTGGAGCAGGGCGTTCGGCGACCGGCGGCTGATCTTCATCGGTCTGGCGCTGCTCACCGTCGGGCTGCTGATCATCGCGCTGGTCCCCGCGCAGCCCGTGCCCGGGTACTCGCGCGAGGCGCTGACGGCGGAGCTTTCGACGCGGGTGCAGCCGGGCGAGACGCCGGTCACCCAGGACATCGCCGTCGCCCTGCCTTCGGACGAGTCCACCGGCTGGGTGGGCATCGCCGTGCTGCTGGCGGCGATGGTGCCGGCGGCGATTGGCGGCGGCATCCTGCACCCGGCGCTCAACAGCCAGATCACCAAACGGGTGAGTCCGTCGGAACGCGGCGGCATCCTGGGCATCAGCGCGGCATTCCTGAGCGCAGCGAACGCCGTCGCGCCGGTGATCGGCGGGACGATCTTTCAGTGGCAGGGACCGAGCGCGCCGTTCTTTCTGTGGGCGGCGATCATGGGAGTCCTGTTCCTGGTGGCGCTGCGGCTGGTCAAGGCGGAGGCGGGGTGAGGCGGACTCGTCCTGAGTCTCCGACCCCAGAGGGAACGCATCACCGCTTGTGAAACCTCTTCTGAGCGCCTTATGGGGCGGTTCCCGGCGAGATCAGCGTGATTCTGTCGTGAAACCGCTCCAGGTCCTTCACGTTGATCGTAAGCAGGGTGTCGATGCCGTAGACGAGCATCGTCGCCACCAGATTGGCGTCATGGACCTGCTTGCCGCCAGTTGGGTGCGTCTGCAGCAACCTTACGAACTGCTCGACCACCGCCTCGGTCTCAGTGGCGATACTGAATACCACCCTCAGCTTGGCGTACTGCGCCTCAATCTGCGCCGCATTCATCGGCTTCATGAACGCCTGCGGGCGCGTCGTCTGATTGAAATACTCCCGCACCACCTGTCCACTGATCCACAGTTCGTCTCCCTGTGTGATGAATCCGTCCAGGAATGGCTTGACGATGCCGTGATCCGGAAAAGCCGCAATCGTGGCGCGCAGCAGCACATTGGTATCGACGAATACCTTACCTGGCATCGTCATACCAGTCTTCACGGCGATCAGAATAGCCCGGCAGCACCGCGCTGAGGTCGATAGTCATCGAATCGAACACCGCTAACCGCTCGTTCACTGACAGATCGCGCGTCGCAATCCGCTCGAGCAGCCAGACCACCAGTTCCGCTTTCTGGTCGTCGGTCAGTTCCGCCGCCAGCCTGACCACCTCCTGCAGGTTCGCCGCCATTTGTGTCACTCCTCATCACACGCCGCCGCATCCCTAATTATAGCCGACCTTGTTTTCGTCGTGGCTCATAAGCCCCCAGAACGTCTTGTAGGAGTGCATCGCGATGCGCCCGAAATCGCGAGCGGTTCCCGGACCGCCCCACAAGACCATCATGTCTGCGGAATATTTGGTGCGTTTGCCCTGCCCGCCCCCAGAATTGCGGCGCTGTTCCCCGCACCTCTGCGCTATAATCTGGGTATGCTGATCTGCTATTATCCCACAGGATGCCCGCCATGAGCGTCATCACCCCCAAAAGCGCCGCCATCAGGACCTACTACGACAAACGCCAGGCGCTCGCCGCCCAGGGCGCGGTCAGCGAGATGAGCGTCCGCGAGGCGTTCAAGGGACTGCTGGAGGCGACCGCCGGCGCGCACGGCTGGACCCTGGTCGTCGAGCAGCGGGTGGAGACTGCCTCCCGGCGCATCGTCCCCGACGGCACGCTGCGCGACGCCAACACCCTGCCGCGCGGCTACTGGGAGGCGAAGGACACGGCGGACGACCTGAACGCCGAGATCGACAAGAAGTTCGCGCGCGGCTACCCGCGCAGCAACATCATCTTCGAAGACACCCGCCGCGCTGTCCTCTACCAGGGCGGAGCGCACGCCGGGACCTATGACCTGACCGACCCGGCGCAGACGGCGGCGCTGCTCAACCGCTTCTACGAATACCGCGAGCCGAACATCGTCGGCTTCGAGGCGGCGGTGGCGCGCTTCAAGGACGACACGCCGGGGCTGGCGCGCGGGCTGCTGGCGCTGATCGCCGACGCCCACAAGACCAACAGGCGCTTTCAGACGGCGTTCGCGGCGTTCCTGGAGGTGTGCAAGGCGTCGCTGAACCCCAACATCCGGCGCGAGGCGGTGGACGAGATGCTGATCCAGCACCTGCTGACCGAGCGGCTGATGCGCACCGTCTTCGACAATGCCGACTTCACCCGCCGCAACGTCATCGCCGCCGAGGTGGAGAAGGTCATCGATGCGCTGACCAGCAAGAGCTTCAACCGTCACGACTTCCTGGGGCAGTTGAACTATCTGTACGAAGCCATCGAGTCGGCGGCGCGCGACCTGCGCGGGTTTTCTGAACGCCAAACCTTCATCAACGCCGTCTACGAACGCTTCTTCCAGGGCTACGCCGTCAAGGTGGCGGATACACACGGCATCGTCTACACCCCCCAGCCGATTGTCGATTTCATGTGCGCCGCTGTCGAGGAGGTGCTGCACGACGAATTCGGGCAGTCTCTCGCCGACCCCGGCGTCTGCCTGATCGACCCCTGCACCGGCACGGGCAACTTCATCATCAACCTGCTGGGGCGCATCCACCGGCAGAACCCGGCGGCGCTGGCAGAGGTGTACCAGAAGCGCCTGTTCGCCAACGAGGTGATGCTGCTGCCCTACTACGTCGCCAGCCTGAACATCGAGCACGCCTACTACGACCTGACCGGCGAATACCTGCCGTTCGAGGGCTTGTGCTTCGTGGACACGCTCGACCTCGCCGAAGGGGCGCAGATGCGCATGGCGTTCATGACCGAGCAGAACAGCGCCCGCGTGCAGCGCCAGAAAGCCGCGCCGATCACCGTGATCATCGGCAACCCGCCCTACAACGTCGGGCAGCTGAACGAGAACGATAATAACAAGAACCGCGCCTACGAGGTCATCGACCGGCGGGTGAGCGAGACCTACGTCCGCGACTCCAAGGCGACGAACCGCAATGCTGTCTTCGACGCCTACGTCAAGTTCTTCCGCTGGGCGTCGGACCGCCTGCAGGGGCGCGACGGCATCGTCTGCTACGTCAGCAACAACGGATTCGTCGATGCGCTGGCGTTCGACGGCATGCGCAAGCATCTTTTGCAGGATTTCACCACCGTCTACCATCTCGACCTCAGCGGCAATGCTCGTACTGCCGGAGAGCGCCGCCGCCGCGAAGGCGGCAATGTCTTCTCCGATCTCATCCGTGTCGGCGTCGGCATCACGGTGGCGGTGCGCCACGCCAGGCAGGAAACCCGCACCGTGCAGTATCACCGCGTTCCCGACTACTGGCGAAGCGGCGACAAGCTCGGCTATCTGTCCGACATGGTGCGCGAAGACGGGCGGCAGAACGCGCTGAACACCGTCCCCTGGCGGACGCTCACCCCGGACGCCCGCCACACCTGGATCGTGCCGGACAACGCCGACTCCTTTGCCGCGTTCCTGCCGATGGGCAGCAAGGAGTCAAAGAGCGCCAGGGTTGGCGGGGGAGAAGCGATCTTCAAGCTCTTTTCCGGCGGCGTAAAGACCAACCGCGATGATGTGGTCTACGATTTCGACCGGGAAGCGCTCACTGAACGGGTTCGCCAGTTCATCGAGGATTACAACGCCGAAGTGGACCGCTACAAGCGTGCGGGCAAACCAAAGGATGTGGACAGCTTCGTGAATTATGGTCGCATCAAGTGGAGTCGTGATCTAAAGCTCGATCTGGTACGGGGTCACTACGCGACAAGTGATAACGCGAAATTACGGCGCGGCATGTATCGCCCCTTTGGTAAACAGTGGCTCTTCTTTGATCGCATCCTGAACGAAGAGGTCTATGTCTTGCCAGAAATCTACCCCACACCCGAAACCGAGCGCGAAAACCGAGCATTAGTGGTTCCTGGAGTCGGAAATCGCATGGAGTTTGGAAGCCTGGTTGTAGATTTTATCGTTCCCCTCGATCTGGCATTTGAGAAAGTTCAGTGCTTCCCCTTCTACACCTACGATCCCGATGGCTCCAACCGGCGCGAGAACATCACCGATTGGGCACTGGCGCAGTTCCGCGAACACTACGGCGACGACCAGATCAGCAAATGGGACATCTTCTACTACGTCTACGCCCTGCTGCATCACCCCGCCTACCGCGAAAAGTACGCCGCCAACCTCAAGCGCGACCTGCCGCGCATCCCCTACGCCCCGGACTTTCACGGCTTCGCCCGCGCCGGTCGGCGGCTGGCTGCCCTGCACCTCGACTACGAAACCGTCGAGCCTTACCCGCTGGACTACGCCTGGAAGCCGGGCAAGCCGATCACCTGGCGGGTAGAGAAGATGAAGCTCACCCCCGACCGCGCCGCCCTGGTGGTCAACGACTCGCTCACCCTGCGCGGCATCCCGGCGCAGGCGTTCGACTACCGGCTGGGCAGCCGCTCGGCGCTGGACTGGGTGATCGATCAGTATCAGGTGAAGACGGACAAGCGCAGCGGCATCACCAGCGACCCCAACCGCTACAGCGACGACGAGCGCTACATCGCCCAGATCGTCGGGCGAGTGGTGCGGGTCAGCGTCGAGACGGTAGGCATCGTGGCGGGTCTGCCGGGGCTGTGAACGGACAGGATCGGCTATAATCAGATCAACAAGAGATGCGGAATGCCGTGCCGCTGAAGGGGCGGACCTCCGCCGCCGTCCCTTTAGTGGACGGGTCAGTTTACCAGCCGAGGCGCTTCAGCCCTCGGCGATGCCAGGGCAGCCGGGACCCGTCCCC
>JAEURA010000292.1 GCA_016789005.1 Anaerolineae bacterium
CAAATCGCATGGATGTGCCCGATGTCACCGCCTTCGTCGCCGCCATCATCCAGGCGGATCAGCTCGGCGTCAGTATGGCGAAAATTCTGCGCGTACAGGCTGACCAGATGCGCGTGAAGCGCCGTCAGCGCGCCCAGGAGAAAGCCCATCAGGCGCCGGTAAAGATGATCTTCCCGATGGTCTTCCTGATCTTCCCGTCCATCTGGATTGTGCTGCTGGGACCCTCGATCATCATCCTGCTGAACACCTCCGAAGTGGGCGCGGTTTTTTAGCCGCGTCCGGTCTCGACCGGTTTGACTCGCCTCGCGGGCAGCACCCGGAGTCTGGTCGGCGGCATCCTCGATTTGATCTTTCCGCCGGTTTGCGCCGGCTGCGGACGAGTGGACACCTCCTGGTGTCCCTCGTGCGACCGCAAACTGCGCGCTCAGCCGCTTGATATTCGCCGGCGTCACCTTCCGCTGCTGCAAACAAGCCTTGCGACCGGTCTGCACGACGGGATCCTGCGAACCGCCATCCATGCACTCAAGTATGACAACGTCACAGCGGTGGTTCCCGCCCTGGGTGATAGGATGATCCTCGCACTGCGCCAGTGCGGCTTGTCATTCGACATGATCATCCCCGTGCCGTTGTTCACTTTGCGAATAAAGGAAAGAGGGTATAATCAAAGTCAGGTGGTCGGATCGTACATGGCACAGTTCATGGCTCAACCGGTCGTTTCCACAGCCCTAGAACGGCACCGCCACACCGCCTCTCAAGTGGGGCTCTCCCACGACGAGCGTCAAGTCAATGTGCGCGGCGCATTCCATGCCAATCCTCTCCTCGTATCCGAAGCCACCATCCTTCTGCTGGATGATGTCATGACCACAGGCGCAACGCTTCAGGAGTGTGCACACGCACTTCTTGATGCGGGAGCGAACGCTGTGCTGTCACTGACCGTCACAGCGGCGCTTCCCTAAGCGGTTCCGCAGCGATTTTCGCCCATCAACACATAAGGAGATTCGGTATGAATATTGAGATTCTTGGTCACAACATGAAAGTATCCGAGGCGCTCGAGATACATACGCGGAAGAAGCTGGAACGCCTCGACCGCTATCTCCCCAATATTGCCAATATTCGCGTCGAATACACTCACGAGCATACGCGCCGCGGCGAGGACAGGCTGGCGGCGCAGATTACCATCCGCCACGACAGGGGCGCCATCCTGCGCGCGCAGGAGTCCACCCAGGGCGATGTCGAGGTCGCGCTTCAGGAAGCGGTCGAACGCATGTATCGTCAGATCGAACGGTTCAAGGGAAAGAAGGCGCGCAAGGGGAAAAGCCGCTTCAGCGCCAGCCTTGAAGAGATAAACGCCGCCGAAGCCAGCCCCGGGGTGGCGCTGACAGCCGAAGGAGAGGAAGAAGAGGCTGAAGTCAGCATTGTGCGCCGCAAGAACATCGCCGTCACTGCCATGAACGAGGAGGAAGCCATCGAACAGATGGAGCTGCTTGGGCACACCTTCTTCGTCTACTACGATGATCAGACACGCAGCGTGAATGTGGTCTACAAGCGCCGAGCCGGAGGCTACGGCATCCTAGTCCCGCAGCTTGCATAGCAGAGCGTTGCGCGATCACAGTGACGCGACAGATGTTTTTGGGGGAGCTGCGGCTCCCCCTCGCGGATTCGCGATATCTTCACGAACGGGATAGGGCGTTCGGAGTGTCAGCGCTTTGAGCGTTCCAAAGACGCCTGATCAGCACCAGGCGGTAAAACTCGTACCAGGACATCAGAAGACTCATGCGCAGTCCGTGCAGTCCGTCGCTGTAGCCGCGCAGTGTGACGAAGCGCCACCAGAACTGGCGCAGCGGCAGCGTGAGAACCTGGCGAAGCGTAGGGCGAAACGAACGCTTCAACGCCATCTTCGCATCGAGCGCTGCATAGCGCCGCTGCTTGGCGATGAACTGGCTGAGGCGGTGGTAGTTGTGGTGTATAAGCGGGCTGCGCAGCGTCCCCTCCAGCCCATCGAGGATGACGATCTCGTGGACCTCATGGGCGAGATCATAGTGGGCGCGGCTGACGTGCAGCAGACGTGTCTGATAGTCGGGGAACCAGCCTGCGCCAAGCGTCAGCCTGCCAAAGATGTAGTTGTGCCGGGGAATGCGAAAACCGGCGTATTCCGGAAATGAAATGCTCTCGCGAATCTCCTGCGCCAGAGCAGGCGTGACACGCTCATCGGCGTCCACGAACAACACCCAGTCGGTTTGACCGGAAACGCCTTCCAGCGCCGCGTTCCGCTGTGCG
>JAEURA010000023.1 GCA_016789005.1 Anaerolineae bacterium
TGAAATGCACCCGGATGACGACATGGTCCTATTCCCGCCCAGCGAATTCGTGCTACAGTGATCATAATCGGTGTCTACACAGCGCCGGCAGAAGTGATCACAGTCAATCGCAGAAGCTGCCGAGTCCCCCCAGAGTGGGAGGGTTCGGCGTTTTTTATTTCACATCGAGACAGCGGGACGTCCGTCATAGTGACGTGGGCGTCGTCGACCATCGTGTCTTCAGACTATTCCGTTTGGAGGAAGATGATGTCTCAGCGAGACCCCACCTATAGTGAGGAGGGAGCCGGTCAGTTCTTTTTTGAGAAATCGGACGCTTCAGCCGCTTACAGCGAGGCTGAAGTCGTGGAGCCAACCCTGGCTGCGGAGACCGAGATCGAAGGGGAAGCCGCCGCGCTTGTCCCCATCCCGATTGTGCCGGGACCGATTACCCTCGCCAAGCGCCCGGTCAGCGGGCGTTACAACGGGACCCTGGGCGCGTTTCAGCTGGAGCTGCGGGTCGATGTCGATCGCACCCGCCCCATGAACCGGCTGAGCGGCGATTTCTTCCAGGTCAGCGGCGGGACCACGTCTTACGTCGGCTCGTTCATCGTCAATACGCCGACGATCACGGTGACGACCACCCAGGTCGTCGCCAGGGGTTTGGGTGTCTTCACCTTCTCCGCCGGCGCGCCGGTGGTCGAGGTGACGATCCCGCGGCGGACCGTCCTGCAGGCGCAGGCTCCGGCTACCGTCAAGTTCTTCACCACCGGCGGCGCAGCCGGGGCGACCTATACCTGTGCCTTCGTCTCGATGTACTTCCGCACGGTGCGGCTGGAGATCGACCGCACGTCCAACATCACCACCCCGGTCTTCAACAACTATAATACCGGCTCGCTGCCTTCCGGCGGCGCGGCGCGCAACCTGAGCGTGGTCGCCGCCTATGGTGAAGCCGGCATCGAGATGATGCCGACCGGCGCGAGCGACGTGGTCAACGTCGCCGAGGCGGGCGCGAACACCAGCTGGAGCGACGCCGAACTGCACGCTTCGATGCAGCGGCACTTCAGCCTGTGGCGCGATCTGCCGCAGTGGGCGGTGTGGCTGCTGGTGGCGCAGAATCACGACCTGGGCGGCGGATTGTACGGCATCATGTTCGACCAGCAGGGCAAGCAGCGCCAGGGCTGCGCCGTCTTCCACTACGGAATCGGCGGGACGACCGCCGACAAGCAGCGTTTGCAGCTGTACACCTATGTGCATGAGCTGGGGCACTGCTTCAACCTGCTGCACTCCTGGCAGAAGTCCTACGCCACGCCGCCGGTCCCGAATCGTCCAGCAGCGCTGTCGTGGATGAACTACCCCTGGAATTACCCCGGCGGCGGCGCGGCGACCTTCTGGGCGCGCTTTGCCTTCCAGTTCGACAACGAAGAGATCATCCACCTGCGCCACGCCTTCCGCAACAACATCATCATGGGCGGCAGCGACTTCGCCGTCGGCGCGGGACTCGGTCGGGAAGTGCTGGCGGACCCGGTGCGCGACGAATCGGGCTTGATGTTCAACATTTCGACGCACAAGAAGAGCTTTGCGCTCGGCGAGCCGGTCGTCCTGGAACTGGCGCTGAGCAGCACACAGCCGAAGGGACGCCGCGTCCATACCTGGCTGCACCCGAATTGTGGTATGGTCAAGGTCGTCATTCAGAAGCCGAGCGGGGCGGTTGTCGCCTATGAACCGCTGATCGACCATCTGGTGGGCGACCGCGACGGCATGGTCAGCATCGGCGATGTCATCCACGACAGCGCCTATATCGGCTTCGGCAAGGGCGGGCTGTACTTCGACCAGCCGGGCAACTATCTGGTGCGCGCCGTCTACGCGGCGCTGGATGGTTCGCAGGCGATGTCCGACATCATTCGGGTGCGGGTGCGCTACCCGGTGACGGCAGCCGAAGAAGAACTCGCCGATCTGTTCATGGGTGAAGATCAGGGGACGCTGCTCGCCCTGCTCGGCTCCGATTCTGAGGCGCTGGACAGCGGCAACGCGGCGTTCGACGAAGTGCTGGCGAAGTACCCGAAGCATGCGATGGCGAACTACGTCCGGCTGATGCGCGGCTTCAACGCCGGACGCGCCTTCAAGACGGTGATTGAGGAGAACGAGAACCGCCTGATGGTGCGCGCGCCGAAGCTGGAAGAGAGCGAGAAGCTGCTCGCCGCTGCCGCCGAATCGGGCGTGCTGGACCCGGTCACCACCCGTCAGACGCTGACGGCGCTGGCTTCGGTTCAGATCAACGCCGGCAATGAGAAGGCGGCTACGATGACGACGAACAAGCTCACGGCGATGGCGATTCGGACCGCATAACTTTCATAATCCTCACCCCCTCTTCCGCTTTTGCGGAAGAGGGGGTATGCGAAGCACGATCAGGAGACTATCGATGAATCTGCACGTCAAACTGCGCGACGGTTTTCGCAACGATACCGTGACCATGCGGGTGAACGGCGACGAGGTTTACCACAAGAGCGGGGTGAGTACCCGCCTGGCGATCTCCTATGCCGACGCGGTAGACATCCCCATCGAGGAGCCGGTGGTGACGCTGGAGGTGGCGGTGCAGGGGGGACCGAGCGAGACCGCTGAGGTGCGCGTCCGCCGGACGCCCTTCGTCGAAGTCTGGGTGCAGGATGGCGTGATGGAGCTGCGCAAGTCGGACGAAGAGACTCCGCTGCTGTAGGACTGAAATCCGGGATACGCCTTGAACGCGCTGCCTGCTGCGCGCTGAACACCGGGGGAAGGGTTCAGACGGGTGTATTCGGAAATGGGGGCAGAAGCACGGGGTGGTCCGCCGCCGGACATTAGAGCGTGTCTGCAAACCCGGTTTTCACACAACCTCACCCCCTGCCCCTCTCCAATTGGAGAGGGGCGGTTGAGCGCAGCGAAACGGGGTGAGGTGAGCCGTTTGCAGACAGACCCTAAGCCTTGTCTCGTATCTTCTCAACGGACGAGCCGCCGGCTCGCCCCTACGGGTTGGCGGTCGTAGGGGAGACCCGGCGGGTCTCCCGTTCGTGGATTTCTTTCAAGATTCCGCTTAGAAATGTCCGGCGGCGCATCGACCAGGATGATCGCCCACCCCCAAAAGCGATTACACTCGATGCGAACCGCCAGGGCGACGCCGAGACGGAATCGCCGTATAATGTAAGCAACCTTCAGAAGCGCCATCGCGTCCGCTTCAGCTTACTTACTTGGCTTCTGGAGGGCACGCCGTGTTCAGGCGAGTAGTTATTGTCGTTACAGTCCTCATCCTGCTGGTCTCCGCCGTTCGGGCGCAGGAACCGGTCACGCTCACCTACGATCAACTCGTTGAAGGTCATGTGAAACCCGCTTTGCCGATGGAATTCACGTTCGCCGGCGCACAGGGCGAAGCGGTGGTCGTGTCGATGACCAGCGCTGAGTTCGACACCTCCCTTGAACTGCTCGATCCGAGCGGCAGCGTCATCGCCTTTGACGACGACAGCGGAGTCGCGGCGAATGCGCTGCTCCAAACCACTTTGCCGGCGAGCGGGGTCTATACCATCCGCGCCGGTTCCTACGATGACCAGCAGAGCGGTCACTTCCACCTGTCGCTGACATTGGCTGAGGCTGCCGGCGCATCGCCGACCGGCGCGGCGGCATATGGGCAGACGCTCGACGGACATCTGACGGCTGGGGGGCGAGATCGCTGGACGTTTTCCGGGACCGCCGGCGAGCGCCTCCAGATTTCTATGACCAGCGCCGAATTTGACGCCTATCTGGAACTGTACGATCCTGCTGGTCAGCAGATCGCCAGCAATGACGATTTCGGCGGCGGCTACGACTCCCTGTTGGAGATCACCCTGCCGGTGACCGGCGCATATACGATTGTCGCGCGTTCGTACAGCAGCGACGCCTCCGGCACGTACCGGCTGGCGCTGAGCCAGGTCGGTGCGGCGGATGAACAGCAGACGGAAGAGGGGACCGGCACAACGCTCCTGCCGCTGATTGTGGAAGGCGTGCTCAGTTCCAGCGATGGCGACCGCTGGGTGTTCACTGGATTGACGGGCGATTCCATCCGTATCACCATGACCAGCGCCGACTTCGACGCCTTCCTCGAACTCTACGATCCGCTCGACCGCCTGGCGGTGAACGATGATGACGGCGCCGGGGCGACTGACGCGCTGATCGAGACCTCCTTCACCATCTCGGGGGAATTCGTCATCGTGGCGCGCGCCCAGGGGAGTGAGATCGGCGGTGGAGCCTATCACCTGCGGGTGGAATGGGTCAGCGGCACGCCCGATACGACTCTCCGGCGGGAACGGGCAGCGCGCGTCATCCAGTACGGCGAGACGCGCGAAGGCGTGCTGCTGCCCGGCGCGCGGGATCGCTGGACGTTTCAAGGAGCGGCGGGCGATGTGGTGACCATCACCCTGACCAGTTCGGATTTTGATGCTTTGCTGGAACTGTACGGTCCGCGCGATGAGGGGCTGGACGAGGACGACGACAGCGCCGGAAATTCCAACGCCCGCATCACCTCGTTCCGTCTCAGCGAGAGCGGCGTGTTCACCATCGTCGTCCGCGCCTATCTGGAATCGATGACCGGCGCGTATCTGCTGAGTTTGCAACCGGGTTAGCGCGACCTCAATGCCGGGCGCGCCAAGCACTCTGCTCGGCGCACCCGGCTGCGTTGATGCGGTCGGGCTGCGCCCGCGCGACGCGAAGGCGTCAGTGGGGTTCCTCGCTCGTCACGCGGTACATCTGTACGGCAAAATCCACGAACGACGCCCAGCCTTCGCCCGCCATCAGCTTGCGCTGTTCCTCGTTGAGTTCGATGCGAATGTCACGGTCGCCGGTGTGGAGGTCGAGCGTCAGCAGGTCGCTGCCGTCGTCGCGAATCTCCTCGAAGCACTGGCGCTCGTAACCCATTGGGTTGGACAGAAATTTCCCTAAACAGCGTTCGCAGATAGCCAGTTGGTGGTCACAGACGTTGCGGTTGATCTTGACGTACATGTTTACCCTCCAAACAATATTATAGATTCAGCATAGGAGCGAATCGGGGAGGCGGACCAGTGCCATTTGTCATGTGTAGACCGACAAGCTTCGTCTGCGTCCCATAGTCTTGCATTCTCTTTGATTCCCTCTACACTCATGGAACTTGTACAGGCAGACAGAGGCAAGAGTCTGTTCATGACCCATCAAATCGAATGGCTGATCCCTGACCATCTGCTCAACGTGATCATCAGCGGCGAGATCAGCGGGGACGACATCATCCGCATCACCGATGATTCCATCGAGGCGATTGAGCACAGCGCCGCTCCGCTGGTCCACTCTATCCTGCAAGTCTCCGGGGTGACCAAGCTGCCGACGCTGGCGGAGATTGCCCAGGTGATGAAGGAGATCAAGCCGCGCCCCCGTTCCGGTTGGACGATCATGGTCATGACCGCCAACCCGATCGTCCGCTGGGCTGCCGATTTCACCATGCAGCTTTCTGGCGTGCGCTACCGCCGCGCCGACAACATGGGCGACGCCCTGCGGCAGATGCGCCATCTCGTCGAAGCGCTCGACTGGTCGCAGCTTCCAGAGGAGTACCGCACGCTACAGCAGTCGGAATGACGCGCCTATGGCTTCCCGACCGGTTCTACGTCCCTTCTTCTACACGATGCTGATCGCCCTGGCGATCTTCCTCGCCGCCTGCGGGACGAACGGCGGCGGCGAGCCATCGGCGACGCCCGTCACCCCGGTCAAGCTGCTGGCGACGGTGTTCGTCTCGCCGACGCCAGACGCCGCCCAGCGTGAAGCCACCCGCCTGGCGCAGCCGGTCGCCAGCCCGACGCCGCCGCCGACGCGCCCGCCGCAGCCCACCGTCTACGTCGGTACGTTCCTCGGCGCATCGGAAGGTGGGGCGATCCTCGACCCGGCGCGTTTCGCCGGTACGCTGACCGCTCCGCCTCCGTGAACGGCTGCCGCGCCCGACGCTGCTTCCGCAGGGCAAACGCATCAAAATCGGTTGTTGGCTCATAAGCAGCCAGAACGTGTCGTAGGGGCGCCTCGCGATGCGCCCGAAATCGCGGGCGGTTCACGAACCGCCCCTACCAGACCCATCATGTCCGTTGTGACCCCATCGGGATATTTGATGCGTTCGCCCTGGCTGCTTCCGCCGCCTCCAATGAAAACCATCGCTGTTTGCGCTACAATGACCACTCAGCCCGTCATCTTCACAACCGAACCCAGAGCATGATGGGGAGGACGAACCGCGATGTTCAACGATCTGCTTCGCCAGCTTCAGGATTTTGACCCGCGCGCGCGCCGCGAGGCGATCATTGCGCTGGGCAAGACCAAGAACCCCGAAGCGCTTCGCCCGCTGGCGGATGTCGTCCTCAAAGACCCCGATCCTGAGCTGCGCGAGCTGGCGCGTAAAGCCGGCATCTACATCCAGCGCGAGAACAGCGCCAAGGTTGAGGAGCCGATCCGCCCCCGGCGGCGCGCCGCACAGCCGGAGCCTGCCCCTCAGCCGCGGGGTCCGCGCCCCCGCACCGCTGTCTTCCTGGAACCGGAGGTCGAAGACCCCGGCAGCACCGAGCTGGACCTCAAAGCGTCGCAGGAACCCGGCAAGGGACCGGTGCGTGGCAAGAAGTACAACGTGCCGCCGGAAAACCGCCAGCGCGCCCGCGCCTATACCGAAAATGCCCTGTCCGACCATCTGGACGGCAAGGCGGCGCGCGCCATGAAGAACCTGACCGAGGCGCTCAGCCTCGACCCCAACCTGGTCAACGACGATTACTACACCAACATCGCCGCCAACATCACCGGGCTGCCCGCCGATCAGGCGGTGCAGCAGATCGTCGATAAATCCTCGCGCGACCGCTTCATCGGCGAGGCGTCGCGGGCGGAGAAGCAGAAGAAGGTGGACGATCACCTGAGCGTCGTCCGCAAGACCACCACGACCGATTTCACCTTCGAACTGGTCATCTTCAGCGTCATCATGGTCGTCGGACCGATCATCTCGCTGATCATCTTCCTCCAGGGCATCACCGGCTTCCTCAACACCGTCATCGCGTCGGCGGCGACCCGCCCGGTCGAACTGGACCCCGTCATCTACGAGTTTCAGACGCAGCTCGCCGGCGTCTCGGTGCTGGCGCTGATCCCGATCGGCATCGTCTCACTGGTCGGTTCTCTGATCAGCCTGGGCATCCAGATGGGGCTGGTTCACCTGATCGCCACCCGCCTGCTGCGCGGCGTCGGCACGTTTCAGCATCTGCTGACCCTCATGCTGAGCTTCTACAACCGCCTGCTGCCGGTGCTCTTCCTGGTCCTCGCCCTCACGCTGGTCGTCACCTTCTTCTCGCAGTTCTCGATCATCACCCTGTGCCCGGCGCTGGTGCTGATCGGCTTGTCGCTGTATATCCTGGGCAAGACTTCCGGCAAGGTCGGCGAAGCCTACGGTTTTGGCGGCGGCATGGGCTGTCTGGCGGTGACGGGCAGCACGCTGGTGCTGATGATCCTCAACGGCGTCGCCGGCTATCTGGTGCTTCAGGCGATGGGCGTCGTCCTGCAGGACCTGCTGTCGCTGCCCGGTCTGCTGCCGCTGCCCGGCTGACCTGAAGCAGTGCATGAACACCTTCGTTGGGCGGGCGAGGGGAGGATGAGCTGGCGGCTCGCCCCTTCGGGCGGTGGGTGAGCCAGCGGCTTGCCCCTACACTTTGCGTGTCGGACGAATTACGGAGATGCTTTGTCCACCCTTTCCACCCTGATCAAAGCCGCTGCGCTCGCCTCCCTTGGGGGGGCGGGTGCGCTGATCTACGCGCACCGCGCCGCCGACCGCCTGACGATCACGCCGCTGAGCTTTCTGCACTCCGCCGTGCCGCGCGCCTTTCACGGCTACAGGATCGCCCAGTTCAGCGATATTCACATCGACGAGACGCGCCGTTCGGTGGAACGACTGCACCGCGCCGTCGACGCCATCAACGCCGCCGCGCCGGACCTGATCGTCTGCACCGGCGATTTCGTGACTCAGCGTTTTCGCCTGCATCCTCACGATCTGACCGAAGCGCTGCGCCGGCTTCACGCCCCGGACGGCGTGCTGGCGATCCTCGGCAACCACGATCACCGCTACAACCGGTTGATCACCCAGCGGGCGCTGGCGGAAGTCGGCATCACCGAACTGGAAAACGCTGTCACCACCCTGCGGCGCGGCGCAGATGTCCTGCACATCGCCGGGGTGGACAGCATGGTGCGCCAGCGCGCCCGTTTGGACGCCGTGCTGGCGGTGCTGCCTGCCGACGGCATGGCGATCCTGCTAGCGCACGAGCCGGATTACGCCGACATCGCCGCCGCTTCCGGGCGCTTCACCCTTCAGCTTTCCGGGCATACGCACGGCGGGCAGATCAACCTGCCGCTGGCGAATCGGCTGGGGCTGCCGGTCTATGGGCGGCGCTACACCGGCGGTTTCTACAACGTGCGCGGCATGTGGCTGTACGTCAACCGGGGGATCGGCACCAGCGGCGTGCCGCTGCGGCTGCGCGCCCGCCCGGAGATCACGATTTTTACATTGGGATATATGAATCTCTTGCAGGAGCAGAAAAAATGACCTTGGTCACATCCACCCTTCGCGCCGCCGACGGCGCACAGCTGCACGTCGCCCATCAGCTTCCCCAGGGCGCGCCGAAAGCCGTCGTCCTACTGGTGCACGGCTATGCCGAGCATTCCGGACGCTACCAGCACGTCATCGACGCGCTCAGCGGCGCGGGCTACGCCGTCTACACGCTGGATCACCGGTCGCACGGCAGAAGCGAGGGCGTGCGTGCCTACGTCGAGTCCATCCACCAGGTCGCCGCCGACCTGTATCTGTATTTCCAGGGGATCAAAGCCGCCCACCCCGGTGTGAAATGCTTCGTCTATGGGCACAGTATGGGCGCGCTGATCAGCCTGGTCTTCGCCATCGAACATCAGCGCGAGATCGACGGCTTGATCACCAGCGGCGCACCCGTCCTGGCAGATGCTAACGTCGCGCCGGCGATGGTGACGCTGGGCAAAATTCTGCACCGCATCGCCCCGAAACTGGCGCTGCTGCCCTTCGGCGATGAAGGCGTCCTCTCGCGCGATCCGCAGGTGGATATCGCCGTGAACGCCGACCCGCTGCACTACACGGGCAGCATGCGCGTCGGCACCGGCATGGCGATCAACACGGCGGCGCAGTGGGCGCGCGATCGCCTGGAAGAACTGCGCCTGCCGCTGCTGGCGTTTCACGGCGCGGCGGATGCGCTGGTGACGCCGAAGGGCAGCGAGATGCTCCACGCCCGCGCCCGCTCCGCCGACAAGACGCTCACCCTTTACCCGGATATGCGGCATGAACCGCATAACGAGATCGGCAAAGAACAGGTGATCGCCGACGTGATCGCCTGGCTGAACCGGCACGTGTGACATGTCGATCCTGCGCTTCATTCACTTCCATCATCGAAGAGGATGCCCATGACGCCGAATGCATCGCTTGAAGGATTTCGCCATCAGCTCGCTGTCCCGGTGCGCTGGGGGGACCTGGACGCGCTGGGGCACGTCAACAACGCCACCTACCTGACCTATCTGGAGCAGGCGCGCATCACCTACTTTCGCGATCTCGGTCTGTGGGACGCCGCGCCCGGCAAGATCGGGCCGATCATGGCGCGCTGCGAGATCGACTACCGCGCGCCGCTGGGCGCTGAAGATCAGATCGTCGTCTTCACCCGCTGCGCTCGCCTGGGTACGCGCAGCTTCGACACCGAACAGGTGATCGCCCGACTCAAAGGGGACGAACTGGAGATCGCCGCGCAGTCGCGCATCGTCGTGGTGGTCTACGACTACGCCGGCGGCAAATCCGCCCCCATGCCGGAACTCTGGCGCGAAAAACTGCGCGGCTACGAGGTCGTCCCGCCCAGGGAATAACAGCCCGCCTGTCCCACGCGCGGGCAGGCTGCTGTAAGGTCACATCCTCATCCCTGCTGCGCTGCGCTTAGCTTCCCCTCTCCATGAAAATGGAGAGGGGATTGAGGGGTGAGGACAGCTCGGATTGGAGGATGCTCCTGACTTTGCTCCACCCCTGGACCTGCCTCCCCCTTCTCCCACACAAACAGCAGGGAGAAGGGGGTCGGGGCGTTGAGGCAGAGAGTTCAGCTTCCCAGCCCACCCAAGCCGGCGGGTGTCGGAGTGGGCATTGCGCCCAAGCTCCCCAAGCCGCCGCCTAAGCCGCCGCCGGCAGGCGCTTCCGCTTCGGCGGGGACGCGCACCGAGGTTAGGGCGGCGAACATGTCGGTCGCCAGGACAGGCGTCCAGATGTTGGGCATGCCGGTGGCGGTGACGTAGGCGATCTGATCGCCGAACGCCATCAGCGCCAGATACCCCTGCTCGGTCCCCTTGATCAGCGCGTAGTGCCCCACCAGCGCCGGATCGGTGAAGGGCTGCGCCGCCTCTTCGATGGTATAGCCCTGTCCCTGAAGCTGGCTGAGCGCCTGCGCCATCAGCGGCGCGAGATCGGGCGCTGCTGGGTCGATGCCGAAGTTCGCCATCGGGTAGAGGATGATGAGACCCCCCACGCCGGTCATCGACGACCCCTGACCGAGGTCGGGGCGCGCCGATGTCAGCCGGGCGTCCGCCGCCTCAAAGGTGTCGCCAAAGGCGAGGATCTGCGCGTCAGCCATGTGGTCGAGCACGGTCCAGGGAGCCGGCGGGATGAACGAGACGCGGCTGTCGCTGCTGCGCACGATAGACGATCCTCCGGTTCCGGCGGGCGCGGTCGGCAGCACCGGCGGGCTGATGACCAGCGCCGCGCTTTCCGCCGGGAGGCGCAGGGTCTCCAGCACGCCGGACATCACCGCCCGGTTGGCGGCGAAGTTGTCGCTCAGGATCAGCGCCACCGCCAGCTGATTGTCGGCGTGCAGCACCGCCATGAAGCCCAGGTTGACCGCCGCCAGTTGACCGGGATACAGCCCGCCGAAGGTGTGCGCCGCCGGCTGTTCGACCACCTGAATACCCCCGGTCGCCACTTCGGCGAGGAGCTGCTGAATCAGCGGGGCGACGAGCTGCTCCGCCGGGTCGGACGTGCCCATCTGGCTCATGTCGATGGTCCCGAACAGCCCGGCGATGCCGCTGAACGCCGCTGCTTCGCCGCCCTCGAAGATCAGGGTGACGACGGTCTGCATGGTCGTCGGCGTGTCGCCGAAAGCGATCAGATCGCCGAAGCCCTGCATGTTCACCGCCTGATGCACCCAGCCGTTCGGCAGACGCGCCGAGATCGCCCCGGTCGCTGTGCGCGCGACCGGCTCCGTCGAAGGCGCGGACGGCGGGACGGTGGGCACACCCGCCGCCGGCGCGGGGATGTTCGACGCCGCCTCGGCGGGCACGCGGATGGCGTTGATGAGGTCCATCCAGAGCTGCGGATCGGCGTCGTAGGCGCGGATGGGCATTGCTCCGACCGAGAATTCGACGATGTTCGCGCCCGCCTGGAAGACGCCGACGATGCCCTTCACCTGGCTTCCGCTGATTTCGACGACGGCGATGGACCCCGGATACATGCCGCCCAGCATCAGCGACCGCTGTTCCAGCACCCGCCCGCCCTGAAGCTGGGCATCGGCGATGAGGGCGTTAAGCAGGGTCGAGATCGCCAGATCGGTCGAAAGCCCGCTGAGCGGCGTCGGGTTGACGATGCCGATCACGCCGCTGCGGCGCGGGGCGGTGCTGGAGGGCACGCGCCCCGCCAGGGCATCGACGGCGGCTTGTACGGCATCTGCCGAATCGCCAAAGGCGAGGGTGGTGGTGAAGATAGTGCCGGCGGCGTCGCGCGACATCCACCCCTCAGGCAGGCGCACCGAGATCTGCCCGTCCAGCGAGCGGGCGACCTGGGTCAGCGCGGGAGTCTGGCTTTGGACGGGGCGGACGAGCAGCAGCAGGGCGATCAGCAGGACGAGGATGATCCAGAAGGTCAAACGATACGGATTGTCACGAGTGAACATAGGATGCTCCTTGCCGACAAATCCATTCAACTGTACCTGTCATTGTAAATCTTTTTCGTAATTTGCGCTTGATTTCACAAGCGCTGTCATTCGCGCGAGCAGCGGTTGGCGCGTATAATCGCCGTCATGAACAATGACACCCCTTTTCCCGATGACCTGACGCTTCCCAGCCGCGACCGGCTCGCCCAGACGCCCGCGCCGCCGGACGTGATCCCCTGGGCGCTGCTCGGCTATTTCGAGGGCGAGCTGGACCTGATCCAGGACCTGGCGGGGCGCTATCCGCAGATGGCGATCATGTCGCTGTTCAACGCCCGCGCCGTGGGAACGCGCGCCCCGCGCGGGATCGCCACTATCGCCACCCAGGACGGCGCGGCGAGCCTGATTGTCGAGGTGGACGCCCCCTCACAGGCGGCGCAGTTCACCTTCATCGTCGGATCGCTGGTCGGCGTGCGCTTCCGCCCCGGCGCGCTGTCGCCGCTGGATCGGGCGGCGTGGCTGGAGCCGATGCGGCGCGAACAGGGGGAGGTGGCGTTTCTGTGGAACGCCCACCGCTGGTCGCACGATTACCTGATCGGCGCGGCGACCAGGACCTCGGCGCATCTCTTCGCCTTTTCCCCCAGCGGGGTGCAAGCCGCCACCCGGCTGACCCCGGAAGTCAACCGCAGGCTGACGGAATGGCTGGCGGGCTACTGGCGCTGAATCGGGCGGGGGCGCACCTCGCGGACGCCCCGTTGCGCGTCCCTAAGACTCGTCCTGAACCGTAGGGACGCGCATTGGCGCGTCCGCCAATGATGTCTTATGAGAACCCACTTTAGTCTATCAGATGGGGCATTTCTTCATTCGGCTCGCGTTGATTGCGCTATACAATTTTGATGTACTGCCAGACGCATGGATTTTTATGCACGCCGCCGACGACGCCTCGTTCCAGCAGCAGCAAGAACGCCTCGCTCACGAAGTTGCGCAGATCGAGCGCATCGTCGCTGCTGCTGCGCGCGGCGAGCAGGACGACATGGATGACCGCTCGGGCGATCTGTCACTGCCCGGTCGGCTGCTGTATGAGCTGCGGCGGCGCGAGGATGCCGGTTTTCTGTTTCAGGAACGGCTCAAGGCGCTCAACGAGATCACCATCGCGCTCAGCCGAATCGACACGTTTGACTCGCTGTGCTGGCATGCCGTCAAATACGGGATCGATCAGCTGGGCTTCGACCGCCTGAGCCTGTGGTTTGTCAATCTCGAACAGCGGCAGATGATAGGCAGCTACGGGGTCGATGAAGGCGGGGAGGTGCGCGACGAGCGCGGGCTGCGCTGGTCCTACGCCGAGACCTACATCGAAGACTTCATCGATGGCAAGACCGAGGCATCGCTGGCGAACGACGATGCCCCGATCTACAACAACCGGTCCGAGATCATCGGGCATGGCTGGCACATCTCCGCGCCGATGCTGCACAGCGAGCGCTTCGTCGGCGTGCTGACTGCCGACAACTATCTGAGAAAGCAGCCGATGCGCAGTTACGAACCGGAGCTGCTGCGCCTGTACGGTATCACCGTCGGACATCTGACGGAGCTTGCCCGCATCCGCGAGCAGGCGTTTGCCATGCGCCTGGAGCAGGAACGCACGCGCGTCCTCCGGCAGTTCATTCGGGATGTGGGACACGACTTCAGGACGCCGCTCTCGGTCATCAATACCAACAGCTTCATCCTGACGCGCCTTGAGGACCTGGTGCGAAGGCAGTCGTTCGCCGACGAGATTCGTGGACAGGTCCGCTATATCAGCAGGATGCTGGACAGCGCCCTGGAGTTCATCGCGCTGGACAGCGACATGGTTCTGAACCCAACGGCGACAGATCTGCGGGCGCTGCTGGCAGAACTGATCGCGATCCATCAAACGCAGGGCGCGGCGAAGAATCTGATATGGACGACGGATTATGATCCTTCACTCACCGTCACGGTCGATACGCATTTTATGCGCCGCGCCCTGGTCTGCCTGCTGGAAAATGCGGTCCAGTACACGCCGGTAGGAGGCTGCATCCGGGTGGGTTCAGCGCGTTATTCCGGCGAGATCGGCATCCGTATCGAGGATAACGGCATCGGCATGGCGGCGGATGCACTCGACCGGATTTTTGAGCCGATGTACCGGGTCAATCAGGCGCGGACGGAGCGGCGCAGCGGCTTAGGGCTGTCCATCGCCCGGCGGATTGTCGAGGCACACGGCGGGCGCATCGTGGTCCGCAGCGCCCCGGGAAAAGGGAGCCGCTTCGAGGTGATCCTGCCGGCGCAGGACAGGGGCTGAACCCCCGATTCGCTGAATCTGGTATGATACATGCGACCATTTGCGACGATCTGCCTCAAAATGGCTCGGTGTAAGCGGCGAGGACGGCTGAGATGAATGATGTAACGGTCTTGTCCATTGACATGATTGTGTCGAACCCGAAAATACGCAGAGGGCGTCCGATCATCGCTGGGACTACGCTCATGGTGCAGGATGTGGCAGCGCACCACATCTATCACAACTACACCCCGGAAGCGCTGGCGCACGCGCTCCAAATCTCCCTGGCACAGGTTCACGCAGCGCTTGCCTACTACTACGCCCACCAGGAAGAAATCGACACACAACTAGCAGCCGATCTTGAGTATGCGCGGGGGGCAAAGGAACAGGGGCTTGGTCAGCGAAATCCGCCTGTACTTCGATGAGAGCGTCGAGGTTGAGGTTGCTGTACAGATGCGGGCGCGAGGTGTTGATTCGGTGACGGTGCGCGACCTGGGGCTGTTAGGTGACACGGATATCAACCACTTGCAGCGCGCCTCAGAAATGGGGCGCGTTCTCTGTACCTATTCCATGACCGAACGACTTATGGCGATTGGGTAAAGGGATTAACACTGATCTGCGGTGCGTTGTCCTCGGAGGAGATGGAGAATCAGATCGAGTACCTATGACCACGCCTCCCTATCCGTTCGGCTGAGGAATTCTGGAGACTGTCATTGAAGCAAGTCTATGCCAGATTCAGTTCCGGAAGCAGCGCAGCGATTTGCTGCTCCAGACCTTTGATCGAGGTGTAGACCAGGGTATGAGGAGACTTCCAACGCAAACTGTCCGCATCTCGGGTTATGGCGATCAGGGGACAGCCTCTTCCGAGGGAGTAACCCAATTGCACATACGTCGAATAGAGAGGCTCACTCACTTCCGCGATCACTAACGCAGCGTCATGCAACCGACGGATAGCCTGATCGGCGACTTCGGGATCGTTGAGATCGCCCTGGACGCGGACGCAAAGCAGTCCCGCAGCATGGACGGCTCCCTGAATGCCGTAGTAAAACACGTCTTCTAATGCTGGATCATCGGGCATGACAACGCAGGCATACGGCGGGGATTTCTCTACGTTAATGGGTGTTGCGTTGGCGCGGGGCAGCATTAGAGGCTGTCTGCAAACTGCTCACCTCACCCCGTTTCGCTGCGCTCAACCGCCCCTCTCCAATTGGAGAGGGGCAGGGGGTGAGGTTGGGGTGAGGTTGTGTGAAAACCGGCTTTGCAGACACGCTCTAACTGATGAAGATGTGCGCCACATCAACCTCTATGGTTGGCATTCATTCTGGAACGAAGAACCGCACGGCTGATCTTTGGTGGATACTTCGCTTCAAGTTCGCTGCGCCGCCGTTCAATCTCCTCGGCGCGGCGAGACACGTATTCATCCAGCGCATTATAGCATGGGCACGTTGGAGGCAGCCTCGCGATCACTGCGGCTCCAGGCGCGCCGGATCGATGAACAGACGGTGCCACCCCTCCAGAGTCAGCAGCCCCCATAACCGCTGACCGTGATCGCGCCTGCCGCTGACGTGTTCGTCGATCAGCGCCTCGACTGCCGTCAGGTTCAGCAGCCCTCGCCCGCGCGCCTCCCGGCTGAGCAGCGTCTCGCGCACCAGCGACATGTCGCTGCGCAGCCATGCCCCCAGCGGCACGCCGAAACCATGCTTGGGGCGGTCGATCAGGTCGGCAGGCAGCAGATCGCGCGCCACCTGCCGCAGAATCCACTTGGTCACGCTCCCGCGCAGCTTGAGCTGCGGGCGCAGCGCCGCCGCCGCTTCAACGACGCTCGGCAGCAGGAAGGGCGCGCGGGCTTCCAGCGACGCCGCCATGCTGGATCGGTCGGTCTTGATCAGCAGGTCGTCCGGCAGATAGGTCATCATGTTCGCCAGCAGCAGGTCGGGAAGGCTCGGCGGACGCTCGAAACGCCGGGCGAACATCTGCCCCGCCGGGTCAGCGCCGCCGGCGCGCGCCTGACGGCTCAGCGCCGCGACCTGATCGGCGCTGAAGAGGCGCACGAAATCAAAATAGCTCAGGGCGGGGTCCTGCGCCGCGCCGCGCACGAAGCGGCGCGCCCGCTTGATCAGGTTGTAGTAGCCCGTCCCCTCCGGGATGGCGTTGAACACGCCCGCCGCCGCCCGCCACACCGGGCGGGGGATCACGCCCAGGCGGCGGATCATCTCGGCAGCGTAGAAGCGCTCGTAGCCGCCGAAGACCTCATCGCCGCCGTCGCCGGTCAGGGCGACTGTGACGTGCTGACGGGTCAATTTGCTGACCAGATAGGTGGGGATAGCGCTGCTGTCGCCGAACGGCTGATCGTGATGCCAGACCAGCTTGGGCAGCAGATCGAGCGCCTGCGGTTCGACGATGAAGGCGGTGTGATCCGTCCCCAGATATTCCGCCGCCCGTTTGGCGTAGGGCGTCTCGTCAAAGCTGGCGTCTCCGGTGAAGCCGATGCTGAAGGTCTTGACGGCGGCGCTGCTGTGCCGGCGCATCAGCGCGACGACGACGCTGCTGTCGATGCCGCCGCTGAGGAACGCCCCCAGCGGCACGTCGCTGATCAGCGTCCGCTTGATGGCGTCGTCCAATACCTGCCGCAGCTGTGCCGTCTGCTCGGCGTCGCTCAGGGCAGGCGCGCCGGCGTCAGCAGGGCGCGGAAGCGCGGCGTAGCGCTCTATGCCGACCCGTCCTTCGACGGCGCGCAGGAAGCAGCCCGGCGGCAGCATCGAGATGCCCCGGAACGCCGTCTCTGGCGCGGGGATGCAGCCGAAACCCAGGTACAGCGCCAGCCGCCGGGCGTCGAGCGCCGATTCGCGCGGGACTGCCGGGTGCGCCAGCAGCGCCTTGATCTCGCTGGCGAAGACCAGGACGCCGGCGTCCTGGTAGTAATAAAGCGGCTTTTCGCCCATGCGGTCGCGCGCCAGCAGCAGGGTGCGCGTTTGGGTATCCCACAGGGCGAAGGCGAACATGCCCTGGCAGTCGGCGAGGCGCTGGATGCCGCCCCCGCGCAGATGCTCGATCAGCGTCTCGGCGTCGCTGGTGGTTCGAAAGCGCACCCCGGCGCTTTCCAGCGGCGCCCGCAGATCAGGGTGGTTATAGATTTCCCCGTTGTAGGCGAGGGCGTAGCGCTCGTCGGCGCTGCGCATCGGCAGCGCCGCCGCCGGGGTCAGCGGGTCGAGGATGGCGAGGCGGCGGTTGCCCAGCCCGACCGCGCCGTCGAGGATCACGCCACCGGAGTCCGGTCCCCGGTGGACGATCATCCGGTTCATCGCCTCGACCTCTTCGGCAGTGACCGGTCGCCCGTCGAAATACAGCACACCGCAGAGTCCGCACATGACCGCGCCTACGCCATCAGGCGGTCGTACAGCGCCGCCGTCGCGTCGATCATGCTGTCGGCGCTGAAGACCGTCTCCAGCCGTTCCTGACCGAGCAGCCCCATGTGGCGGCGCAGCGGGGTGTCGCTGAACAGCGCATCCAGCGCCTCCGCCAGCGCCTCGGCGTCGCGCGGCGGGACGAGGTATCCGTTCTCGTTGTAGACGACGATCTCCGGGATGGCGCTCACGTCCGAGCCGATGATCGGCACCCCCGCCGCCATCGCCTCCAGCATGACGATGCCGAACCCTTCCCACAGGCTGGGCATGAGCAGCACATCGAAGCCCGCCATCACCTGCGCGGCGTCGTCGCGCCAGCCCAGGAAGTGCGTCCGCCCCGCGATGCCGAGCATCCCCGCCTCGGCTTCCAGATCGCCGCGCAGCGCGCCGTCGCCGACGATGACCAGATGCGCCGACGGATGCCGTTCGGCGAGCTGGGCGAAGGCTTTCAGGGCGTAGGTGACGCCTTTCTGCTCGATCAGCCGGCAGACCACCCCGGCGATCAGCGCGTCGGACGGCAGGTTCAGGCCGCGGCGCAGGTCGGCGCGCGGCTGGTTGAAATCGTTCGAGGGCGTGGGCGTCAGACCGTAATGGATGGTCTGAATCTTCTCCGGCGGCGCGCCTTCGACCTCGATGCAGAAGCGGCGGATCGCCTCGCTGATGGCGATGCCCGCGTCCGACATGCCCCACAGGATGCGGTTCATCAGGCGCAGCGCCGGGCGGCGGCGAAAGGGATCGTCGTTGTGCCGGCTGATGACCCGGTGCGGCACACCTGCCAGACGCCCCGCCGCCGCGCCGAACAGATCGGCGTGGATCAGGTGGGTGTGCAGGATGTCCGGCTTGTCTTGCAGCAGCGCCGCGCGAATCCTGCCGATCACGCTGATGTCGCTGTGGCGGCGGATGACGATGCGTTCGACCGGGACGCCTCCCCGGACCAGCGCGTCGCCGAAATCCTGGACCGGCTTGTCCGGCTCGACCAGCAGCAGCAGGCGGACCTCGACGCCGCGCGCCCGCAGACCGGGCAGCAGGATCAGCAGGTGACGCTCCGCCCCGGCGATGCGCGTCGCTTTAATCAGATGCGCGACTTTCATGGTTGCAGCCTGTCTCCGGCAGACATCAGCCGGCAGCAGAAGGCGTCGGCGGCGGCGCTGGCGGCGTGGGTTTGTTCAACTGATAGCGCCGGCGGATGAACATCATCAGCAGGAACAGCCCGCCGAGCAGCGCCAGCGCCCCCAAGCCGATCCACAGGGCGCGTTCCGGCGGTTCGCGGCTGACCAGCACGCCCAGCGCGCCGAAGACGGCACAGCCGCCGTAGAGGACGAAGATCGCCCGGCGCTGGCTCAAGCCCAGGCTGAGCAGCCGGTGCGAGGTGTGATCCTTGCCCGCCTGTCCCGGCGAGCGCCCCTCGCTGAGGCGGGTGAAGACCACCAGGCAGATGTCGAAGAGGGGCAGCGCCAGCACCAGGATCGGCACCATCCAGGTGACGCTGAGCGGCTGCGCCCCGAAGCGCAGTTCGATTCCCAGGGCGGACAGGACGAAGCCCAGCACCAGCGCGCCCATGTCGCCCATGAAGGTGCTGGCAGGGTTGAAGTTGTAGATCAGGAAGCCGATGGCGCTGCCCGCCAGCGCCGCCGCCAGGGCGCTGACCAGCGCTACCCCCTCGTTGTAGGCGAGGAAGGTGAAATACAGCCCGGCGATGGCGCTCAGCCCGGCTGAAAGCCCGTCCATGTTGTCGAGAAAGTTGACGGCGTTGGTGAGGGTCACCACCCACAGCACGGTGAGGGGGTAATCGAGCAGCGGGGTGTTGAACAGCTGGATGTGGATGCCGCCCAGGATCAGGATGCCGGCGGCGACCGCCTGAGCGACCAGTTTGACGCGGATGCCGAGATCGTAGCGGTCGTCGATCAAGCCGACGACGGCGAGCAGCGCCGCGCCCAGGAGCAGCGCGCCCAGCTCCAGCAGGTGATGCGGCAGGACGAACAGCAGGATCGCCAGGGTGAAACCGGCGAAGATCGCCAGCCCGCCCATGAGCGGCTTGTGATCGGTGTGAATTTTGCGCTGGTTGGGCTTATCGACCACGCCCAGGCGCAGGGCGATGGCGCGGGAGAGCGGCGTCATTCCGAGCGCCGTCGCGAACCCGACCACCATCACCGGCACGAACAACAGCGGATCCACCCGCGCACCCCTTCCGTTTGGTGACGCAAGGAAGTGTAGCGTATAATCCAGGGGGTTTTAAGGGGCACAACCTGATGGTCAATCCCACACGTGAAATACTGGATTTCCTGCTGTCTGCGCCCACGCCGCAGCAGGTGATTGCGCTGCAAGCTTCTGAGGCGGCGCAAGAACAACTCCGCTATCTGCTCGACGGCAGCCGGAACAGCACGCTCAATGATGCCGAGCGCGCAGAGTTGGACAGCTATTTGCAGTTGGAGCACTTCGTTCGCCAACTCAAGATTCGGGCGCGAGAAAAGCTGGCAGAACCCGCATGAGCTATGTCTCCGATGCCCTGCGGCGCACCGTCATTGAGCGTGCCGCCCTCATCGGGCTGGACCTGTTCTGAGCCGCGAAAACTCGACGCTGACTCCCGCGCAACATCCCCTATAATCAGCGGCATCACCTTTAGCTGCCCACTACAACAGGACACCCCCGTGACCGCTGCCAACAAACAGATTCTACGCCGCCACTTTGAAGAAGTTCTCAACCAGGGTCTCCTCGATGTCATCGACGAGATTTACGCCGACACCTACATCCTCGATGCGCCGGTCCAGACGGACGGTTCGGCACAGGCGCACGGGCAGACGCTCGGTCGCGATGGCTTGAAGCGCCGCGTGACGCTCTTCCGCACCGCCTTCCCGGATATTCACTTCACCATCAACGACATGGTTGCTGAAGGCGACCGGGTGGTCGTCCAGTACACCTTCGCCGGCACGCATACCGGCACCTTCCGCGAACTGGAGCCAACCGGACGCAGCATCTCGGTCATGGGCATCCTGATCGCGCGGGTCGCCGACGACCGCATCCAGTCGGCGGTCAGCGTGTTCGACGGCGGTGACATGATGCACCAGCTTGCGCCGCATCACAAATCGACCGTGCAAATCCTGATCGATCACCTGTTTGACCGCGTGCGCGACGTGTTGAGCTAACGCCCAGGACCCGGAGCTGCCGATGAACGATCATGAAGCGCGTGAACGCCTGAAGACGCTGAAAGCCGCCCTGGAGCGCGAAAACCAGCTTTATGATCGCTTCGGCAGCCCGGACATCCTGAAGCGCGTCGAAGCCCTGGAGGCGGAGATCGCCGCGCTGCCGGAACACATCCGCCGCGAAGATGCCATCGCCGCCGCGCTGAAGCTGTTCACCGAGGCGGCGGAGGACTACCTGATCGACCGTCAGGCGCGGCTGCTCGCTGAGCCTGCCGATCTGTGGGAGCACATGCGCAGCCTGACCGATGGCGAGGGGATCGCCGCGCGGGTCGTGAAGGTGCGGGATCACCTGCGCGGGCTGGGCGCGCCCGACGAGGACCTGCAGATCGCCGTGCTGCTGGCTGCCGACCTGGAACGGTCAAAGGCGCAGGTGGCTCGCTTCCGCAAACGGCTGGCGGACGCCGTGACCGCCCTGGGCAAACTGGATGCCTGGACGGGCGATCCTGTCGCTGTGATTGCGACGTGGGACCCCGCCCCGCTGCGTGCCGAAGCCGACGCCCTGCTCCGCGCCGAGCTGCGCATCGAGCGCGCGGGCGATCCCGATCAGCGGCGGCGGCTGGTTCAGGTGCGCATCCTGGGGATGATCGCCGTGCTGCGCCGCCTGGGACGCCCGCAGGAGAGCATCGACGAGACGATCCGGAGTGCTAGAGCATGAGAGGTCAGGAAGCGCGATGAACATTCCGAAGTACTGGGCAAAAAGCGGCAGTCGTCCGGTGAGAACTCAGCGCCGGATGATCGATCTGGCTGTGTGGGAGTGGTCGAACACCAGCACTGCTGAAGCGCAGCGAAAAGCTGAAGCCCATTTGAATGAGACGGCACAGCGCCTTGAAGCCGGGAACGCCATACCGGCATATCCCTATGGCGAGCGGGTGCTGCGTGAGGAAATCGTCCAGACGGTCAGCAGCGCGGACGGCGCGGAGGTCGGCATCATCACCCGGAATGGTTACGGGGCGCTGATCATGAATGCCGCCGGGGCGATGTTCATCGACATCGATTTCCCGGAGGGACATACCTCGCTCTCGCCCCGATCCCTTTTCAACCGGCTGCGCGGGGTCCAGCCGTCCAGCCCTGAGGCGGAGGCGGTGGCGCGTGTGCTGGATTGGGCGCGGCAGCATCCCGACCTGGGACTGCACATCTACCGGACCTGCGCCGGGCTGCGCTGCCTGGTCACCAGCCAGACCTTCGACCCGAACGGCGCCGACACCCACGCCATCCTGACCGCGCTCCACAGCGATCCCCTGTACGTGCGGTTGTGCCGGCAGCAGTCCAGTTTTCGCGCCAGACTGACTCCCAAACCGTGGCGGATCGGGGCGGGGCTGCCGGGGCGCTACCCACGGATGAGCAGCGAGGAAGAGGACGATCACCGGCGCTGGCTGCGCACGTATGAACAGGCCAGTCTCGATGTTTCGGTCTGCCGTCTGGTGACGTCGACCGGTTCGCAGACGGTCCATCCCGATATTGCGCCGATCCTCACGCTGCACGATCAGCTCACCCGGCTCGACCAGCGGGCGACGCTCGCTTAGCCGGGCTGATGCCGGCAACTGCTTTCATTCCCA
>JAEURA010000265.1 GCA_016789005.1 Anaerolineae bacterium
GCGGTTCGTCAAGTATCTATCGACGATCGAAGCGAAGTTGCCAGGCTACCAGCTTTCAGTTAAGGGAGCAACATTTAGGGAGATTTCGGCGTTGTCGGCTGAAGGCGCTGATTCGAGGGAAGTGGCGTACTTCGCGGCGGCTTTGATGGGGTATATTCATGAAAAAGCTGATTTTCCCTCGAGTTTTCTGACCCCGTTCAATGCTCGAGTCAGATCGCTGTGTCAGGCCGGATTGTATGACTTGGCAAAACAACTTCTCGATAAAATGGGATACAGTGCAAGCGAACTCAGGCTAGATGGCGATGCCTATGTCTTCATCGAGAAATCAAGGAAAGTTGGGCCGCCCGTAACCCTACCGACCGAAGTGCCGAAGCTCATTGACGTGATCCTTGAAGCGAAGGTGCCAAAGGTTATAAAGGCGCCGCACTAGGGTCTGTGTGTAACCTCGGTTAGGGAGGGGCGCCTCAAGACGGTCTACATTATGCCCGGCCGTCCGTGTGAGATGTCTACTGCTTGGGATTCACAATCTGGTGAATCCTCGCCGGTGACAGCCCATACTCCCGCGCCAGCGCGGAGAGGCGCCCTCCCTGTGCGTAACGCAGTCGGATCGTGTCATCGCGGGTCGGGGGTAGGCGGTAGAGCCGGGCCAGAATCGTCTGGGTGGCGTGATGAATCATCGCCTCGAAGTCGCCAAAACGGGCTGGATCCCGATACCTTCCGGGGTCATTTCTCCCTCAACGACCCAACAGGATTCGAACCAGTTAGGGAGACCTCTGAGGTGCCGACGGCAGCGTAAACAGAGTACCACAAACTCAGACGCTCGCGATGTATTGCTACCCTTGCTAGACTTTCCCCGCCACTAAGTGCCGTCTGCAATCGGCGCGGATAGTACCAGCTGTGTCTTGAGACGAGTCTTGTATTACCCCATCTGTTGACTCTAGTCAACTCGCCACAGTTTTCCGAAATGGATACCTTTTCGTAGCTTCCAGAGTTTGTCAACCATTCTCGCAGGAGCTCCGAAAACCTGCCAAATCCCCGCAGACTTATGTATTCATACACAATCCTTACCATATCATACCGCATTGCAAATTGAACACATGTTCTAAATGCTGTATAGTGCTTCGTTGGATTTCTGTTACAAGCGCTGCCGTGAAAGGATGATGCGCGGATTTTTTCGCGTGAGAAGAATGAAGACACTTCGCAACGAGCCAATCTGTCAGGATGTGTATACGTTTGTGCAGCAGTATATGAGGGACCATCACTTTCCCCCCAGTCAACGAGAGATCGCGTCTGCATGCTTCGTCAGCAAGGCGACGGTCGTACGCTGCCTCGACCGACTTGAGGCAAAAGGGCTGCTGGTTCGGGAACCTGGCCGAGCGCGTGGAATCGGACTGCTACCTGATGAGCCAGCGCCATGAATTCTGGACCAAATGGCCGAGCAAATGGGCGCTCAATTCAGAACATACGTGCTATATTGAGGAAGCATGACACGTGACGTGCGGGCAAAGAATTCTTGAGTACTTAATCCTTTTTGGGAGCGCATTCGCTCACCATCGTGCGCCGGTGAGCTCGTGCATCCATCCAGGGAGGCGCAAGAAAGGAGCAGCATGACCGATGTAAACGACTTGTTTTTCAAAGTGCTGGATCAGTACGGATTGATCGGGCTGATCGTTTTCTTTCTAGTCACCGGTCCGGGCTACACATACTTGAGGACAAAGTCACTACGCGCACACGGCGAGGCCAAGGCACAGGAACTTGTCAACGAATTCGCCGCGCAAGAACGCCAGCGTGCAGAACGGCTGGAGGCACAACTCGACTCAGCCAAACGTAAGTTGGAAGTGGCTGAGGAAGAAGTCGCCCAGATGCGCCTGAAACTGAGCGAGTCTCGCGAGGAGCTTCAGTCAATTGCCAGTATGCGACGGCAGGTTCGAGGACTCCGAAAGCGCGTGAAAGAGCTGGAATGCCAGGTGGAGCAGAAACGAATCGAGATCGAGTATCTGCGATCCTACCTGGAGAAGCGTGAAAGCAAATGGGCCGAATCGACCAGCACAGAAGACGCAGATGAACATCAGTGATGCGAAGACATGGCGAAGCCAAATCCTGAGTAACAGCTGAACAGCGCTGGGAATCAGGCTGAAACGCCTCTCGTTACAGGATTCGCCCGATGCGCGACATATCTCTGGAGATCCGCCTTACGGATGAGGGGCGTTTCAAAACGTAAAGTGCCTTATTACACGAGGAGTTTCTTGAATGGCACAGATATTTGACGAACAGGTTTTTGTGGATGGGTCTGCGGATGAGGTGCAGGTGCGCGTGCAGGGTCACAGCGCGCAATCTGAGCCGCTGCAGACGTGGGAAGACAGCACAGGCGCGGAGTTGGTGCGGATCACAAGTGAAGGAAAGCTGCAGATTGGGGATCTTGGCGTGAGTACGCCTGAAGCCTTTATCGAGGCTGGCGGCGATCTGAACCCAAGCTCTCCGAAACCCAAGCGAGGACTCCACGCCCTCGGCCGGTTCACCGGCGCGCTCGGTTCAGCCTTGACGTGGGCGGTTCACGAACTTGAGCTTTTTGGCAGCGGCGGGATTACCACCCTTCAGACGGCTCTGCGGGCGAAAGTCATCAACGATAACAGCGGAACTGTGACTGACGCCGAATTCCGGGCCGGCGATTTCGTATCCGTGAACCAGAGAGGGACCGGCGGAAACCGAGTCAAGCAAATAACGGGTATCCGGGGCGCTGCACAGACCACCACAGGTGCTTACACGTCGCGTGCAGTCGGCGTTGAGGGATCGATTTCAAACGATACAAGCGGCAGTATTCTCGACGCCGCTGCCTTTGAGGCGGCTGTGCCGATCAACTCGGGCGCGATTACCAATCTATATGGCCTGCGCATCCCGGACCTCACTCAAGGCTCGACCAACTACGCGATCCATACGGGTCAGGGAACGGTTCACGTGGGCGGGCATCAGGAGCTGTCTGTGCTTGCTTCCAGCCCCGGCGCGAATCCACCAGCAAACTTCATCAAGCTCTATCCCAAATTGACAGGCGGGGTGCCGACGCTGTACGCGAAGGACTCGTCTGGCGTTGAATACGTCGTTGGTGGCAGTGGTGCGCTGAGCGCGCCGCTCACGCTCATTGGCTCGACGGATGTGATTCAGTTCACGGTACGAGGCGCTGCCACTCAGACGGCGGATCTGCTGCGGCTGGAGAAGCAGGATGGAACGCCGGTTGCGCACTTGAGCCCAAATGGGGCGTGGCGTGTCTGGGGCCAGGCGGACGATGTAAGGCTGTTTGCCAAAGGCAGTTCCGGCCAGAGCCAGGACATGCTGCGGCTGGAGGCATCGGACGGCAGTGTGCTGATGTCCGTGTCCGGGACCGGGGCGACCTGGATCGAAGGGCGAGGCGACAACACGCAGCTGACAGTCAAGGGCAGCCCGTCGCAGACGGTGGACCTGGTGCAGATCCAGACCTACGCGGGATATCCCGTCACCACGGTCTCAGCCACTGGAGAGGTGCGTATCGCCGGCGCGGGCGACATGGTGCAGCTGGTGGTGCAGGAGAGCGGCAATCAGTCGAGCGTCACAGACATCCAGCGCTGGCAGAATCGCTATGGCACGGTCGTTGCGTCGATGGCCAACAGCGGTGAGCTGAGCGCGAACGAAGTTATCACCGCTGCATTCCGGTTGACGCCGGATGCGGGATCGGGAAAAGTGCTCACGTCCGACGCAAGCGGCAATGCCACCTGGCAGACTCCCGCGGGAAGCGGCGGCACTGTTACCAGCGTCGGGTTGTCCGCGCCGAGTATCTTCTCGGTAACCGGCTCGCCAGTGACCACGGCTGGCACGTTGAGTATGGGGCTGACAAACCAGAGCGCCAATCAGATCTTTGCGGGACCCTCATCGGGCGGCGCGGCGGCACCTGCATTCCGTACTCTGGCTGCTGCGGACATTTCTTCGGCGCTTGCCAGCCCGCCAGCGATTGGCGGGACGACTCCTGCCGCGGGTACGTTCACTGCGTTGAATGCGACGACTTCGGTCACCGCGACCGTTTCGGACAGTGGCACCAACACTACACCGAGCGCCGGCATTCTTCGTCACAACAGCTCAGGAACACCGGCCGCCGGATTTGGGGTTACAGCGATTTTCCAGGCCAAGTCAACCACGACCAATAACCGGGATCAAGGGCGCATCCGCACTCAGTGGGCGACGGCGACCGACGCCAGCCGAAAAGCCAAGATGATTCTGAGTGTCTATGACACAGCGGAACGTGAAGGCCTGGCGATCGAAGCATCGGGGAGTGCGCCCATGATTGGGTTCCTGGGCGCCACTCCGGTGGTTCGGCAGACGGGTGGAGCGAAGACTGCGGCGGCAACCTACGGCGCCAATGAGCAGTCGATGCTTCAGATCGTCTACAACGCAATGCGTACTTACGGGCTGTTGACCTAAAAGGAGAACATCTTGAATTCAGAAGAACGCTTCAAGCAAGCACAGGCACTCCTGCAGCTGATGCTGCAAACGTTGGAGCGCGACTATGGGTTCGCGGTGGAGTCGACGCTGCAGATCGAACCGATCACCAGCAGCTACGCGACGAGCCGAGCTGTACTCGTGTTGAAGCCTGTTCCGAACTGGCAGCCTTTCAGCGTCGCATCGCCCGAGGAGGGCGAAGCGGCACCGATGGCAGGCTAGAGCAGCGGAAGATTTCGTAAGCGACACAGATGGACCTTGCGATTGTGATCCGTCGCCTTCAATAGAGCGACTTCGACAGCGCAGGGTCCAGCTCAAAAAGACTTTCATACTGGAGAATGATATGAATACTTTTGGAAACGCCCCTTCAATCCACGACCAGATCGTTCCGGCGATCGTTCACCATGTTCAGCGGGCCGCTGGCGACAGCTATCGTATCCAGGCGGAGGCTCCCAGTCTCCGTGCGGAGAACCCGGATGAACGCCTTACTTACCACTTTGACGGCAGCGGCATCGAGGCGACCTCCTGGGACACCCCGTGGCGCTGGACCATGCGCCTGGCGGGCTATGGCTCCCCTGATCAACTGCTCCGCTGCGATGCTGTTGAGCCCGTGGGTGTCGCGAACCGCGTTGAGTATCGGCATCCAGAATTGACGGAGTGGTACCTGAATGGTCCGCTTGGACTGGAGCAGGGTTTCACGCTGGCAGCGCCACCGTCTCACTGTGCAACCGCCCGGCAGCTTGCACTCAGGATTGCTTTTGAGGGAGATCTCTCGGCAGTGGTGCGCAAGGAGGATGGCAGCATCGACCTGGTCGACGCAGACAACGACTGTGTTCTCAACTATGGGCAGCTCTACGTCAGCGATGCCACCGGTCGCGCCCTGCCGTCTCGGTTCTCGCTTGGTGAAGAGGGCTCCGAGGCGTACGCCTCGATCGTGTTTGACGTTCACGACGCTGTATACCCGATTACCGTGGATCCGCTGGTGAAGCACTCCAGACTGGTGACGGCTGACGATGGAGCGGCGGGCGACAAGTTCGGCTTCGCAGTCTCGATCAGCGGGACGACCGCGGTGGTTGGAGCATACCGCGCCGACGGCGGCTCTGGACCCGAATCCGGTGTCGTGTACGTCTTCGTCCGCAACATCGCGACGAATGTCTGGACACAACAGGCCCAGCTCGTCGCGTCCGATGGCGCGAGCGGAGATCATTTTGGCTACGCGGTCAGTATCGATGGCAACACGATTGCGGTGGGAGCCGCAGATGCCCACATTGGCGGCACTTCGGATGCCGGTGCAGTCTACATTTTCACGCGCAGCGGCACGACCTGGACGCAGCAGCAGAAGGTCACGGCTGCCGATCCGTCGGCGTCCGACCGGCTGGGATTCGCAGTGTCTGTGAACGGCGATACGGTGGCCGCAGGCGCTCCTTACGCGCCGGTAGTGGACATCGATCAGGGCGCCACCTACGTCTTCGTCCGCAGCGGCACGACGTGGTCGCAGCAGCAGAAGATCACCGCCGGCGGTCAGAATGACAACCTGTTTGGCTGTTCGCTCGCCGTTCGGGGAAACAAGCTCATTATTGGCGCCAGCGCCTACGACGAGCCGGTGGTGGCTCAGGGCGCGGCTTACCTCTATTCAAGGACCGGAAGCACCTGGAGCTTCCAGCAGAAGCTCACCCTGAGCACCGGCGAATTCGAAGACAACTTCGGCACGTCGGTCGACATGAGTCCGAATGGTTTGCGGGTGATCGTGGGCAGTCCTCGGCGCAACACGTCGTATGGAACGGATACGGGAAGCGCCTTCGTCTACGCCTGGAACGGGACGTCCTGGGCGCTGGAAGCGACGCTGCTCATCAACGCCGCCGCCAACGATCGTTTTGGACAGACGGTGGCGATCAGCGATAAGGCTGCGCTGGTGGGAAGCCCCTTCTTCAGCAGTGGGCGCGGCATCGCTTACTACTTCATTCGTTCAGGGTCGTCCTGGCAGGTCAGCGGGACCGTCAGTCTCAGCGGCGCCGCCGCAAACGACAGTTATGCGACATCGATGGCGATGACCAACGACGACGTCATCGTCGGCGCGCCGGGGCGAAACAACTCGATTGGGACGGTTCACGTTTTCTGGAACGGTCCTGGTGAGCACATTAATCCCTGCGATCCGGTCTGTGGAATCGTCGTGACCGGCAAGGAGAAGCTCGGCAACCCGATCACGATTCGGGATGGCGAGAAGCAGGAAGAGGTGATGGATCTCCAGGTTCATTCGCCTTTTGGCTCACTGGATCTGAAGCGCGTGTACCGCCAGAATGCCCACGACGATTACCAGTTCATGGGCCTGGGCTGGACGCACAGCCACGCGATGTTCCTCTCCAAGATCGTCGGGTCGCCAAACGAAATCATCGTCTATTGGGGAAACGGCGCTCAGGCGAGTTTCGTCGAAACGAGTCCGGATTTCTACGAAGGGACGGCCGGCGTCGTCGCTTCAATCGTCTGGGACACGAACGAAGAAGCGTATACGCTGACGACGGCCAGCCACTCGACCGTGAAGTTCGCGGAGTCCGGTTATGTCCTGTCGCAGGAGCTGGCCAGCGGTGAGATGCTCACCTATGACTATGACGCCAACTCCGGAGCGCTGGCGGAGGTGAG
>JAEURA010000266.1 GCA_016789005.1 Anaerolineae bacterium
GGGGCGCGCGGCCGGGCTGGGTATAGGCGATAGCTCCGATGAGTATATGAAGCCGCCCGGAAAGAGGCAAAAAGCGGGGGTCCAGGGCAGGGCAAACGCATCAAAACCGGGCGGCGGGCGCATCACGATGCGCCCCTACGCAACCGGCGTGTGTGTAGGGGCGGTTCGTGAACCGCCCGTCGTGTGCGTGAACCGCCCGTCGTGTGCGTGAACCGCCCCCGGTGAACCGTCATCCCTCGCGTATCGCGGGACCCGCCCCCTACCCCACGCCGTACAGCGCCCGGTAGATGGCGTGATAGCCGTAGATGCGCTCGACGTAGGTCCGCGTGCTGTCGATGCTGATCGCCGTCATGAACTGGTCGGGGTCGCCGCCGCTCACCTCCAGCCACTCGATGGCGCGCCCCGGTCCGGCGTTGTAGCCCGCCAGCGCCGCCGTCGTGTTCTGGTCAAAGCGGTCCAGCTGCTCGTTCAGGTAGAACGCGCCGAAGGCGATGCCGGCATAGGGGCTGAACAGATCGCTGTGCTGGTAGTCGGGGAATCCAAGCTGCTCGGCGATGTACTGCGCCGTGCCCGGCACGACCTGGGTCAGCCCCTTTTCGCCGGCGGCGGCGGTGGCGAAGGTGTTGAACAGGCTCTCGTGGCGGATCAGCGACAGGATCAGCAGCGGATCGACCTCATAGCGCTCCGCCTCGCGCAGCACCAGGTCCAGATAGTACGCCGGGTAGCGCATGCGGGCGATGAACGGCGGCGCTGCCAGCGTGCCGACGTTGGCGGCGCGGATGACGTAGGACGCCGCCAGCACGGAGTAATAGTAGGCTCCGATGCCGCGCAGATGAATCGCCAGCTGGTAAGACGCCAGCGGGTTCTCGCGGTGGGCTTCAACCACGCTGTTGAACTCGGCGGCGGCTTCGTCAATCGCCCCGACCGCCCACAGTTCCGCCCCGCGCTGGGTGGCGGCGGTCAGTTCTGGCGAAAGCTGCCACAGCGCGCCTTCCTGGGTCAGGCTGAAAGTCGCCCGCAGCCAGGACTCGGCTTCGGCGATCTGCGCCGCGTCGTCGAAGCTGAACTGAAGCTGAGCCGGGCGGGCGAACGCCGCGCGTCCGTCGATGATGTCGCGGGCGCGGGCGGCGAAGAACGAATCCGGCGCGACGGCGATCACCTGTCCGAACGCCTGCCCCGCCGCCGTCGAGTCGCCCCGCTGAAGCGCCAGCCGTCCCAGCCAGAAATAGGCAGTCGCCTGGTCTTCGCCCGCCGCCTTGACGCCCAGTTCGGCATAGTAGCGCTCGGCGGCGGTCATGTTGCCCCGGCGGTAGGCGTTGGTGGCGGCGAGGAACAAGCCATCGACCGCCTGCTGGGTGTTCGGATGCTCGTCCGCCAGCCGCTCGAACAGGACGTTCGCCTCGTCCGGCTGATCGTTGGTGCTGTACAGGTAGCCGGCGCGCCACAGCGCCTCTGCCGCTTCGGGCAGGTAGCCGTAGGTATCGGCGATGCTGACGTAAGCGCCGATCGCGCCGGGGATGTCGTCCGCCAGAAAGCGCGTTCGCCCCTGTTCCAGCAGCGCCGCGCCGAACAGCGGATCGGTCTTGTAGGTCTCAACGATGGTCTGGAAGGCGGTGACGGCGGCTTCGGTGTTGCCGAGTGCCCGGTACGCCTGTCCCAGCAGCAGGTGGAACGCCGCAGGGATTTCGCCGACGCTGCTGCGCGACGCCGCCCAGCGGTTGAGGGCATCGACGGCGGCGGGATAGTCGCCATAGGCGAAGGCGATGCGCCCGCGCAGGTATTCATCGACCGGCTGGGCGTTCTGGCGCAAAATCTGCATCGCTTCGTACGCCTGGGGCGTCTCCGGCGTCTCCTGAAGGATCGCCGCCATGCGGGTGAGCGCGCCCGCCGTGTCGCCGGCGTCGAACAGCGCCCGCGCCGCACGCATGGCGATGTCGGCGCGGTAAGCGGCGTTCTGCGCCACCGCCAGGATGGCGTCGTACTGCGCCACTGCTTCCGCCGTCCGACCGGCGTTGATCAGCACCAGGGCGGTGCGTTCGCGCAGCGCCAGCGCCGGCACGGTGGCGCGGCTGGCTTCGGCGGCGCGCTGATAGCTGGCGATGCCCAGCTCCAGCTGACCGAGCGCCAGCTGCGCGTCGGCGATGCGTTCCAGCGCGTAGCTGTCGAGCATCTCCGGCTGAAGGGTCATGTAGGTCTGAAGGTCGTCGATGGCGAGCTGCCACGCGCCGGTCCCCAGATAGGCTTCGCCGCGCAGGAAGCGGGCGCGCGGGGCGTAGCTGCTCTGCGGGAATTCCTCCAGCAGGCGCTTGAGGTGATCGGCGGCTTCGGCGAACAAGCCTTCGCGCAGTGCCGCCCGTCCGATGCCGTAATAGGCGGCTGCCTGGGCGTCGGGGGGTGCGCCGCCCTGCTGAAGCACCACCTGATAGGTCAGCGCCGCCTCCTGGTAGGTGCCGTTGAGGAGCTGGCGGTCGCCGAGCAGGAGCACCTGCTCCGGCGGGAGGGTCGGCGTGGGCGGCAGGGTGGGTTCGGGGGTAGCGGTCGGGATGAAGGGCGTCGCCGAGGCGTCCTGAGCCAGCGCCGGTTCGACCGCCGCGCCGTCCAGCACGGCAGGTGTCTCCGGGGCGTTCAGGTTGCAGCCGGCGAGCAGGATCAACAGGAGGAAAGCGGTCACGATTCGCATGAATCGCGATTATGCCGGTTTCACCGGTCGAGTCAATGCCGTTCGAACGCGCCTGCCCGCCGCTCCCCCTACGCCGCCGCACACAGCGCTACAGCGCTCGCTCCGACGAGATGATGAACGCCGCCGTCGCCGGGTTGGTCGCCAGCGGCACATCGTGGACGTTGCAGATGCGCAGCAGCGAGTTGATGTCCGGGTCGTGGGGATGCGCCCCGAGCGGGTCGATGAAGAAGAAGACCGCTGCGATCTTCCCCTCGGCGACCTGCGCCGCAATCTGCGCGTCGCCGCCGATCGGACCGGAGAGCATGCGCGTCACCGGCAGGTGGCAGCGTTCCTGAATCAAGCCGCCGGTCGTGCCGGTGGCGATCAGATGATATTTCGCCAGCACGTCCCGGTGCGCGGCGACGAAGGCGATCATCGTCTCTTTCTTATTGTCGTGGGCGATCAGGGCGACGGTCTTGGCGGTGCTGTCGGTCATGAGTCTAATTCCTGGGAAGGAGCGTCTGGAACAAATCCTGCGGACGCCAGCTGAAGAGGTTCAACCCCCAGCGCGGCGGAAGCTGAACCCGGTTGAGGCGGTCATTGAGCGCGACCGCTTCGCGATAGTACCCTTCAAGCTGGACCATCACCGCGTCCCACGAGTTGCGCTCGACGGCGGCGCGGGCGTTCGCCGACAGGCGCGCCAGCAGGTCGCGGTCGTCGCGCAGGCGGATCACGGCGTCGGCGAAGTCGAAGGGGTTCGCCGGGCAGATGAAGCCGGTCACGCCGTCCTGCACCAGATCGGTGATGCCGCCCTGGTCGATGATCACCGCCGGCAAGCCGGACGCCTGCGCCTCCTGCACCACCTGCCCGAAGGTCTCCTTCGCGCCGGTGAACATGAAGACGTCGGCGGCAGCGTAGGCATTCGCCAGGTCTTCGCCGAACAGGTAGCCGGTGAAATGCGTGCCGGTGCCTTCGAAGCGCGCCTCCAGCTCTTCGCGCAGCGCGCCGTCGCCAATGATGGTCAGCGCCACGCCGGGCGTGCGCGCCGTCTCCAGCAGCAGATCGATGCGCTTCTCGTTCGCCAGCCGCCCGACGTAGATGCACAGCAGCGAATTCGGATCGCGCCCATTGAGCAGTCGGGCGCGCCATGCCGCCGACCGCCGCGCCGGGTTGAACTGATCGCCGTTGACGCCCCGTCCCCAGCGGCGCAGGCGGTGATACTTGTTCCGGCGCAGCTCGCGCAGCGTCCAGTTGGAGGGGACGAGCGTCAGGTGACAGCCGTTGTGGATGAAGCGCAGCCAGTCCGACACGATGCCGCTCAGGAAGGAGACGCCGTAGGCTTCGGCATAGCCCGGCAGGTCGGTCTGATAATTGGCGATCACCGGGATGTGCATCTGCCGCCCGACCAGCATGCCGCTCACCGAGAGCAGCGCCGGGCTGAACAGGTGGATCAGGTCCGGCTGGAACTCGTGCAGCTTTTGTGACACCAGCGGGTGCGGAATCGCCAGGCGCGATTCCGGCGCGGCAGGAAAGCCGATCGAGGGCAGCGGGATGACTTCACTGCCGGCGACCTGATGCGGGGCGATATCCGGGGCGAAGACGATCACCTCGCGCCCGGTGTCGCGCAGGTAGCGCAGGGTCAGATATGCCGTCTTGGAGACGCCATCGACCTTGGGCAGGAAAGCTTCAGCGAACAGGGCGACCCGTTTGACGCCCGCCAGTTCTACGGTGGGATCGGGGGTGTGGAGCGCAGCCTCACGGGCGAAGGCGCGTTCGGCTTCCGCCGGATCGCGCTGCGCAAGAGCTTGAAATAAGTCGTTAAAGGCCATGGTCAACCTTTACCCTGACGACCGCCATCACCCGCCGGCGCGCTAAGCCTTCCACCAGTCTGCAATCTGGCAGAGGTGCGCCGGCGTTGAGCATTGCGATCGCATCTGTTCCCAATTTCAGTAACACCTGCGGCGGCAAAAGGTAGCGCCGCAGGTCCTGAAAATCAATCGCCAGATCACTCCCGCCGAAGACTCACGGCGTCATGCGTGACGACGGGCTTTGTGCTATCCTTAACGGATGATGTGCTAAGTCCATCGGGGTTGCGCGCCGATGTCACAGGCTGGTTCACCCACAAATCCACGTGCTGAGCGTTACCTCTCGCTGCGCTGGCGGCTGCTTCTGCCGGTCTTCGCGGTCGTGCTGGCAGCGTCGGTCCTGGGCGTCTATCTGGTCTCGCGGGGGATGACCGTCGGCGGGGGCGAGATGCGCGCGCTGCTGCTGGACGGCAACACGCGGGCGGTCGCCGAACGCCTTCAGCAGTTCTTCCTGGAACAGACCGACGCCGCTTCCGGCTTCCTGCGGACCCCCGAAGGGCGCGACGCCTTTGAATCGGGCGATGTCGCCCGGCTGGAAACTGCCGTCGCCAATTATGCTCGGCTGGCGGGGCTGGACGCGCTCTCGCTGGTCAGCGATGGGACGGTCGCCGGCGAAATGCCCGGCAACGTCTTCATGATCCGCGCGCCGCTGGAAAATGGCGCGACGGCGTTCGTCGGCGTCGCCCAGGAACGCCTGCTCCAGGTCGCCCAGGCGGGCGCAGCGGTGGATGTTCGCATCGATGATCCGACCCGCGCCACCCGCGCCGCCACCCGCGCCGTCTTCCTTGATGCGGGCGCGGATTCCGGCGGCGACACGGCGGAGGTGACGCTCGACGGCGTGGATTACCTCAGCGCCTCGGTCGCCGACTTCGCTGGGCTGGAAGTCACCGTCTTCATGCAGGCGGACCCGCCCATCGCCGGGGATGCCGCCCGTCAGCTGATCGCCATCACGCTGGCGATTGTCGCGGCGGGCGTGCTGGTCGCCGCCGTGCTGATCGTGCGCCTCATCCTGGACCGGGTGGACAAGATTCGCATCGTCGCCGAACGGCTGGCGGTGGGCGAAGTCAGCGAGCCGACCGGCATGCGTCCAACCGATGAGGTCGGCAGACTGGGCTATGCGCTCGACCGCTACGCCGCCCGCGTGCAGGAGAAGCAGGAAGAGCTGCGCAACAGCCTCCGCCGTCAGCGCCGCGAACTGGAACACTTCACCGCCATGATCGAGTCCGTGCCGGATGGCGTGGTGGTCTACGACATCGATGGCAGCGTGACCTTCATCAACGAACCGGCGCGCCAGCTAATCGGCGAGCGCTACAACTTCTTCAAACGCGCCACCGACCGCGACATCACCGCCGCCGTCGTAGAGACTCTGGGCGGCATCAGCACGCACAGCGTGACGCCGACAGGCATCCCCCAGCGCATCGAAGTCGATGGGCGCATCCTCAGCGCGCAGTCTGCGCCGCTGCGTTCCGTCGCCGAGCGTCCGATCGGCATGGTGCTGGTGCTGCGCGACGTGACCGCCGAGGTCCGCCGTGAAGAGGCGCGCGCCATGCTGCTGGAACAGGTCATCGCCGAACTGGGACCGGATGCCGCCGATGCCGGGCAGTACGCTGCGCCGTCCCGTAACGACGCCCTGGCGTTCACCCAGGAGGCGCGGCGGCGCGATGTGGCGTTGGGCAAGCTGCTGACCGAGATGCGCGAGCTGACGCAGGTCGATCAGCAGGTGATCCGCCGAGCGCAGCGCCCGGTCTCGCTGGAGATGCTGGTTCACGCCGCCGCCAACGAGTGGCGGGCGACCGCCAGCGCCGCCAATCTGACGCTGGAAGTGAATATCGAGCAGATCGGGTTGACCATCGTCGGGGATGAACGGCGGCTGCGCTGGGCGATCGGCAACCTGCTGGACAACGCCATCAAGTACACCCAACCCGGCGGCAAGGTGGCGCTGGAGATCAAAGGGGCGGAAGGCGGCTACGCCCGTCTGCGCGTCCGCGATACCGGCGCGGGCATCGCCGTGCATGAACTGCCGCGCGTGTTCGACCGCTTCTATCGCGGGGAGCCGACGCTGCCCAACGGCAGGCGCATCGAGATGCCGGGGGTCGGCTTAGGGCTGCCCACCGCCCGTGAGATCATCGAGGCGCACGGCGGGCTGATCACGCTGCGCAGCACGGTGGGAATCGGCACGGCGGTCTATTTCACGCTGCCGCTGCAAGGCACACCCGTGCCGGCGGTTTCGCCGTCACCCTCGATGGACGACGAGAGCGACGAAAGCGAGACCATTCGCCTGCGATAATCCCTCATAAGAAAAACCCCGTCGAGATCGTCTCGACGGGGCGGCATGACAGCGATAGATAGTGGGAACCGGCGGCGCGCCTACTTCAACGTGAACAGGTAGGCGATCACGTTCTCCAGTTCTTCCGGCGTCAGCACTTCCTGATAATTCTGCGGCATCAGGCTGGGCGGATACGGTCCGCCGGCGTCCGCCGGCACGATGAAGTCGTTCGGCGCGAGGATCGAATGGCGGACGTACTGGTAGGCGTTCTGCCCGTCAACGCGCGTCTCGGCACGCACCGACACGTTCCACAAGCCGGGTCCGATCAGGCGCATCTCGTCCTGCGTCGCCGTATGGCACAACGAACATGCCCACTGCCCGCTGGCGGTGGTGTAGGTTGTGGTGAAGACGACCTGCCCGGCGACCGGGTCGCCCGAAGGCTGCGGGTTCCCACCGCCTGATCCAGGTCCACCCGCAGCCTGGGTGGGTTCAGAGGTGGCGGTCGGCGGCTCCGGCGTGTTGGTCGGCGCGGGTGTTTCCGTCGGCGGGAGCGGCGTGCTTGTCGGCGCGGAGGTCTCCGTCGGCGGGACCGGCGTACTCGTCGGCAGAGGCGTGTTCGTTGGGGTGTTCGTCGGGGCGATGGCGGTCAGGTGTTCGTCCGTCGCCGCCAGAGCGACCTGCGTCGCCTGCGCTTCCGCCGCCCATTCCGGGGTGGCGACCGAGCCGCAGGCGGCGCTCGCCAGGGCGGCAAGGGTGAGCAGCAGCAGAGCAAAAAGGCGATGTGAACGCTGCATCATGAGATGCGACTCCAGGGTTGACTTGTGAAGGCGGTAACGAAGCAAGTATAGCGCGGTCAGGCACAGGATCAAAGTACCGCGCGACGGAACCCCCAGGGCAAACGCATCAAAGTCGGTTGTTGGCTCATAAGCAGCCAGAACGCGTCGTAGGGGCGCATCGCGATGCGCCCGAAATCGCGGGCGGTTCACGAACCGCCCCTACCAGACCCGTCATGTCCGTTGTGACCCCATCGGGATATTTGATGCGTTTGCCCTGAACCCCTCATTCGTGGTGGTTGTCCCTGCGTAAGCTTCACGCTACAATGCAGACCATCAGGTTTATGCATGAATGACATCCATGATGGATATTCGTCGCTTAGACCGCACAAAGAATCACCCTGACCTGCTCCTGCACATCGACAAGGCGCTGTGTCTCGCCTGTGGAGCCTGTGTCGCCGTGTGCCCGCCCGATGCGCTGTTCCTGCAAGGCTTGCGCCTGACCGTCGATCAGGCGACATGCACCGACTGTGACCGCTGCGCGGCGATGTGCCCGGTGGGCGCGCTGTCGCTGGTCCCTGTTTCTGCCCCCCTCGTGCCGATTCCCCCTTCCCCGATCTCATCCAACGGACGGCACTCCTCGTGAAAGCGCAGTACGACGTCATCATTGCCGGCGCGGGTCCCGCCGGTTCGGCGGCGGCGATACGTGCGGCAGAAGCCGGTCTGAGCGTCCTGCTGCTGGAAAAACGCCAGGAGATCGGCGTGCCGGTGCGCTGCGGCGAGGCGACCGACGTGAAGACGCCGCTCCGCTTCATGCCTTTCGACCCGCGCTGGCTGCACAACCGCATCGACCATTTCGCCGTTTACAATGCGCAGGGCGAGCGCGTGGTGGTCCCGCCCAGCTCCGAGACGATCATCGTGGACCGGCGAGTCTTCGATCAGGCGCTCGCGAACCAGGCATCTGCCCTGGGCGCAGACGTATACGCCAGTTCGACGGTGATCGGGCTGCTGCACGATGAGCATGGGACGGTCTGCGGCGTGCGGTTGAAGCAGTTCGGCACAGAACGCGCCGTGCGGGCACGGCTGGTGATCGCCGCCGACGGGACCGAGTCGCAGGTGGCGCGCTGGGCGGGTTTGAAGACCATCCCGCCGCTGGCAGACTATTACACGGGCATTCAATTCTTGCTGGGCAATCTGCGCGGCAGGATCGACCCGCGCATCTGCGAATATCACATCGGCGTCGAGTCGCTGGCTCCCGGCGGCTACCTGTGGGTTTTCCCGAAGAGCGGTGACACCGCCAACGTGGGCGTGGTCATCGCCGCCGACCGGGCGCGCCCGATCAGCGCCCGCGCCTGGTTGGAACGCTTCGTCGCCCGGCGCTGCCCGGGGGCGAGCATCCTCAGCGTGATGGCGGGAGGCATCCCGATCACCGGCGCGCTCAAGCGCATGACGACAGACGGCTTGATGGCGGTTGGGGATGCGGCGCACCAGGCGGACCCGCTGACCGCCGGGGGTATCGGGCTGGGGATGATCGGCGCGGAGATGGCGATGCAGGTCGCCGCCCCTGCCCTCCAGGCGGGTGACGTGAGCGCCCGGCGCTTGCAGGCGTACGAGCGGCTCTGGCGCGATCAGTTCGGCAGGATGCACGCAGCGCTGTACAACATGCGCCGGATTCTGACGCGCATGACCGAGACGCACTTCGATGCGCTGGTGCGCACGGCGGCGGCGATGCCCCTGGAGACGATGAGCCTGCCGGACATCGTGGTCGGACTGCTGAAGAATCACCCCGGCTTGCTGCTGGAAGCGCGCACCCTGGTCTCTACCGGGCTGCTGCTGAAATAGCCGCTTTTGTGGCGCGTTTTCTGAGGTCCTTCTACAATCACGTCAGTGAATGGGCTGGCTTGAAAGGAGAGTCACGTGGATATTGGGCAGGTCATCAGCGAGATTCTGAAAGCGCCTTTCATCTGCATCGGGTGGATCATCGTCGGCGCGCTGGCGGGGATCATCGCCCACAACATCATGCGCAGCAACGCCTCACTCATCGTAGACATCATCCTCGGCTTGCTGGGCGCGGTGGTCGGCGGTTTCGTGCTGAACCTCTTCGGCGTCGGGCGTCCTGAGGGCGGCATCGTCGGCGTCATCGCCAGTCTGATCGTCGCCGTCATCGGCGGCGTAATCATCATTGCCCTGTGGAGGCTGATACGCGGCAGATCGATCACCTGACCCGGTCTCATCAGCCCGGAATGAGTCGGGGCATCCCCGCCGCTTCCGGGTTTTTTGTCCACCAGTACAGAAAGTGAACCATGACCGTTATCCCTGCTTCGCACCTGGACCTGCTTGAAGGACCTGTCGTCGTCACTCTCGTCACGCTCATGCCCGATGGTCAGCCTCAGGCGACGCCCGTCTGGTGCGACCTGGCGGAGGGCTTCATCCGCGTCAACACGGTGCGCGGACGCCAGAAGGATCGCAACCTAGCGGAACGCCCCAAGGTGACAGTCCTGGCGATTGACCCGAACGATCCGTATCGCTGGCTTGAAGTGCGCGGCGAAGTCGTCGATTCGACCGAAGCAGGGGGCGCAGAACACATCAACGCCCTGTCGCACCTGTACAAAGGCAAGGACTTCCGCGCCCTGGAACCCGGCGAGGTTCGCGTGATCTACCGCATCCGCCCGACCCGGGTGAACGCCAATTCGCACTAAAGTGAATTCTTAAAAGAAAACCACGAGCGGGAGACCCGCCGGGTCTCCCCTACGACCTCCAATCCGTGGGGGCGAGCCGGCGGCTCGTCCGTTGAGGAGATGCGAGACATGGCTTAGAGCGTGTCTGCAAACTGCTCACCTCACCCCGTTTCGCTGCGCTCAACCGCCCCTCTCCAATTGGAGAGGGGCAGGGGGTGAGGTTGTGTGAAAACCGGCTTTGCAGACACGCTCTTAGAGCAAGGTCTCAGGCGAGATTCACCGATGGGAGACCCGGCGGGTCTCCCCTACGGCAGATCTCCCGCTGATGGATTTCTTTCGAGAACCCACCTCAGGCAGTCACGTCAAGAGCGGTCATTTGCCCCCGGCAGGGTTTGCCCAGGCTGGGGGCAGCTTCGGCAGCCGGATGGGCAGCCGCATGCGCCACGACCGCCGGCTTTCCTTCTCGAACATGCTCTCACCCCAGTCGAACGGAGCGTCCTCGCCGGGGAAGGGGTCTTCCATGTTGATCTTGTGCCACAGGTAAGTCACCCCCACCCGCAGCGACGCCATGATCGGGGCGACCAGGAACGCGCCCAGCACCCCACCCGCTGCCGCGCCGATGAACACGCCGACGATGATCAGCGGCAGGGGCAGATCGAGCGCGTCGCCCAGAATTTTCGGGGCGATGACGTTCCAGATGATCTGGTTGATGAGCAGGTTGACCGCGACGACGAACAGCGCCAGCACGGCGTAAGGCATCGCCGGGAAGACGGTCGATCCCTGGATCAGCGGGACCAGCCCCAGCGGAATCAGCGCGATGATGCTGCCGATGGTCGGGATGAGCGATATTACCCCGGTGAAGACCGCCAGGATGATGGCGCTGCCGATGCCCATCACCGAAAGCTGAACCCAGGTCAGCGTCCCGACCATCACGCCGATCAGGACCTGCCCTCGGAAGAACCCATTCCAGACGCGCATCATGCGCCGGGTCAGCAGCGCCACTTCCCGCTGATAGGACACGGGGATGCGCGCCGCCAGCGCCCGCTGCGTATTCGGGATGTCGAGCAGCACCAGGAAGGAGATGAACATCGCCAGCAGCAGGCTCGCCACGAATCCGGTGACGCTGCCGATTGCCGAAGTCACCGTCTGGGTGACGGAACCGAAAACCGAGAGGAACTGATTGATCAGGTTGCCCAGTTCCCCCTGAGGCAGCTGAAGCGTGTCGCGGGTCGTCCCCGTCTGGCTGTCCGCGCCGGCAGCGTCGGAGGGAGTCTCGGTTCCCGTCCCGTCACCTCCCTGCGGCGTCGTCCCTTCGGCTGCCGTTGTGTCCTCTGGCGGCAGCACCGGCACCAGGAGCGACTGGGCAGCGACGATGATGTCGGAGAAGACCAGGCGCGTGCCGAAGACCTCGATCACGGCGTCGTCGGGATCGTAGTTCGCCAGGTTCTCGGTGAAGGCGACGTAACCCTGTTCCAGCGTGTTCAGCACACTGTTGGCGCCAGAGACGAGAGTCGGGATGATGACCAGCATGCCGATGATCAGCACGGTGATCAGCAGCATGTAGAGCAGGATCACCGCCAGCGCATAGGGGATGGGGGTGTTGCGCGCAATCGTCCGGCTGGGCAGGAACATGACGAATGCCAGCAGAAAGGCAATCGTCAGCATCGGCAGCACCGGCGCGATCAGAGTCATCAGCCAGACGGTGCCGAGGATCAGCAGGATCAGCAGGAGCTGGCGCACCCACAAACTCCACTGCGGCTGATACTGCGGAGGACTCGGTTGATTGAGACCTAAGAGCGGTTCAGTCGACATGGCGTCCTAACGTCACTCACGGGTTCGAGCGTTACTTATAGGATAACACCATCCAGACGAATTAGTCGCGCAGGGGATAGGAGGGGGCATGACGGGATCGGCGCTGCACGCAGCGGTCCAGGTCACGCCCAATCTTTTGTATGCGCCTGACGCGAGCAGCGCCCCCGGTACCGCCCATGCTGCGTGCAGACCAGACCCACCGGCGCTCTCCAGCCAGTTCACTGAAACGCCAGGCGAAGATACAACCGCAGCGTCGTCAGATAGCCGTCCGCTGCCCGCAAATGCGTCAGCGCATGACGTCGCAAGATGACACGACATAGCCCTCGATTACCGTGCTTTATGGGCGTGGGACAACCTGTGGTTAGCCTAACGCAAAGCAGCGAAGGGCAACCGCGGGCACGCGCATCCGTAGGGACGATGCCTGCATTGTCCGATTTTGCGGCGGACGACGCAGGCATCGTCCCTACGGCGTTGAATAGAAGGTGTCCTGCTGCCATAAGGCGACATTGTTTTGAACGTACTCTCGAATGGTATTCAACCCTTGTTCATCAAGGATGATATGGTCGTGATACCGCCCCTGCCACACAATGAGGTTATCTACACCTAACGCCTCTCGTATTCGCCGCGTCACACCCGATTTATACGATCCGATCACCGTCCCTAGCGTAGGGACAACGCCTGCGTTGTCTGCCCCAACCGCGTCGCCCAACAAAACCATAATCCCATGCACATGATTCGGCATGACGATGAACGCATCAAGCTCGATACCTGAATGATGCTCGGGCAGCGCGTACCAGCGTTCCGCCGCAATTTCGCCCGCTTGAGTTCGCAGCATCGCTCCATCGGTGATGTGCCCGAAAAGATGCTGGCGTTGATGCGTGCAGATCGTCACAAAGTACGCACCAGAAGCTGAATAATTGTATCCATGCAGACGTGGGGATTTGCGCTGTGGGAAAGATGATTGGGGCATGTTGGAGGTGCGCCTCAATGATTGTTGGATGGCAAGATGACAGAACGGCGGACGACGCAGGCATCGTCCCTACACCGACCGCTTCGTAGGGACAACGCCTGCGTTGTCCGTCACCCAGAGTTCAGAGACGCATAGGGGACGACACCACCATCCGAACACCACAGAAGCTGCCCCCACTGCCCGGGAAGGAGTTGCTGCGGAACGACGCAGCAGCCCTGACCTGATCAAAAAAGAGGGAGCTGCCCCGCAGCACCTTGAACTCGCTATTATTATAACCGTCGAATATCTGCGGGTTGCTGTAATCATTCAGACACCACTCCCACAGGTTGCCCGCCACATCCAGCGCGCCGCAGTCCGCCTCGCCATGGGGGTACATCCCCACCGCAGTTGTACGGGACAAACCGGCTTCAGATGTGTTGGCATAACCTGCTTTCCAGTCGCCCCAAGGATATGCCCGCGCTTGCATCCCGCCCTGCGCCATCCACTGCCATTCCCATTCGGTCGGCAGGCGGATTTCAGCGTTTTCCCCAACGCTCATCGTTGTAGGGACAATGCCTGCATTGTCCGGTTTTGCGGCGGACGACGCGGGCGTCGTCCCTACCAGCGTCAAACCACGCAGGCGGTGATTTAGCCACCGCGCAAATGCCACGCTCTGATACCACGATACACTGTCACGCGGCGCGTTCGTGATCTTGGTGCGCTGCTGGTTCATCTCTTGCTTTTTGTACTGATCCGGCATTCCCTCCCACCAGCGGGCATCATCAAATCCATCCAGCGCATCCAAGAAGGTTTGGAACTGCGCGTAGGTAATTTGGTATTGGGCGATGTAGAACGGCTGCACCGTGAATTTCCGCTTTTCAATCGTAATATCACCACCCGGCACTACCGGCAGCCAGAGCAGTTCCGGCACGCCGTCTTTCACACCGACACCGGGGCGGGTATCCCCGATCACGGCAAGGCGGTCGCCAATGTCACGGCGTCGTTCATGGCTGCTGTCGTCGCGCGGCAGAGTTTCCAGTTCGCGCAGCAGCCGGTCCTGCTCCGGTTCGATGAAGTCGCGCTCGGTGTCGCTCAGGGCGGGCTGCTGGCGCTCGATCATTTCATAGACGGGTTTCAGCCGTTCGGCGGGCAACCGGAAGGAATCATCCTTCGCGTGGCGCACCCACTCGGCGGCGGCGGCGCGCACCTGCCGCAGCAGGATCAAATCTTCCTGCGCTTCGGCAATCCAGTTCCTGAGCCAGTCCCAACTGCGGAAAATGGCTTCATGGGCGACTTCAACATACGCCATCTCTGCAGGGACAATGCCGGCATTGTCCGGTTTTGCGGCGGACGACGCAGGCGTCGTCCCTACAGCATTTGTGATCAATAACCGCGCATCAGCAAAGGCGCGGATCAGCGCCCGCTCGTCCGCGTCGAATTTGCCCAACGCGGTACGCTGGCGGGTCGCCGTGGCGCGCTCATCGACCGTCACCAACTCTCGGAACACGCGCTGAAGCAGGCGATCTTTGTCGGGCAACGTCAGCTTTGCAAACGCCGTTTCCGCCCGTTTGCCAATCGCACCCTCGACGGCGCCAATGGACTTGTAAGCGTCGAAGGTCAAGCACTTGTCCGCGTGAGAGGTCTGGTAGAGTTCATCGAGCGCGTAAGCCATCAGTGCCAGCGCGCCCGCGTCGCTGCCCGTATCTGCCTGAATGCGTTCCGGCAGCCCGTCGTCCCACGTCAGCCCTGCCCGCTCCGCCGGGCGCTTGATCATCTCGATCAGCGCGCCCGCCGTCGGTGCTGCAAGCGGATACGTCGCCTCTTTCAGCAAAGCTGCGAGTATCGGCAGTTCCAGGCACTTCGCGTAGAAATCAGAGCGCATGGTCACGACACAGCGCAGCCTTCGCGAGGCATGGATCGCTTTGAGCAGCGCCACGAACGCTGTTCGTTGGTCGGCGCGCTCGTCCGGGATCAGGGTGAATAGTTCCTCAAACTGATCAACGAAGAACAGGACTTCCGCCCACGCTGGCGCTTTCGCCTCATGCAGCAGCTCACCACACATATCAACGAAACCAGCAGGATCGGACATCAATGTCTCGACGAAGGCTTTCTTGCGTCTCGGCGCATCTTCAGGCGGAACGCGATACTCAGGGAAGGCTGCCCGGAGTGCCGCGTATAGTCCAAGAAATGGGCTTTCCGCTTGACCCGGCGTCAAGCGAACGAAACGCCAGTCCTTGCTGCCCGTCTCCCCGCTGACAATCGCATTGGCTTTCAAACGGGGGATCAAGCCCGCCGCAACCAGCGACGATTTACCACTGCCGGACGCGGCAACGACGGCGGTGAAGCGGCTCGCTTCCACGCGCTTGACCAGCTCGCTTGTCTCCGCGCCTCGCCCAAAGAAGATCGGTGCATCGGCTTCGCTGAAGGCGCGCAAGCCGGGGAACGGTGATCCTGTCCAGAGCGGCGGCGCTTCAACGAGCGGGCGAACCGGGGCGGCGATCATACCAGCGGCATTCTCCCGATCCAGGATTTCGCTGATCACCTTACGCAAATGCCGTTCGAGTTTCTTCCCAAATTCCTCAGGCGTCGTGTACGTGTTGACGCCAACGGTCAGTGCGCCGCGCGAATCCTCAAACTGCTTGAAGAAGCTTTTGACAAGCTGGTACTGCGCAACCCGCGCATCATCGTCGAGGTCGATACTCGGCTTTTCTACTCGGCGGTAAAGCAGCGTAATGGGCTTCTTGTGATCGCGCTCGGCATGTAGGGCGTCCCAAAATTCCCATTCCGTGCCAGAAAGATACGGTGTTCCGTCCGGCTTCTGATACTCCGGTACGGGCAGGGGGGTCCCAATTCGTCCCCAGAATATCACTAACGCCACATCACATTCTGAGGGACGCGACAGACCATCGGTGATGGCGGTTTGTGGGGTCATGGTCGCGCGCATCGGCGTATCGCCGCCGGGTTTATCCCACGCGACCGCGTGAATCGACACGCCGCCGGCGCCGTTCCGCTTGAAGAGCGGATCGTATTCGAGCATGTCGAGTACTTCGAGCGCGACGGCGCGCTCCTCATTGACATCGCCGGGAGAGGCAAGGAAGACGCGGATTTGCGGGACAGATTTCACCGAAGCGCTCCCCAAAGTTTTGTTCAGACAGGCTCTTCGATAATACCTGCTCCAAGCACTTTTGCCGAGTTAACCTTCAAGAGTGTCAGGGCAAACGCATCAAAATCGATGAATGGGTCAGAAGCGGGACGAGGGATAAGAGAAAGCGCACGCGCCTTCCTCGCTTTTCGCTCGTTCGACCGCGTTTGATGATCATACGATTTGTTATCGAAACCTCACCCCAACCTCACCCCCTGCCTCTCTCCCAAGGGCGGCGGTTGAGCGCAGCGAATACGGGGTGAGGTGAACCTCAGATGTCGGCTCACCCGCAAATCGGTCCCCTCACTCAGCACGTGCGCCCCGGCACACAGTAGACCGTCAGCCCCGGATGCCCCCAGATCGAAGCGGTGTGCAGCGGCTCTCCCTGTCCGATCCACGTCGGACGGTCGAGGTGCGCCAGCGGGCGCAGGCGCGTCTGCCAGTCGGCGAGATAGGCTGAAAGCTGCGCCAGTGTCTCCGGTGTGATGTACTCGCGGGTGCGCCCCCAGTCAAACGCCCAGGCGTCGGAGATGACCACGTAGTCCACCCCCTCCGCCAGCAGATCGTCGAGCGGCGGATATTCCCCGCCAAAATTCTGTGAGACGACGTAATGCGCCGGGTCGAGCGGCACGTTGTACTGCCCGTTCAGATGCACCCGCGCCCCGTGCGGGATATTTTCCTCGATCCACGCCTGCATCAGGTAGCGGGTATCGCGCTGGCTGAAGCGGCTGACGACCTGAAGCGTCGGCAGCAGCGGCACGGCGACCACGACGGCGATCAGCGCCGCCCGCGCCGCCGGGGAGCGCCAGCGCCGCGCCGCCTGATTCACACCCATGCCGGCGAACACGGCGACGAGCGGGAGGATCGGCACGAGGAGCTGGTCGGCGTGCGCCGGGCGCTGGGTGCGCAGCACAACCAGGCTGTAGGCGGCGAACGTGATGATCAGCGCCAGCGCGGCAGCGCGCAGCAGGGGGTCGCGCCGGCGGGTCAGCGCGGCGAGCGCGCCGGCGACCGCCAGCACCGCCGCCGGGATGCCGACGCCGTACAGGACCAGATAGCGCAGTTCGTAGACCAAGCCGTAGGGTGTCGTGTTGACCGCCGCGCCACCTCCGTACTGCGCCGTGATGTAGAGGAAATCCGCCCACACTTCCTGCGGGTCGAACAGGACGTGCGGCGTGGTCAGGACGAACGCCGCCGGCATCGCCAGCCAGCCGGTCAGCACCCAGGCGATGCGCGCACGTCCGCCATCACCGCGCAGGATCAGCAGCCCGATCACGCCGTTGACCAGGGCGATTCCGGCGGCGTTGTAGCGGCTGCCCGCCGCCAGCCCGGCTGCCACCCCGGCGATCACGAACGCCCACGCCCATGCCGGAATCCGACGAGTGAAGCGGTTCGTCCTTAGCGCGGCGCGCCGGAGCCGGTACAGGCTTTCGACGCAGCCCCACACCGCCAGCGCGCCGAAGCCGGCGGCGAGGCTGGTGGTGGTGGTATAGTGCGCGTGCTGCACCAGGGGCAGCGCCACCGCCGTCAGCAGACCCGCCGCAGCAGCAGCCCGCCGCCCCGCCAGCCGCCGCGTCATCGCGTAGGCGGCGGCGACGGCGATCAGCCCGCCCAGCGCCGAATAGACCCGCCCGACGACGTACAGGTCGAACGAGGCGATCTGCCGGTCGCCCGCGCCCGCCCAGGCATCCAGGCTGCGTCCGGCGTCCGCGCCGGTCAGCCAGTCGGTGACGAAGTTCAGGTTGATCAGCAGCGAGGGGTTTTCGAAGAACTTGCTGTTCAGCTGCCCGCTGACCAGCATCCGCAGCGGCAGCGACACATAGAGGAATTCGTCGGGATGCACCGCCGCGTTCTCGTGGATCATCTGGCGAGCGGCTGCCGTCGGCGCGAATTCGGCGGCAGGCTGCCCGTGCACAATGCCGCTCAGGCGCAGCTCGGCGGCGAAGAGCAGCAGAAGTGTGAGGAAAAGGCGTTCCGGTGGTTTCATGGCACATTGCCTGCAAAGGTTTCAATGAAAAATCGCAATACCCCTATAATGATCCAGGTACAACGTTGCTGGCAACCCCTTGGAGCCAATCGATGCCTTCGAAGTTTCCCCTATTGTGGATAGTGTTGGTACTCTGCTCACTCATCCTGAACCTGACTGGCGCTGCTGCGCAAGACGTTCCCGACCGCGAAGATAACCGACCCGCGGTGCGTGTGACAATCGGGTCACGTGACGACAACTGGGTCTACTACACGCCCGACCAGCCCGACTATAACCGCGTTATCGCCGTGCTGAACCGGGCGATCCCGGTCTATGAGCAGATCACGGGCATCACCTGGACGCGGCGCGTCAATGTGATTTATACCGGAAGCGGCGGCGCGAGCGTAGTCGGTCGGATTATGGACAGCCGCGAGGCGTATGTGACGCGCCGTGAACCCGCCGCGCTGTTCGCCGCTGAACCGATGAATTGTCATATTCTGATCTTCGCCAGATGGGACACCATCCCGAACTTTGAGGCGATGGTGGCGCGGCAGTTCTTCCACTGCTTCCAGATGGAAACCGGGGCGGCGCAGATCGGTGATTTCCTCGATGTGGCGCTCAATTTCTGGTGGCTGCAAGGCACGGCGGAATGGGCGGCATCGCGCGTCTACCCGGAGCTGTACCCGCAGGATATTCACATCGGCTTTTTTGACCCGCGTCAGGATATTCGCCGCGCCCGCTATGACGCCTATTTCTTCTGGGAGTTTGCCTCCTCGGCGCGCGGCTTTGGCAGTGACCGGAACGTCAGTATTCAGATGAACATGCTGCGCGACGACGGCGTCTTCCCGCTGACATTTAACCTAGACTCGGTGGATTTGTTCCACAACTGGGCGCAGGTGCTGCTGGATCGCCAGCTCCCTGACCCGCCGAT
>JAEURA010000049.1 GCA_016789005.1 Anaerolineae bacterium
GATCGGGATAGGATGTGAAGCGCTGCTGCGCCGCATCCTTCAGGACACGCTCGGTCTGACTGCTTCCGATGCGCGCTGGTCGTACACGGTTCCGATGATGAACGGCAGAGCGCGGACGCTGACGCTTGACGGGCGCATCCCACTAGATCGAATGACCGACACGGCGGCGCATAGGCGTATTCACAACTGGATTGAAGAGGCAACAAGAACCCTCGAGATCGATCCGCGCATCGCACGGGGTTTGACCGGTATCGTCTTCGAAGTTCGCCAGGGCTACAAAAGCAAGGACCCCAAGCGTCAGAACGCGGACATCGCCAATGCTGTATCCGCCTATACCAGCACCTACTTACCGTGTGTCCTGGTGTTCTCTACGCAGATCGACGCCGACATCCTGCTGCGGTATCGCGCCGAAAGATGGATTATGCTGACGGGCATCGTGGGCGCAAATGATCCGATGATCTCGACCTACGACTTCCTGCGCGAGATCATCGGCTACGATCTTGGCGCATTTTTCAGCCGAGTCAGCCCGCTGCTCAGAGCGGAAATCGATACAACTCTGAAAGCATTGTTATCTCCGGGAAACCAATGACCGACCAGTTCATGAGACGACTCAAGCAGCGAGCCGATTACACCCATCAGTTCAACCGGCGCGCCGGGCGCCACGGTTGGCTGCGTTTGACGCCCGCCTACTCCGTAAAGATCGTCGAGGAGATCGTTCAGACCTGGGACAAACCCATGCGCGTCTATGATCCCTTTTGCGGCACAGGGACCACCGCGTTGAGTTCGGCATATCATGGGCACACTGCCATCACAACGGACATCAATCCATTTCTGGTCTGGTTTGGGCGGGTGAAGACGGCGCGCTATTCGGATCAGCGCATTACAGAGACGCTGCACGCCGCACAGGCTGCCCGAAAAATGGTCGCGCATGGGCAGATCGCGCCGGTCGCGCCGCCGCCGATCCATCAAATCGAGCGTTGGTGGTCCGTCGATACACTGAACTTCCTATGTGGACTCCGCGCGGCTCTTGATGTGGTGGCGGAAGCGGGGTCGCCTGTATGGGATTTGCTGCGCGTCGCCTTTTGCCGAACCCTCATCGCGCATTCCAACGCCGCCTTCAATCATCAATCCATGTCCTTCAAGAATGCCGAGCAGCTGTCGCTGGGGCTGTCGCACGACCTGGGGGAGATGTTCGTTCAGGACGTGCGTTTTGTGCTGGAAGGCGCGGCAGACAACCCATCAGGCGACGCAACAGTCCTCCTCGCCGACGCCAGGGACCCGGAAATGCCTCAGGACGCCAGGTTTGAACAGATCGTCACGTCTCCGCCCTATGCCAACCGGATGTCATACATTCGCGAACTCCGTCCATACATGTATTGGTTGGGGTTTCTCGAATCGGGGCGGGAAGCAGGAGAGCTTGACTGGAACAGCATCGGCGGGACCTGGGGAATCGCCACCAGCCGATTGAACGAATGGCGTCGTCGTACCGACACCTTTACTCATCCTCTTTTGGACGACGCGCTGGAGAAGATCGCCCAGGGGGATAACAAGAACGGCGCGCTGCTGGCGAACTACGTCGCGCGCTATCATGACGACATGTGGATGCATTTCCAGCATGTGCGCCGCCTGCTTGAGCCGTCCGCCGCCCTGCATTACGTCGTCGGCAATTCGACGTTCTACGGGGTGCTGCTGCCGGTCGAACAAATCTACGCGGCAATGCTCGAAGCCCAGGGCTTTGAGTCGGTGATTTGCACGCCGATCCGAAAACGGAACTCGAACAAGTCCCTGGTTGAATTCATCGTCTCGGCGAAGTGGGGCGGGTAGCCGCTGCTGACGCGGACATCGGCATGTCCGAGCAGACCAAATGTAGAACATATATTCATTAAACTCAACTTCTTGTGTAGAATAAAGAAACCCGTAGAAGCAAGGAAACATCCATGACCAAGCATCGCATCTTCACGATGAGTGTCGCACGGGTCTATCCCGAATATGTCGCCAAGGCGGAGAGAAAAGGGCGCACGAAGGCGGAGGTCGATGAAATCATCCGCTGGCTGACCGGCTACAGCCAGGCAGAGCTGGAGGCGCTGTTGGAAAAGGGAACGGATTTTGAAACCTTCTTTGCCGAATCGCCCCAACTGAACCCTTCGCGCGCGCTGATCAAAGGCGTGATTTGCGGCATCCGGGTGGAAGAGATCGAAGAACCCTTGATGCGGGAAATCCGCTACCTGGACAAATTGATCGATGAGCTGGCTAAGGGCAAGGCGATGGAGAAGATTCTGCGAACGTGATCGCTATCATGGGCGGCGGTGTACCCGTCAAAGACGAGACGCACCGAATCGGGTTCGTGGAAGGCGTCATCCCTTGCTTCGCGTATCTTGCCCTGCCCACGAAGAATGTCGATAATGATCGCTGCCTGAAGTGGAGTTTGCACCATGACTGATCGCGTACGGCTCTATACAGCAGACGAGTTCGAGCGGTTCGTCGTCCTCCCTGAAAATGCCGAAAAGGCTCTCGAACTCATCCGGGGGGAGATCGTTGAGAAGCCCATGCCCACAGAAGAACACGGCAATATCGTCGATAACGCCAGCCTGCCCATTCGCCTGCACCTCAAGCAAAACCGCCTGGGGCGCGGCGGACCGGAAATCCGCTATCACGCTCCGGACGACCCGCACACCACGCTGATGCCAGACTGGTCCTTTCGCCTTGGCATTGTCGAACCGCCGATCAGCGATGGCGCGGTCCAGGGGATGCCCGATTTCGCCCTTGAGGTGCAAAGCCCAGGTGATCGGCTGGCGGCGCTGCGCGAGAAAGCGCGCATCTGTCTGCGCCACGGCGTGAAACTGGTCTGGCTGACCCTGCCGCGCCAGCGCGTGGTCGAGGTCTACTGGGCGGACGGCTCTGAGGAAGTCTACACCGTCGAGGATACGCTCACCTTTGGCGATCTGCTGCCCGGTCTGCAAATCCCCGTGCGCGACTTGTTCGCGTTCTGACGAGAGTATGCCTGTCTCGCCGATGACGAATCAGGTCCGCGATGATTTTGACCGCATCGCCCGGCTCACCGGCTGCGATGACGGGTGGAACCACAACAACCACTACCACGATCTGCTGCTGCGCCATCTGCCGCCGCGCCTGGAGTCCGCGCTGGATGTCGGCTGCGGGACGGGGCAGTTCGCCCGCCTGCTGTCCCCCCGCGCTGACCGGGTGCTGGCGCTTGACCTCTCGCCGGAGATGCTGCGCGTCGCCCGCACCTGTTCGCCCGGTTTCCCCAACATCACCTACCAGGAGGGCGACGTCATGACGCTCGACCTGCCGGCGGCGCGCTTCGACTGCATCGCCTCCATCGCCACGCTGCATCACCTGCCTTACGAAGCGGCGCTGCTCCGCCTGCGCGAAGCGCTGAAGCCGGGCGGGACTCTGGTCATACTCGACCTCTACCAGAACGAGGGTATGCGCGGCTTGATGCGCGACGGGATCGCCGTGCCGGTCCACCTGGCGCAGCGCTGGCTGCATCGCGCGGAGATCGCCGAGCAGACGCCGGAACAGCGCGAAGCCTGGCGTCTGCATGGCGATACCGATCACTACCTGCCGCTGAGCGTCATGCGCCCCATTGCCGAGCGCGTGCTGCCCGGCGCGCAAATTCGTCCCCTGCTGATGTGGCGCTATATGCTGGTCTGGCGCAGCGCCTGATCCAGATCGTCCATGATGTCGGCGGGATGTTCCGCGCCGATGCTCAGCCGGATCAGGTTCACGGGGATGCCCGCCAGCGCCCGCCCGGCGTCCCCCTGCTGCTGATGCGTCGAAATCATCGGGATGGTGGCGACGCTCTTGATGCGCCCCAGGTCGGTCGCTCGCCAGATCATCTCCAGCCGGTCGAAGACCCGCCGCGCGGCGGCGTGGTCGCCCCGCACCTGGAAGCTCATCAGGTGTCCGTAGCGGTTGACCGGCGCGCCGTAGTCGTCTTCGCCATCCGCCAGCCACATGACGCGCTGCGCAGCGGCATGGAAGGGCGAACTCGGCAGTCCGGGGTAGTTCACGGCTTCCACCTGCGGATGCGCTTCCAGGAATTCCGCGACGCGCAGGGTGTTCCGGCTCAGCAGGTCCATCCGCGAACGCAGCGTGCGCAGATCGTTCATCGCCATCAGCGCGTTGAACGGGCTGATCGCCGGTCCGTGATCGCGGAAGGGCAGCAGCTTCACATAGAGGGCGAAATTCTCGCGCAGGGCGTCGGGTCCGACGCGGCTGGGGATGCCGTGCCGGGCGATCAGCGCGCCGGCGATGGCGAAGCCGCTGGTCGCCATGCTCTTGCTCACCGAATGCACCACAATGTCCGCGCCGTGCTGCAAGGGGCGCATCAGGGCGGCGGTGGCGACCGTCGAATCGACGATCAGCGGCGTCTGCACGGCGTGCGCCAGATCGGCGACGGCGGCGATGTCGAAGGCGGCGAGACCGGGGTTGCTGGGCATTTCGCCGAAGACGAAGCGGGTGTTGGCGTCGATCTGCCGCGCCCATTCGTCCAGATTCAGCGGGTCCTGCACCCAGCGCACTTCGACCCCACGTTCGACGGCGTAGCGCTGGCTGAAGAGCATGAAGGTCCCGCCGTAGCATTTGGCGCTCGCCACGATGTTCATCGGTGCGCCGGTCTGCTCCAGGAAGGGCTGCGTCGCCATGAAGATCGCCGCCATGCCAGAGCCGGTGGCGCAGGCGGTCACCTCATCGGATGTGCCATAACCCTCCAGCAGGGCGATGGTCTCTTCGAGATAGTGCAGCGTCGGGTTGGCGATGCGGCTGTACGCCCAGGCGGGCATCTGATACGCCAGGGCGACTTCCATGTGATCGCTGTTCTCGAAGTGCTGCGCCGGGCTGAAATACGCCGGCTCGATGATCGATCCCTGGTTCGCCAGCGCGGCTTCCATATTGTAGATGCCGTGCACGGCGATGGTGTCGAAGCGCTTCTGGCGCATTCGCTGGCGCTGACGGGCTTCGGCGGCGGCGATCTGCGCGCCGCGTTCGACGTATTCCTGGGTGCGGCTTTCGAGGACGGCGGGTTCGGGAATCATGACGCATTCATCCTTCTTCAAGTAGAAAGTACTCTATGAGGGTCACTCCAACGGCAGCTCAGTGCTGTACTTCACCTCGGCGAAGACGAGGCTGGTGAGGATGTGGGCGACGCCGGGGATGGGGGTCAGATGGTTGACGACGAGGTCCTCCAGATCGTGGCGGTTGCGGACGACGACCTTGAGCAGATAATCGTATTCCCCGGTGACGTGATAGCACTCCAACACCTGCGGGATGGTCTTGACGCGCTCGCGGAACAGCGCGATCTGATCGAACTGGTGAATCTGCATCCGCACATGAATGAAGCAGAGCAGATCGTAGCCCGCCATGTCGCGGTCGAGCAGCGTGACGTAGCGGCGGATGAAACCCCGCGCTTCCAGGCGGCGCACCCGGTTATGCACCGCCGGCTGCGACAGGTTGATGCGCCGCGCCAGTTCGGCGTTGCTCAGCCGCGCGTCCGCCTGAAGTTCTCGTAAAATCGCCTGATCCATGTCGTCGAGTTCGTCGTACTGGGAGGAATATTTCATCGACCATCCCTACTCGTTATTGTAAGAAACTCCCGCTGCTGATCGAAAAATCGGAAGAAATGCAGGCGCAGCGGACGCAGGAAGAATGAAGCTTCTATTTTGCCCAGGGGTGAACGGCGATGCCACAAAAGGTTCTTTCGGGGGTGCATTTCAGATTATTGGGGATACGGGCGGACAACGCGGGCGTTGTTCCTACAAAATGGTCCTCCGTAGGGACGATGCCTGCATCGTCCCATATGTAGCAAGTTAGCGACCGATCGATGCAACCCGGACATCATTTGTCGCGTGATCCGCCGGGTGTTTAAACACCCGGCTACCCGAAAAGACAGGTCCACTGAAGGGACCAAAAACCGCCGGCTTCGGGTTTAGCTCCTTGAGTGAGCTTGTCGGTTGCTAAGCCAGTAATCGAAGATCAGCCACGAAACACCTCACCCCCGACCCCTCTCCATGAAAATGGAGAGGGGAAGCTAAGCGCAGCGCAGCAGGGGTGAGGACATTGAATTGTTCCGGAACATGGCTTAGCCGAGGCGCTTTAGCCCTCGGCGGTCCCCGCAGCCCTTAACTTGCTGCCTATGGGACGATGCCTGCATCGTCCGTTGAAGTACCCAAAATACTGAAATGCACCTTTCTTTCGGCGTCTGCCGCCATCTGGAGGAGGTCTGCGCGCCGATCTGGCTTCGACGACGGGCGGTCACCCCGAATCGACCTGGCGGTTTGACGCGGAAATCGGACAGCGGAGGACCCGGCGGGTCGCCCTATGATCAATTGGATGCAGGGGCGAGCCGGCGGCTCGAAAGGGTGGCGCGACTTTAAGCCGCCGCCAGCGCCTTCTGTGACAGGGGGACGGTCACCATCAGACGGGTCCCCGCCGCCGGCGCGCTGAACAGCTGAAGCTGCCCGCCGAGGTGCTGAATGCGCTCGCGGATTCCGAGCAGCCCGTAATGCCCGCGCACCGCGAACTCCTGCAAATGGTGGGGGATCGCAAAGCCGATCCCGTCGTCGCACACCTCCAGGCTGACCGCCGAGCCGGCATAGATCAGCCGGGCGTTGATCTGGCGCGCCTGTGCGTGGTGTTCGGCGTTGTAGATGGCTTCCTGCGCCGCCCGGAAGAGCGCCAGTTCCTGCGCCGGCGCGATGTCGCAGACATCGCCCTGCACCGCAAACCGCAGCTTGGGATGACGGTCGCACAGCGATTCCAGGGCATCTGCCAGCCCCAGCTCTTCCAGCATCGAGGGGCGCAGGTCGCCGATGATCTGCCGCAGCCCTTCGATGGTCTGGACGACCTGTGTCCGGGCATCGTCCAGGTGATCCGCGCCGGGTTGATTGGCGGCTTTTGCCGCCCGCGCCGCCAGTTCCAGGTGATGCGAGACCAGCACCAGCGATTGAATCGTATCGTCGTGGATGTCGCGGGCGACGCGCCGCCGCTCGTTCTCCTGGCTTTCGGTCAGGGCATTACGATAGGTCAGTTCGCGCTCCTGGGCGGCTTGAATCTGCCCCATCATGTGATTCAGCGAACGACGCATCTGCTCGATCTCGCCGATGCCGCCGATGCGCCGGTCAAAGCGGGGAAGTTCGCCCTGCATGACGCCGGATGCCTGCCGCGCCAGATGCCGCAGCGGGATCAGGATGCGTACGACGACCCACGCCCCCCCGACGACGAAGCCGAACAGGGCGATCAGAAAGCACCAGTGCAGGGCGCTGTCGAATTGCATCAGGTGACCGGCGTGATTGGCTATCTCGTTCATTCCGTCGCTCCATCCAGGGGGGAAATCATGCCCAGCGTGATCGCCCGCAGCACCGCTTCGGTGCGGTTCGTCACGTCCAGTTTATGATAAATCGTCTGCAAGTGCACCTGCACGGTGCGATCCGAGATGCTGAGATGCCCGCCGATCTGTTTGTTCGTCCAGCCGCGCGCCGTGCAGATCAGGACTTCTGTCTCGCGCTCGGTCAGCGGCGACCCGGCAGCGCCAGCAGTGGTCGGTTGGACAGCCGGTGAGGTCGATCCCTCGCTGCTCAGCACGCTGCGGATCACGTCCAGCAGTTCGGAAAGTTCGGCGGTCTTCAGCACGAAGGCATCCGCGCCGGCGTCGATCAGCGCCCGCTGATAGGCTTTTTCGTTGTACGCCGTCAGGGCGATCACGCGCACCGCCGGCTGCTGGCGGCGGATGCGCCGGGTCGCCTCGATGCCGTTCATCTCTGGCAGGTGGATGTCCATCACCACCAGGTCCGGCTTCAGGTCGCGCGCCAGCTGCACCGCCTCTTCGCCGGTGGTGGCTTCGCCGACCACTTCGAGTCCCGCCCCGGTGAGGAAGGCGCGAATGCTCTGCCGGACCAGGACGTGATCTTCGACAAGCAGTAATCGTGTCATCAAATCGTGCTTCGTGCTGTGTATTGATCCGTGAGTATCATCCGCTGCGCCTCTGCTGCGCCATACGCTATATGACGTATACCCAAATAGGGAGCAAGTCGATATAGTGATCGCTATAAGCGTGGGTGCGCCGGAGTTCAGCATCAGCCCACCAGTTCTCGATTTTACGACTCCAGCGCCTGCCCGATCAACACCGCAGGCACGACGGTTGAAGGAGGCGGTCACTCCTTTTTCCACACCGGATGACGTTACAGGAGTGTTCAGGGCACTCCCCCACTAAACCCTCTCTTCATCCGATGAAGAGGGGTGATGTTTCAAGATGCTGGTCTTCAGAATCATGGGTTCGGTATGACCAAAATGCTTCGCTTACTCCCCGCCCTGGCACTCCTCGTCACCCGTTTTGCGCATTTGATCCTTGTACCAGAGTTTGGCGTCATATTCCGGCGAACAGGCTCTAGGCAGCGCAACTCCACAGCCCCCTGCTGCGTAACAGTGTTAAGCCAACATTACAGCAGGAGCCGTCATTATGCGGGAGCGCGCCGTTGCAACCATGATCCTGTGGATCTCTACCGTCGTCGGCATCGACCGTCTGCTCGCCAGCATCCGCTTTTCAGAATGGGTGCAGAACCCCGATTTCGTCGTCGCCGAAAGTCCGCTGTCCTCGCAGGTCCCCGGCTGGTATCAGACGGTCATGGCGTCGGGCGAATGGCAGCTGGCGGTGGTGGTGCTGATCGCCCTGATCGTCGTGTGTGTCGGAGCTGCGACTATCGCCATGTGGGCGACTGCGCCGGACGCGCAGCGCCGTTCGTCACAGGCGGCGGACGAAGCGTCTGAACGGATCAAGACCAAGCGGCGCGACCCGCTGCGCGAGGCGCGGCTGCGTCGTCTGCTGGACACCCTGGACGACGACGACATCGAGGCGCTGGAGCAGTTCGAAGTGGGCGACGACGGCGAGCGGGTCTCGGTGGAGGCGCTGCTGCGCCGGCGGTAGAGCAGGGGAAAGGACTGAGGACTGAGAAGAGATAAGGGGAGGACTGGATTCTGCGGAAAAAGAAGTGTCGCGGCTCGAAACTACGCCGTTGTCACCCCGGCTCGCACGCCCCCCTATACCTCGCCGTAGGGATACTGCGTCGCCGTCTCGATCAGGGCGATCTCGTCGGGGGTCAGGTGGAACGCCTGATAGACGATCTGGTTCAGGCGCGTCTCTAACGCCACGATCTGCGCGGTGTGATCGCGATGGCGGGCACGCTGATCGGCGAGGTAGCTCTCCCATTCGTCGCGCTGGTTCAGCGGCACGTCGCGCTTGAACGCCTTGACCGCCTCTTTGCGCAGCGCCGCAAATTCCAGCGTCCACCAGGACTCCAGGGCGGTGTTGAGCTTCGCCCCTTCGCCCAGGTCGGCGCGCAGCCGATGGCGGAAGGCTTCATGCAAACCGTAGCGGGCGCGGGCGATGCTGGTGATCTCTTCGGCGAGGGCGGCGAGGCTGGACTCCTGGTCGGCGGTCAGC
>JAEURA010000052.1 GCA_016789005.1 Anaerolineae bacterium
AGCGTCACGATGAACAGCACGACCGCCGTCACCAGCGCCAGCGGCGTCAGCTTGACAAAAGGGATCGGGTTGAGTTGAGTCCAGTCGAGGATGTTCGCCAGCAGAGTCAGGGTGACCCCCGTCAGGGCAATCGTCCCCTGCCAGACAAAGCCCAGAGAACGGATCAGCTTGCGGCTGACCAGGATCGCTCCTGCGATCACCAGCACATATCCGTAGCCATAGTAGGCAACCATGAACGCGCCAGGTTCCACCACGAGGTTCGCGCCGGAATCGCTGAGTTCCAGGCGGGCGGCGGCGACAAACTGGGCGCGAAAGGCGTCCGACAGCAGGATGGCAATACACACAATGGGGACGAGCGTCATTGCCGCAAAACGACCGCGCGTGAGGAGCGCCTCTTTCCCGGTGAACTGGAACGCCAGGAGAAGCCATAAGATGGGGATTGGCGTCATGGCGACGTGTTCAATGCAAAACCAGCGCAGGGCAGTGTTCAGGTCCCGGCTCGCCAGTTCGAAGGCATTTGCCAGAATCCACAGCGATCCACAGCCCAGCAGCAGCGAGCCTGTTCCCGCTGTCGCGCGGATTTCACGCAGACGCCAGCGCGTATAGGCAAAAAGCGCTACGGCGACGGCGATCAGCACGAGGAGCAGACTATAAAGGGATTGAGAGGAATTTAGCAAGGGACTGCCTCTTCTAAGCCGACCACAGATCAATGTAGAGTCCCGGTGTTTCGCAGGGTGTGTCGGGCAGCGCGCTATCGCGGGTGCGCCTCAAGAATCACATCAATCCGGCATATGGCGACTCGCCCAGCTTACCCGCACGATTCTATGTGCTCTGACCCCGCGTTTATACTCGCTTTGAGGCAATATAACAAGTTTGGCAGCATGAAAATAATGTGAAAATGAAGACGCCCACCGGATTTCTGACCCCTTCGCCGACGTAGTGACAGGGGGGATCAGAAACCCGATGGGCGCGGGAAGATCGATCAGGGCGCTGCTCCGGAGAGACCGAAGTTGAGCGCCAGCAGCGAAAAGTCCAGGATGGTCACGCGGCTGTCGTTGGTGAAGTCGGCGCGAGCATCATATCCCGCATCACCGACAGACTGCCCGAACGCCTGTGCCAGGATGGAGAAATCGGTGATGTTGACGACATTGTTGTCGTTGGCGTCGCCTTCCAGCAGCGTGCCCAGGATGACGACATTATCGCCCGCCATCAGCACCGTCGAGACGACGTTCGCCAGCGTGTGACTGCCCTTGACCCAGATGGTGACTGCCCCGGTCGGCAGCCCCTGGACGGTGAAACCGCCGCTTGGGTCGGTCGTCACCAGCGCATCGAACAGGACTGCTCCGTCGCTCTGCTGCTTGATCACGACGTGCAGTGTCGTCACCCAGCGCGGGTCTGGCGCGTTCCCATGCCCCTGAAGCGTCGCCGACAGGCTGCCCTGGGCGATCCCGTCCAGGGTGAAATCGACGCCGGCGACATCTGGGACTGCGGCGCTGACCGTGACCGGCGTCGCGCTGCCGCCGCCCGCTGCTTCCTGCCACCATTCCTTCACGTAGAACGGCGATCCACCCGTGCAGGGTGTTGGTCCGCCGGCGGCGAGCGTATATGCGGTTTCCAGCGGCAAACCGGGGAACAGGTACGCGCCGAAACCGTCGGTGCAGGCGGTCTGCACTTCGATGCCGGAATCCAGCGTGACGGCGATGAAGGGCAGAAGGGCGGCGGTCTGATTGTCGCGGACGACGCCGGAGATTGTCCCGGCGGTCGTCAGCACCACATCGACCCCGGTCTCGACCGGCGCTTCAGGCGTCAGAAGGATCGGCGCGGCATCGGCGTAGAAGGCTTCGACGTAGCTTTCACCGCCGCAGTCGAGGTCGCCACCGGCGCGGACGACGAAGGGCTGATTGAAGGGCAAGCCGGGGAGCGTATACTGCCCGCTCGCGTCGGTGCAGGTGCTGATGCTATACCCGCCGAATTCTGCGCTGACGCTGACGTTCGGGATCGGATCGCCCGGAGCGAGTGGACCCGCCGCGCCGGCAGGGGCAGGCGCCGGTGGTTCGGTGATTGTGCCTTCGACGCTGCCGCCGACCTCCAGCGTGAAATGGATACCGGTGAGGTGCGGCGCTGCCGCCGTCGAGATGACCGGCGTTGCGGCCGCCGTATCCGGCGCTTCCTGCCACCATTCGGGCGCATAGATCTGCGTCTCCCCCGGGCAGATACCGCTTTCTCCCGCGCCGGCGCGGACGATCAGCGGCGTGTCGAACGGGACCGAAAGGATGTAAGTGCCGTCCGCCCCGGTACACTGCCCATAGCCGCCGTCAGTCTCGACGCTGACGTTCGCCAGAGGGACGCCCAGCGCGTCGGTGACGACGCCGGAGATCGTCCCGCCGGTGCTGAGCGTGAAGTTCGCGCCGGTCAGGTCGGGCGTGGCGGCGGTCAGTGTCACAGCGGTGGCGTCCATTTCGGAGGTGCGTTCCAGCCACCATTCCTGCGTGTAGTTGGTCGCGCCGCCGCACCAGTTGTTGCTGCTTCCGGCATAGAATTTGAAGGCGAGCGGGTGCGCTGCTGTGGAGAGCGGCACAAAGGGAACGGTGTAATACCCCTGGGCATCGGTGCAGGCTCCCAGCCAGGCATCGAGGAAGCCGACGTTCAGGTTGGCGAGCGGATTGCCCGCCGTGTCCGTCACTCGCCCGCTGATCGTGCCCGCGCCGCCGACGGTGAAGTCGATGTTCGGCGTGACCGCGCCGGCAGTGACCACGACGGGCGTGAGGTCGCTGAGATAGAAGGCGTCGTCATAGTACATCCGCCCGTAGTGATCGCCGACGACATCGACGCGAACCTGCCCCGCCGCCAGCCCGGTGATGCTGTAGGAGCCGTCTGGAGCGGGTTCGACGCTGGCGATCTGCTGGTAGTTTCCGAGCGTGTAGACCTCGACCGCCAGCCATCCAGACCAGCCGGTCAGCGGCGTGACGCCGTCGCTCTGGTAAAGCTGCCCGCTGATGCTGCCGCCAGGTTCCAGTGTGAAGTTGACGTCCGTTTTCGTGGGCGCCGCCGTCGTCAGGGTGACCAGATCGGCTTCGGCATAGGTCCTCTTTTCCTGCCAGAATTCCTGGGCGAAGGTCCCGCCGCCGCACCAGTTGTTCGCGCCGCCCGCCGAGACGCGGAAGGCGACGTCCAGCGGCACGCCGGACAGCGACCAGTCGCCGTTGGCGTCCGTACAGACCCCGTGACCGCTTCCTCCGGTATCGACATTGACCAGGATGTTCGGCAGCGGCGCGCCGCCGGGACCGGTCACCACGCCGCTGACCGTCCCGCCCGGCGCCAGGGTGAAATCGGCGGTCAGGTCGCGGAAGGCTGGGGTGAAGGTGATCATAGTCGCCTGGTCGGATTGCAGCGCCTCCTGCCAGTATTCGAAGGCGTAGACGGTGGTGTTGCCGCAGCCGTTCCACTGTCCGGGTCCGCCGGATTGCACGGGGGACGGTGAGACGATGGTGAAGGGCACGTTCAGGTAGTCGATGATCGCCGTGTATTCGCCGTTGGCGTCGGTGCAGATACCCAGACCGGTGAAGGGGTAGAAGAACTGCACGCTGATGTCCGGGATCGGGTCGCCTGTCGCGGCGTCGCGCACCGTGCCGTGAACCGTGCCCGCGGCGTACGACGTGAAGTCGATGCCGGAGATGTCGGGAACAAGGTCGGACAGGACCAGCACGGTCGCTTCTTCAGGCGTCGGGAAGCCCGGATAGTACTGCCAGGCGAAGTAGACGCTGCCACCAGCGCACGATCCGCCTGCTCCCACGCGGTATGACCCCTCCGGCAGTCGAAGCACGTAATCGCCGCCGGCATCAGAGCAGACAAATACGCCGGAGTTCGTCCATTCTCCGTTCGGCATGAGCGCCTGCGCGCCCACCAGGACCTTCGCCGCCGGCTGTGTCGTGTCGCCGTCGGCGATGTGACCGGAGATCGTCCCGCCCAGCCCCAGGGTGATGTCGATGCCGCCAATGTTGGGCGAGGCGGTGGTTGGCGAAATCGGCGTGGCATACTCCTCGAAGTAAACGTCCTGATAGTATTCCTCGACGAACTGCTGATTTGGGCAGCCGCCCCACTGCACGCCGCCGGCGCGAATCTTGTACGGCGCGTTCAGGGGCATGCCGGAGAGCGTGTAGGAGCCGTCGGGGTTCGAACAGGTTCCGTAGCCGCCAGGCTGTGTATCGACCGGCACGCCGCCCTGCGGGGCGCCCCCCTCGTCGCGGACCACGCCGCTGATCGAGCCTCCCGGTTCCAGGGTGAAGTTGATGTTCGTCGGACCGGGTACGCCGCTGGTGAGCATGATCAGGTCGGCGAGGTGCCAGTACTGCTTCTCCTGCCAGAATTCCTGGGCATACAAGCCGCCGCCGCACCAGCTGCCGCCGCCGGCGCGGACTCTGAAGCCGATCCCATAGGGCAGTCCGCCGATCTCGTAGTGCCCGCTGGCGTCCGTGCAGACGCCGAAGCCGTAGCCGTCGAAGTCGGCGCTGACGTTGGCGTTGACGAGCGGCGCGCCGGTAGTCTGGTCGGTGACGACGCCGGAGACGGTCCCGCCGACTTCCAGCGTGAAGGTGATACCCGTGACATCCGGCGCGGCGGCGGTGGCGGTGACCGGCGTGGCGGCGCCGACATCTCCCGCTTCCTGCCACCACTCCTGGAGGTAGCTCTGCGGTCCGCCCTGGCAGAAGTTGTTGCCGCCAGCGCGAATCTTGTAAGGCACATCGCGCGAGACCACCAGCGTATAGTGACCGTTGGCGTCGGTGCATCTGCCCATGCCGCCCTGCTCGGTATCGACGCCGATGTTCGCCAGCGGCGTGATCCCGTCGGCGGCGTAGACCGTCCCGCTGATCGTCCCGGCGGGCGCGAGCGTGAAGATGATGCCCTGGCGGTTCGGTTCTGCCAGCGTCAGGGTGATCACGGTCGCCTGTGCCTCGTCGGGCACGTTGTCGTACCATTCGCGCGAGAAGTGACCGTTGTCGCCCCCGCCGCACCAGCTTTGACCATCGGCATAGGCGAAGATCTTGAAGGGCACATTCAGCGGAATGCTGTGAAGCGTGAATACGCCATTTGCATCGGCGCAGTGACCGAAGGGCAGGTTCAGTCCGACGTTAGCATAGGGGACTGGCGTGACGCCATCCTCTTCGTAGACGACGCCGCTGATCGAGCCGCCGGGGTCCAGGGTGAAGTCGATGCCGGTGACAGATGCGCCGACGCTGACGACGACCGGCGTCGCATTCTGATAGCCGGTCTCCAGGTAGTATTCGTCCGCCCATCCGATCCCGGAGGCAGCGACCTTATAGGTTCCGGGTGGCACGCTGAGCGTGTAATGCCCATTCGGATCGGTCTGCGTGCCATTGATGGGCTGGTTGCTGGCGTAATCGTTGGCTCGCACCTGAACGCCGGAGAGGGGAGTCGTCCCATCCGTCTGGTAGACCGTCCCGCTGATCGTCGGCGCCACCTCCAGGGTGAAGGTGATGCCGGTGATGTCCGGCGCGGCGTCCGTCAGGGTGATCGGCGTGGCGGCGTTTTCGTCAGGTGTCTCCTGCCAGAATTCCCGAAGCAGGTTCTGCGCTCCGCCTCCGCAGTGGTTGAACCCGCCGGACTGTATCTTGTAGGGCACGTTCAGCGGCATATGCAGCAAGTACTGACCGTTGGAATCGGTGCACTGGCTGATGTTCGTGCCGTAGACGTTGACGTTCATGTCGGCGATAGGCGTCACGCCGTCCGCCTCGTACACCGTGCCGGAGACGATCCCGCCATGATCGAGGGTGAAGTCAACCCCGGTCATGGTCTGCCCGGCGCTCAGCGTGATCAGTGTGGCACTGTCCCACAAGATGCCCGCCTCGTCGTAGAGTTCCAGGACGTAGTCGCCTCCCCAACCGCGCGCCCGGTAGGTGGCGGCGGGCAGCCCCTCGACCATGTAGCTGCCGTCCGGGTTGACGTTGCCCCAGAACATCGGTCCGTTGTTGATAGTCATGATGTCGACCCACGCCCCGGAAGTGATCGGTGTGACGCCGTCGCTCTCGTAGACGTGCCCGCTGATGCTCGCGCCAAGGTCCAGGGTGAAGTTGATGCCGGTGATCTCATACTGCGCCGGCGCAATCGTCAGCAGCGTCGCCTGACCGTAATTTGGCGTCTCCTGCCAGAATTCCTCGAGGTAGCCAGCCGGACTCTGACAGCCTGCAAACGGCGACGCGGACACCCGCGCCGGCGTGTTGAAGGGGATGCCGTACAGGTGATACTGACCGGCGGCGTCGGTGCATTTGCCGCCGACATCCTGCCCGGGGATCTCCGCCCAGACGTGGATGTTCTGGATCGGCAGCCCGGTGATCGCGTCCGTCACGGTTCCCGAAATGACGCCACCCGGTTCCAGGGTGAAGTCGATCCCCGATTGGGTAGGAGCCCCGACCGTCAGGGTGATCGGCGCCGCGCTCGCTATGACCGGTGTCTCCTGCCAGTACTCGCGCAGGTAGCTCACCTGAGGAGGACACACGGAGTTGTTTTCGGCGTTCACGATGATGGGGACGCCGAACGGTAAATAGGGCAGGGTGTAGCTGCCGTCAGGCTGCGTGCAGACGCCCGGACCGTGCTGACCATTGACGCTGTATCCGATGTGAATGCCCCCCAGCGGCGCGCCCGTCGTTTGATCGGTGACGATGCCGCTGATCGTGCCGTTGGCATCCAGGGTGAAATCGACGCCGGTTCGCTCCATCTGCCCGGCGCTGACGCTGACCGGCGTGGCGGACGCAGCATTCGGCGCGTTGTTATACCACTCCTGCTGGAACGCCAGACCATTGGCGCACCAGCCTCCGCCGCCGGCGTAGACTTTGACGGGGGTGTCCATCGGCACATTCCAGATGTTGAACTCACCGCCCGGTCCTGTGCAGACGTTCATGCCGATCTCGTCCGCCCGCACGTTGACGTTCTCCAGCGGGGTCAGTCCGTCGGCGGCGTAGACCGTCCCGCGGATCCACCCCGACGGATCGAGCGTGAAGTTGATGCCGGTTGTCGTCGCGCCAACCGTCACCACAAACGGATCTGCGCCCGACCAGAACAGCCCGGACTCGTCATAAAACTCGTTGACGCGGTCCGGGTAGGCGCCCATCGCACCGTAGGTCCCGGCGGGCAGGTCGATGCTCCATTCGCCGAGTCCGTTGGTGATGGCGGGCGAACCGGGGACATCTACGAAATCGGGGTAGGTGTAAATCCATATGCTCGCCCCGCTGATCGGCGTGATGCCGTCAGATTCGTAGACCATGCCGCCGGCTGTGCCGGTGGTTTGCAGCGCCGCCGAGGCATCCAGATGAGTGAGGGTCGCCAGCGCAGGCGACGCCAGAAGGAGTGTAAGAACAAGTACGGAAAACGAAGACACTAAAAACAGCCGACGTCCGGGGAGCATTCGTCACCCTCCCCCCGCCGCTGACCGGCGGGGTCAGCACGCAAACGAATTTCATTGTTTCAATTTTAGTTGCGAAACAGATGTCGGCGGTAGTGAAATCTGTCACGAATCGCCAGATGTCGTCACCACGAAGCGGTGGCGGCGGATGAACGTCGTCGTCGCCGTCAATGTCACTACGCTGAAGCCCGGTCCTGCCGCGTCATCGTTGATCGTCTCGACCTGCCCCGGATAGGTGTGAATCTGATACCAGCTGCTCAGCGCGCTGGCGTACAGAATGCCATCGCGATAGGTCTCGGTATCCTGATGCACATGCCCGAAGAACACCCCGCGCAGACGATGACGCGCGGGCAGCAGGGCGGCGTGAAAGGCGTCGCCGTTCTCCATGCTCATGTAGTCGTCCCACCAGGGGATGCCAACCTTCAGGGCGTTGTGATGCACCGCCACCACCAGCGGGCGCGGATCGTCGGGGCGGCACTGCTCCGCCAGCCAGGCGAGCTGGGCGTCGCTCACCCGCCCGCGCGGCTCCTGCGCCGGGCGGGTGCTGTCCACGCAGACCACCTGCACGCCGTTGACCTCGAAGGCAGTGTCGCAGGTTTCACGCGGTTCGATGCCGAGCAGGTGGCGCTGAAAGCCGGTCAGGCTGTCGTGGTTGCCGGGCAGGTAGTGGACCGGGTAAGGAATCTGCCCCAGCAGATCGCGCGCCGCTGCGTAGGCGCGCTCGTCCGGGTCATAGACCACATCGCCGGTGTGCAGCACAAAATCGGGGGTGAAGGGCAGGCGCTTCAGCGTCGCCACCAGCGCCCGCGCCCCTGCCAGCGGCGTGTGCGGCGCTTCGGGCACGCTGTAGGCGGGATCGTGCGAAAGGTGTGTGTCGGTAATGTGGACGAAACGCAGCAGGATGGGCGAAGTCATGGGGGCGGCTCCTGAATCAACCGGTCGCGCCCCCTATTGTAGTGGACTTTCACCGTCGCGGGTTAGCGCGGCTCCAGCAGCCCATAGGTGCGAATCGTGAAACGGTGATCGACCGGCGTCCTGAAGGTGAGCAGGACCCGCACCTGATCGCCGCCGGGAGGTTCGCTGTGACGCATCGCCTGCGCCAGATGGGCGCAGGCGCCGGGCGCGATCTCGATGACATCCGCGCCGTAGCGCATGCGTCCCCAACCCTGCTTGAGGAAGATCGTCGCGCCGGGCGCACAAGAGACCAGCGCATCCCCGGTTTCCCACAGCCCGCCGGCGGGGAAGTCGAAGGCGATCTGGGCGATCACGTCGTCCAGCCCGTCGAGCGTGCGGTAGTGCAGGTCGAAACCGCCCTCGACCGGGGCGATCTTCAGGATGCTGTCCGCCGGCGGGATGCGCTTGTGGTTGCGCTCGGCTTTCGACGCCTCGAACGTCTCCGGCGCGACCGGACGCCCCAGCGGCAGGTGATAGGCGGGCAGGTTCGGCTTCTGGAGACCCGACGAGCGCAGCAGCACCGCGCCGTCTTCCATTTCCATCGTATCGGCGATGAACAGCCCGACGCTGAAATAGGCTTGGGCGATCTTGAGCGAGACCAGTTCGGCAGAGCGGTAGACCAGATGGAACAGCCGGGTGCGCCCGCCGAAGGCGCTGGCGCTCGTTTCGCCCTGGCAGAAGCGCCACAGGTGGTTTGCCGGAAAGGCGCGGGTGTAGGCAGACGGGATGGCGGGCGTCGCCCCGGCGCTGACGGCGGCATCGCCGCGCTTGAGCAGCACAAGGCACAACCATTCCAGGTCCCACGTGAACTGATCGGCATGTTCCAGCAGGAACGCCGCCGCATCAAGAAAATCCTGCCGCCCCAGCAGCAGACCGGCGTTCAGATAGTTGGCGATCAGCGGCGTTGGGACGTTCCGCTGTCCGTAATCCTGGCGCGCCGAAAGTCCGGTCTCGGCGGTTCCATCGGGGTGCAGCAGGACCAGGTCGAATTCCAGATTGCGCGCCACCGCCGCCAGGATGCGCGCCCGCGCCGCCGGATCAGCCGTGTGCTCGGCGTAGAAGATCAGCGACCGGGCGGTGACCGCGTCGTAGACGCCGATGCTGCGCTCCAGATAGGCGCCCTCCTCGTCGATGTCCAGCCCTTCCGCCAGATAGGCGTCGATGACCGGAGCAGGATCGGGGATGCCGGTCAGGACGGCGCGCGCCAGCGCCAGCGCCCCGACGATCACCCAGCGGTGATTCGGGGTGTGGAAGCCGCTCTCCATCACGCCGACCACCGCGCGGCGGGCGAAGCGCGCCAGCTTGTCCACCACGCCCGCCAGCGCCGGCGTCCCGTCGGCGACCTCGATGAAGGCGCAGATCAGCTGCAGGGCGAACGCCGTGTCCGGTCCAGACTCGTAGTTGGTGTTGCGCAGGTCGATCAACCCCGACGGGCGCTGAACCCGCAGCAGATAATCCGCCGCCAGGTCTATACGCTGAAGGAGAACTGCCTGACCAGGCGCGACCGGCGCGCCGGGAAACCCCTGCGCCTGCGCCAGGGCGATCACCCCCCAGCGGACGATCAGCCGGGTCGTGCCGACGTGTCCCGATTCGTCCAACCAGTGCTCCGGGCTGATGAACGCGCCGTAGAGCGGGTCGTCTGGCAGCAGGTTTTGCAGGGCGAATTCGCGCGGGGCGCTTGCCGCCATCCGCCGAAGGAGCGCTGAGGGGTCGAAGGCTGCGGTCATGACGCTGTGTGCCTCACTTCAAGCCGGTGGTGGCGATGCCAGTAGCGATGTATTTTTGCAGGAAGGCGAAGATGAAGGTGACGGGCAGCAGGCTGAGGACGGTCATCGCCAGCAGATAGCCCCACTGCACGTCGTACTGTCCCTGGAAGAGATTGAGCGCCACCTGAAGGGTGAAATTCCTGTTCTCCGTCAGCACGATCAGGGGCCACAGGAAGTCGTTCCAGCGCCACATGATGCTGAAGATCGCCAGGGTCGCCAGCGCCGGCATGGACAGCGGCAGGATGATCCGCCAGTAGATGTACCACTCGGACGCGCCGTCGACGCGCGCCGCATCGACCAGTTCATCGGGCAGCGTCAGCATGTACTGGCGCAGCAGGAAGACGGCGGTGGGGCTTGCCAGGGTGGGGATGATGACGCCCAGCAGGTTGTTGTTCCAGCCGAGCGAGGTGATGACCAGATACTTCGGCGCCAGCGTGACCGCCCCCGGCAGCAGGATCATGATCAGGAAGATATTCAGAATCGCCGACTGTCCGCGGAAGCGGTACTTGCTCAGCGCGAATGCCAGCATGCTGTTCAGCAGCAGAGTCAGCAGGGTGGCGGAGGCGGTGACGACGATGCTGTTGCGGAAATAGACCACGAAATCGAACTGCTGAAGCGGTTCGGCGTAGTTTTCCCACGCCAGACGGAATTCCTGGACTATCTCGGTGGCGTCCATCTTGGCTTTGATGATGCCGGCTTCCGGCGCGGCGGGGTCGATCATCTGGCGTTCCAGCCCCACGCGGCGCACCTGCGCCAGACGCCGCACTGTGCCATCTTCCATCGTCACGTCGAAGAGCGGCAGGGGGTCCTCATAGCCTTCCACCACCACCGTCTTTTCGGCAAACGGGAAGAATTCCGGCGGAAAGCGGGTGATCGCCGCCGGCGTCTTGAACGACGAGGTTACGCCCCACAGCACCGGACCCAGCATGATGAGCGTGCCCAGGGTCAGGTACAGGTAGGAGAGCATATCGGTGATGTGCAGCTGTCGTTTCCCGCGTGTGCGGAACAGCATGGCTGTCGCTGCGCTCATGGTTCGGTCCTCATGTCGAATAGTCGTCGCTGGCGTTGCGGGAAATCCAGCGCTGCACGAGCGTGAATGCCACCAGCACGACCGCCACCAGCAGGGTCGCGGCGGTCGCCAGTCCGACGTTTCGACCGCCGGCGATTCCGGCGAAGGCGGCATTGTAGACGAAATGCATGATGTAGGATGTCGCCGTGCCCGGTCCGCCGTCGGTCAGCACCATGGCGTGTTCGAAGACCTGCACCGCTCCGACGAACGACAGGATGAAGACGATGTAGAGGGTCGGGCGCAGCAGCGGCAGCGTGATGTACTGGAACTGCTGCCGGCGTGACGCCCCATCGATGACGGCGGCTTCATAGAGCAGGGCGGGAATCGCCTGCAAGCCGGCGAGGATGATCAGCGTATAGAAGCCGAGGCTTGCCCACAGCCCGACGATGATGGTCGCCAGTCGCGCCCAGTCGGCTTCGAACAGGAAGTTGATCGTCGGCATGCCAACGCCTTCCAGCGCGCCGTTGATCAGCCCATTGCGCTGGAGGACCCACTTCCACAGCAGCGCCACGACCACCGACGAGAGTAGGGTGGGGTAGAAGTAGACGCCGCGGAAGAAACCGCGCGCCCTGATGTTGCGGTTCAGGACGAGCGCCGTGAACAGCGCCAGGAGGATCAGCGAGCTGACCTCGACGATCACGTAGACCCCGGTATTCATCACCCCCCGCCAGAAGAGATCGACGAGGCAGGAATTGGGATCGAGGAAGTTGTCGCAGCTCAGCAGCACGCTGAAGTTTTGCAGACCGATGAACGGGCGATTCGCCGGGAACAGGGACGTGCCGCCAGTGAAGGCGTAGACGAGGTTCAGCAGGATCGGGATGATGGCGAAGATGATGAACAGCGCCAGGTTCGGGATGACGAACAGATACGGCATGCCCTTGATGCCGACGAGCCTCTGAAGGGGTTCGAAGATCAGCCCCAGCGCGTTCATCAGAAGACGGTAGGGAAGCGAGAGGAGGACGCCTAATGGGCGGGTGAGAGCGGCAGCAGTCGATGCCTGGCGTCCGGGTCCGCGTTCAGCAGTAAGAGTCATTGGTCTGCCCCATAACTCATGACGAGGCTTAAAGTTTTCTAGGGGCGATCTGGTAGATCGCCGTTGAAACCTGGCTGTTTATGCGCGGGGGCGACCCGGCAGGCCGCCCCCGCAACGGTTGGATCGAGGTGTTCTAGAGCTTATCTGCAAACCCGGTTTTCACACAACCTCACCCCAACCTCACCCCCTGCCCCTCTCCAATTAGAGAGGGGCGGTTGAGCGCAGCGAAACGGGGTGAGGTGAGCAGTTTGCAGGACCCTAGCTGCTGGCTGCTGCCGCCAGACCGGTGTCGATATCGGACTGGATGCGCTCCATGCCCTCTTCGAAGCTCAGTTCGCCGACGATGATCTGGCTGATGCGGTCGCGTGTGGCATTGTAGACCGGACCGATGTTCGGCGAGGTGAACAGCGCCATAGCAATCGGCGAGATGTTCGACGCTTCGCGGGCGAAGACATCCAGCGACTTCAGCGCCTGGGGCAGTTCGGTGTTCCAGTTCAGTCCGGCTTCCGCCAGCGCGATGTGCTGCGGAGCCAGCAGGGTGCGTTCCGCCCACTGACGGTAGACCGGTTCAGAAGCCAGATAGTCCATGAAGCGGGATACTTCTTCCGGGTGCTGCGTCGCGCCGATGGCGGCGAAGACCGCGCCGCCGGGCATGCCGGTGCAGGTCTGCGCGCCGCACGGGTTGGGCACGGCTTCCCAGTCGAAACCGTCGCCGATGTTCGCGGCGAACGAGCCGATCTGCCAGTTGCCGGAATAGTAGAAGACCAGGTTGCCATTGATGAATTCATCACGACCGTTGCGCGCGCCGTCGCCGCCCGCCCAGATGTCGATGGGCATGACGCCGTTGGTGTGGAAGCCGACGAACATCTCGACAAAGGCGCGGAAGCCTTCATCCGCCGCCAGGTTCGGGTAGCCTTCCTCATCGAGGTAGGTCGCGCCGACGCTGATCGCCGGACCCATCAGCCGGTGACCGGAACGATCCAGCCCCATCGCGAACTCGACGCCGGTCGCGTCGCGCACTGCCACCGCCGCTGCTTCCCACTCTTCCCAGGTCACGTGGTCCGAGGAATCGCTGGGGACCGCGACGCCCGCCTGCTCGAAGAGCGTGCGGTTGATGAAGGGTCCGGTGACCGTCAGGTCCGAGTAAAGGGCGCTGAGCCTGTCCCCGCCATCCGGGTTCGCCATCGTGATCGTCGGTCCGAAGTTGGCATCCCAGTAAGCTGGGTCTGCCACGTACGGGCGCATGTCGAGATAATAGGGCGACAGACCGGGGATGTCGGTACTCTTGATGATGTCGGGACCGACGCCGGTTTCCAGCTGGAGCGGCAGCGCTTGCTGAATGGTTTCGTAGGGGACCACGTCCAGCAGGACGTCGACATCCGGGTTTTCCGCCTCGAAGGCGGCGATGATTTCTTCGAAGACGGTGATCTGGTCATCGACGAGATCTGCCATGACGCGGACCTGGACCGGTTCCTGGGCAGTAACCTGAACCGACGCCGCAACGAAAAGGGACAGGAGGATCACGAGAGAGACTAATTTTCGAAGCATTTTCTTTTCTCCGCTGTATGTGAACGCGAATTTAGCGTTAACGGTCACGTTTTATTCATAGCACAATCAGGATTTTATGTCAAACAACTGTTTTGCAACCCGGCGTTTTCGTAGTATCATGCCGTGTAGTGCGCTTTACAAAATGCAAATTTAACGTTAGTTTTAACGTAAACTAGAGGCGCTTTCCGATGAGAACCAGACCCAAACGTGTTACGCTCCATGACATCGCCGCCGTCGCCGGCGTCTCCGCCCAGACGGTCTCGCGCGTCGTCAACAACCAGGAAGGTGTCTCCGATGATACGCGCCAGCGCATCCAGGCGATCATGGATGAACTGAACTACCGCCCGAACATCGCGGCGCGGGTGCTGAACAGCCAGAAGACGTTCCTGCTGGAAGCGGTCCTGGTTGATGTCGGTTACATGGGCGAGATCGGCGACACCATCGCCGAGATGGCGAAGACGGCGAAGGACGCCGGATACGACATCATCTTTTCGATCATCACAGCGGCGGAGCTGGAGACGACCCTGAAGCAGTCGGCGGCGCGCATGATCGACGGCTTCATCCTGCTCGCGCCGCGCCTGAGGCACAGCGATGAGACGATGGCGCGCCTCAGCCAGGGCATCCCGTTCGTGCGCATGAGCAATCAGTTGGGCACGTCACTGCCCTCGGTCACCTACGACTTCCGCCTGGGTACGCAATTGTTGATGGAATACCTGGTTAGCCTGGGACACCGCCAGATCGCCGAGATCAGCGGTCCGCTCGAACAGCTCAACGCGCTGGCGCGCCACGAAGAGTGGCAGCAGTTCCTGCTCGGTCATGGGCTGCCGTTGGGACCGAGCATCGCCGTCGATTACGGCATGCAGCCGGGATACGAAGCTGCTCACCGGCTGTTGGAGGGCGGCGAAGCTTTCACCGCCGTTTTTGCCGGCAACGACGATCTGGCGCTGGGGGTGCTGCGCGCCTTTTCCGAAGCGGGGATTCGCGTCCCGGCGGAGGTCTCGGTGATCGGTTTTGACGACGCCCGCCACGCCGCTTTTGTACAGCCTTCGCTGACCACCATCCGTCTCGACCTGGTGGCGCTCGGTAGAATTGCCGCCAAATACCTGATCGAACTCATCGAGGACGACGCGATGATCCCCCATCAGCGGGTGCTGACGCCCGAACTGATCGTGCGCGAAAGCACTGCGCCGCCAAGAAAGCAGCGTTGAATGACGACCCGCCTACCCCTGCGCCTGGCGCTGATCGGCACCGGGCATATTGCGGCAGAGCACGTCGAAGCCATCCGCCCTCACGCGGAACGGGCGGAGATCGCCGCCGCGACTGATGTCGACGGCGCGGCGCTCGCTGCCTTCTGCCAGACACATGACATCCCACGCGCCTATGACGATGCCGCCGAGCTGCTGCGCCGCGAGCAGCCGGATGTCGTGCTGATCTCGTCGCCGCCCTTCACCCATGCGGCGCTGGCGGAGCAGGCGATGGAGGCGGGCGCGGATGTCGTCTGTGAAAAGCCGATGGTCGTCTCGCTGGCGCAGATGGATGATTTGCAGGAGGCAGAACGGCGGACGGGCAGGACGTGCGTCAGCATCTCGCAGTGGCGTTACGGGTCGGCGGCGGGGCACGTCAAGCGGCTGATCGAGTCCGGCGAACTGGGCGAACCGCTGGTCGCGGTGTGCAACACGCTGTGGTATCGCCCGCCGGAGTATTACACCAGTGTCCCCTGGCGGTCGCGCTGGGCGACGGAGGGCGGCGGGGTGGCGCTGGGCTTGGGCATTCACGCGATGGATCTCACGCTCTGGCTGATGGATGACTGGGAAGAAGTGACCGGTTATGTCGCCGCCAGAGATCGCGCCGTCGAAGTCGAAACCATCGCTATGGCGCACGTGCGCTTCAGCAGCGGCGCGGCAGCCAGCTTCGTCAACAGCGCCGTCTCGCCCCGCCAGAATTCCTACATTCGCCTCGATTTTCAGAACGCCACCATCGAGGTCGATCACCTCTACCAGTATCGCAACGAACACTGGCGCTTCAGCGTCCCTGATCGCCCGGAGCCGATCGCCCGGCTCCCGCACTGGCGGCGCATCGAAGGCGACCAGCCCGGCGCCCTGGCGACGCAGTGGACGGCGCTCATCGACGACTTCCTCGGCGGTCGAACGCCGCTGACGCACACCAGCCAGGTGCGTTCGACCTACGATTTTCTGGCCAGCCTGTACAAATCGGCGCTGACCCGCCAGCCTGTACGCCGGCTCAGCATTCAGCCGGGCGATCCGTTCTACGAGTCGATGAACGGCGCAGCGGAAACGATCCCCTGACGCCGTTCCCGCCGGCGCGGCGTCAAGTTTCTCCCGCCGCGCTGTCCCTGAAAAACGCCGTCCGCGTCTGCGTGAAAGCGGGCAGCAGGCTGTTATACGCCTCTCGTTCCCCGACCGGCTGAAATCCGAGCCTGAGCAGCACCTTCTGCGAGGCGATGTTGCCGGGCAGCGTCACCGCGTCGATCTGATCGATCGGCAGCGCCTCGAAGGCGTGACCCAGACAGGCGCGTCCGGCTTCCGCTGCGTAGCCCTTTCCCCAGTGCGCCCGCCCGATGGCGTAGCCCAGTTCATACGACGGCAGCCCCCAGATGAAGACGCCGCAGTGACCGATGAACGCGCCGCTGTCGCGCAGTTCCAGGGCGAAGAACCCCACCCCATGCTCCGCCCAGTGCCGCGCATGCCAGTCGAGCATCCACTCGACCGATTCCAGCGGGCGCGGGACGCCGCCGGGCAGCGTCTTCATCACGTCGGCGTCGCCATAGATGACGCGGTGGTAGACCTCCAGGTCGGCGTCGGTGAAGTGCCGCAGCCGCAGACGCGGCGTGATCAGTGAAGGTGTCGCGTTCATGAGGGGCAGGCGACTCCCGGCGCGCGCGCTTCCGCCCAGCGGCGGTCGAACTCTTCGACGTACTGCGCGGCGAGGATCGGGTCTTCGATGACGATCAGGTTTTCGTCGTTGGAATCGGTGGCGTTGGCGGAAAAGTTGAATGAACCGGTCACCACGATGCGCGCGTCGATGATGAAGACCTTGTGATGCAGCACGAACGGTCCGCCGTCCTGCCGCACCTCCAGGTCGGGCAGTCCGGCGCAGTGCAGGCGCGTCAGCTCGCTGAAGCGGGTTTCGCTGCCGGTGGATTCAAAGATGCCTCTGACGGTGACCGAGCTGGTGGCTTCCAGCTTGCTGATCAGGGCGTCGCCGATGCTGTCCTCGGTGAAAGAGAATGCCATGAAGCGAATTGAGCGGCGGGCGCTGCTGATCGCCTCGTTGACCCGTGTCAGCACGGCGTCGTCGGGCGAGAAGTAGATCTCCAGCGGCACGCCGTCGATGTTCAGCCGGTTGTCGGAAGTCGGCAGCGAAGCGCTCGGTCCGAAGCGACCGAGCAGGTACATCTCGTTGAATTCCGCCTGATAGACGGCGGCGACGCGCGGCGAGCGCAGGAAGACGGCGTTGTTGTTGTTGCGGTAGGTGTCGTTGACGGTGAAATTCCACGAACCGGTGACCACCGTTAGCCCGTCGAGGATCATGAATTTGTTGTGCATGAACGCCGCCCGGTTGTCCTGCACGATGCGCACGCCCGCCGCCTCGATCTGCTTCAGGGTGGAGTCGACGTCTTCGTAGCCGTGTTCGCTGTCGGTCACGATGCGCACGGCGACGCCGCGTCGGACGGCGTCCAGCACGGCGGCGGTGATGACCGGGTTGTTGAATTCGAAGGCGGCGATATCCAGCGTCCGCGTGACCCCGGCGAGCGCCTGTGCCAGCGGGATATCGATGCCGCCGACGTAGGTTGCCGGGCTGCGGCTGCCGTTCGGCGCGGTGAAGAACACCTGCCAGAAACTCTGGGACGCGCCGAAGCCGAGCGGCAGGAAGTGGCGGGCGGAACCGTCGGCGAGCAGCGTGGAGGCGAGGGTGGGAATCGCCGTCTGCGCCGGCGCGGCGGTCGTAGCGGCGGGCGAGAGCGGCGTGCTGCTGGCGCGCGGCATCACAGTCGGCGGGCGGGGGGTGAGCGTCGCCGGGCGCGGGGTGCTGGTGATCTGCGGCGCGACGGTCGGCGGCGGTTCGGTGATCGTCGTCTCGCCGCCAGCGTCAGAGCAGGCGGCGATCAGCAGCAGCAGCGCCAGAACCCACAGGCGCAGCGCAGTAGGGGCGGTTCGTGAACCGCCCGCACGTGAACCGCCCGCACGTGAATCGCCCGCACGTGAACCGCCTGCACGTGAACCGCCCGCCGGCGTCACGGGCGCACTGCGACGCGCCCCGACGAACCGTTTTGCCCTCTTAGATATCAACACTGATGTCATCATCCTCGCCTTCGGGTTCGTCTGGCTTGCTGTCGATAGATGCGACGGGCGCATCCTGCTCCAGCAGTCGATTCGCCCACCCGGCGAGGAAATTATCTTCAGCTTTGCCTTTTTCCACCACCTGCGCTGTATCTGCCGGCGCTGCGACCGGCACAGCCGCCACTTCTGGGAGTGCTGCCGGAGGGGCAGTCTGGGGACCGCTTTCCCCGGAGACCAGTCCGATCAGCCGTTCAACCAGCGCCATCTCGTCGGCGGTCGCATCGCCCGATACGCCCGCCGTCACCTGATCGGCGCTGATCGCCGCCTGAGCTGCGAACGCCTGCGCGGCTTCTGGCGGGATCGTTCCGCCGGCGGCGAGAGCCTTGTCTACAGTCGTGTTAATCTGCCTGACCGCCGCCAGCACCGCCGCCGCTGCTGCGGCGAAGGCGGCATCATCCACCCCGGCGTCATCCAGGGCGATCAGCCGGTCTTCCGCCCACTTCAGCAGGCGCGCCGCCGGCTCGTCGGTCAAACCGCCGCGCAGGGCGGAGTCTTCATACAGACGCACGACAGCATCTTCTGCCCGGCTCATCGCTCGCGTTCATCCTCATCGACGTAGAACGGGCGCAGCAGCGCGGCGATCTCCTCCTGGTGTTCATCCTCGGCGACTTCCAGCGCGGTGCGCCCGTTGAAATCGGTCGCGTAGGGGTCGGCATCGCGGTCGAGCAGCCAGCGCACCATCGCCGGGCTGCCGCCCAGGACCGCGCCGATCAGCGGCGCCTGGCTGCTTTCGGCGTTGACCTGCGCGCCCGCTTCCAGCAGCGCTTCGGCGACGGGGACGCTGTCGCCCAGCGCGGCGTAGAACAGCACGTTCAGGTTATGCGAGCCGTGCGCATCCTTCAGGTCGGGGTCGTCCGCCAGCATGGCGCGCACATCGTCCTGCCGTCCCAGCACGGCTGCCGTGCAGATGTCCAGCGGCGCGCCCTGTTCGAGCAGATATTCGACGATTTCGCGGTTGTTGACGTGCGCCGCCGCCTGGACCGGCGTTTCGATCCATTCGGCATTCTCGTTGAGCAGATCGGGATGGTGAGCGAGCAGTTCCTTGACTTTCGGCAGGTCGAAATGTGAAGCGACGACGAATTCGTTGATCGTTTCCTGACTCAGTGGGGTCGTCATGATGCCATTCCTTTCCTTTGCGCAAGGATGCGCACTAGAACATCCACTCCCCCGCGCCTCTCCTGATCTGCCGCGCCTCAGCGAGGATCGCGGTCGACGCGCGGCGGCTTGGCATGCAGCCACCAGAACTCTGCGGCGGGGTAGACCGTCTCCAGCTCCGCCGCCCAGACGAACTCGCAGGGCTGAACGACGCTGCGCAGCTTGCCGTCCACCCGGCGCATCGCCTTGATCAGCTCGTCGTGTCCTTCTCCCATATGCGTGAGCGCCAGGGCGATTTCCTGAACGATGGTCCGGCGCAGCGCTTCCGGCAGATAGATGTTCGGGCACTGGCGCGGGTCATCGAGGCATTCCTCGAAAAAGGTGTTCATCGCCTTCAGGCGCGATTCGCCTTCGCGGTGCATCTTCTCCAGGTAGTGGTTGCGCCATTCGCTGCGCGCCGCATCGTGCTGCCGCTCGATCTGGCTGAGCTGATCGCGCTGGGCGGGCGACAGCCCGAGGTCGAGCGCGCGCAGCCGCCGCAGCCGCATTTGCAGCGCGCCGATGGTCAGCGCCGGCATGCTGCCGCTGCCGAACATGCCGCCGCGCGTGCGCCCGTACAGCGGTTCTTCCTGAACGTAATCCGCCAACCCCTCGACCATCGCTCTTGCTTCCTTCAGGTCGCGCTCGGCGGAGTAGAGCGTTTCGGACACAATCTTTCTCCTGCTTGGCAGTGTTTTCAATCTGTTAGGAAGTATATGCCCCCTCGCCCGCCGCCGCAATGTCCTGCGGAGCAGGGACGCTCAGCCGTCGGCAGACCCTGCCTGAATCGCCTGAATGCGCGCTTCGGCTTCTCCGATTCCATACTCATACCCCAGACGGCGAAACCCGACGAGGCTCTGTTCGAAATACTCCAGCGCCAGCACCAGATCGCCCGCCTCCATGCTGATCTCGCCCAGGTTGAACCAGGTATTGCTTTCGTACAGTTCCGAACCGGCGCGGTGGAAGAAATCTACCGCCTTCAGATAGTAGTTGCGCGCTTCGTCTGCCGCGCCCCGAAACGATGCTGCCGCGCCCAAGCCGCTTAACGCCAGCGCCTTGCCCTCTTCACTGCCCAGCTGCTCGAATATCTCCAGGTTCGAATGGTGCATCGCTTCGGCGCGGTCGATGTCGCCCTGGTTGGCGGCGACAATCGCCAGGACCATCTGCAGCCGGGTGGTCAGCCACAGATCGCCGATCTGTTCGCTGATCGTCAGTCCCACTTCGGCGTAGCGCTGCGCGCTTTCGTCGTCTCCGGCGCGCCCATAAGCGCCTGCCAGGCTCAGATAGCAGTTGGCGCCGCCCCAGTCGTCGCCGATGCGCAGACGCAGGTCCAGCGCCCGCAGGAAGTACTGCGGCGATTCGGCGTGAACGCCCCGTGTGTCCAGCAGGTTGCCCAGCACCATGAAGGCGCGGGCAAGGGCGTCGAAGTGTGCCGGCTCGTCTTCAGAAAGGACTTCCAGCGCCCGCCGCGCGTACTGATCGGCTTCTTCCAGGCGGTCCTGCCGCGAGCAGAGCAGCGCCAGATGCGAACACCATGCGCCGTAGACCGCCGGGTCCGCCCGGTGGATGACCGCGCTTGCCGCCTGGAACAACGCTTCGCCCGGCTGCCAGGCGGCAGTCATATCATGGTACAGCGACAGCGCGGGCATCATCATGCTGAGCGATTCCACGCTGTCGGACGCCGCTGCATAGCGCCACGCCCGGTGGAGGTTCTCCAGCTCGACGCCGATCTCGTGAATCGTCTCTCCCTGGTCGCGCGCCTTCAGCGCGGCTTCGCGTGCCTGCAGGAAGACGGCGAAATAGTAGATGAACTTCTGCTGTACCTGCGCCATGCTGCTGGAAAGGGCGAAGCGTTCGGCGAGATACTGCCGCGTCACCTCGTGCAGCCAGTAGCGTCCGCTGCCGTCACGGCGCAGCAGCATCTTGTCGCTGAAACTCAGCAGGAGCGACAGCGACGCCCCGGCGACCTGTTCCGCCGCCGCCCTTGTGAAACCGGCACCGAACGCCGACAGCGCCAGCAGCGCTTTCTGTTCGTCGGGCGAGAACAGTCCCCAGGAATGCTCGAAGACGGCGCGCAGGCTTTGATGACGGGAATCGTCGTCGCGGCTGCTGGATTCCAGCAGGATCAGATTGCTGGCGATCTCCTCGGCGATCTCCTCGGCAGTCAGCAGCCGGGTCCAGGACGCCGCCAGCTCGATGGCGAGCGGCATGCCTTCGACCATCTCACAGATGCGCTCGACGGCGACCGAACGCGCTTCGACCTTGTCGTCGCCCCGGATGCGCCGCACTGTCTCCCAGAAGAGCGCCTGAGCAGGAGCAGGCGTTGGATCATCTGCTGCGCCGACCCGCAGCCCGTGCAGCGCCAGCACCCATTCGTCGCGCAGGTTCAGGCGCTCCCGGCTGGTGATGACGATCTTGACCTCCGGCGCGCGCTCGATGATGTCGCCGATCAGGTCAATGCCGTCCCGGACCAACTGCTCGAAGTTGTCCAGCACCAGCAGCATGTGCCGCTCGCGCAGGAAGCGGAGGACCTGCTGGCGAGGGTTGGACTCGCGGGTGAGGGGCAGATGCAGCCCTTCCGCCAGCGCCTTGAGCATGCCGTCCGGGGTGCTGACGGCAGTCAGATCGATCATCGCAGCGCCGTGCAGCATGCGCGGAGCCGCCAGATGGACGAAGCGGGTGACCAGGCGCGTCTTTCCGACGCCGCCCAAGCCGACGATGGTGATCAGCCGGCAGGTGGGTTCGCGCAGACGCCGTATCAGTTCCGCCAGTTCGTGCTCACGCCCCACAAAGGGTGTCGTCTCGCTCGGCGCAATCAGGATGCGCTCGATGTGCTTGATGCGCCGGTAGAGGAACTCCGTCTCCGGCTCCGGCTCGACGCTCAGCTCGCGATCCAGCACCTCGCGACACTGTTCATACTGTAACAGCGCCGCCGCGCGCTGACCGCTCAGCGCCAGCGCCAGCATGAGCGCGCGGTGCGCATCTTCCTGAAGGGGATCAAGCGTGATCAGGCGGCGCAGCGCTGCCACCGCACCCTGGTCGTCGGCATCGGCGGCGCAGGCGTCGGCGAGCTGACGCAGCGTGGTCACCGCCATGTCGTGGATGCGCGCCTGCTGCACCGTCAGCCATTCTTCGAACACCGGCGCGTCGGAAACGGCGAAGCCCGCCAGCAGGTCGCCGTGATACAGGCGGATGTCGCGCCCCGTCTCGAACTCGGCGACATCCAGCCAGTAGGAGTCCGTCGGCATGAAGGCGATGCTCTGGCGCGAGATGTCGAAATAGCGTTCGAACAGCTTCTTGAGGTTGGCGATCACCTGGCGCAGGTTGGTGGCGGCGTCTTCGTCGGGCATGTCGCCCCAGAACATCGCCGCCAGGCTGGATCGCAGAAGATACTGCTGGGGATGCATGACCAGGTAGCACAAGAGCGCCTGGGCTTTGCTGCTGATAAAGCCCGTGACCGGTTCGTCGTCCTGGGTGATGTGCATGCCCCCCAAAAGCTCAATGCGCAGCATCGCCCCTCATCCCTGTGTCGGCAACAAAGCAATTTACGATCTCTTTACGATGTCATTTTACTCTAAGTCTGAGCCTGTACGCTATGGATTTAGCGGTCCAACAGGCGGGGGGGATATGAGTTCAACAGGAGAACCATTGTGAAGAATCGCGCTATTGTCCGTACCCTCGTGGTCGCCGCTGTGGCGATCTTCATCACCCTGCTTTCCGGCGTGACGCTGGCGCAGGATATGCCGCCGCTTCCCGGCGAACTGGTGATCGGCGACCTTCAGACGCCGCGCGGCATCAGCTTCGACTCCGCCGGCAACCTGCTGGTGACCGTCACCGGCAACGGCGGCGAGATGCAGGTTGAAATGCCGGCAATCGATGACCCGGCGGCGATGATGACCGTCAACATGGGCTTGTCCGGCGCGGTGCTGTCCATCGGCGCCGACGGCGTGCCCGCCCCGGTGGTCGGCGGCTACCCCAGCTATGCTACGCCCAACGAGACGGTCGGTCTGTACCGCTCCTACCGTCAGGGCGACTCGCTGTGGCTGGTGGTCTCGTCGGCAGGTCCTGGCGCCTACTGGGGATCGTCGGTGGTCGAACTGGATGCGGCGGGCATGACCAGGCGCGTCATCAGCCTGTATCCGTATGAAGCGGCGAACAACCCCGACGGCAACGAGATCGACAGCAACGTCTCGGACATCGCCTGGACGGCGGACGGCACGATGCTGATCACCGACGCCGGCGCGAACGCCCTGCTGTCCTGGACCGAGGCAGACGGGTTGCAAACCGTCGCCGTCTGGCCCAGCAACGACGTGCCCACCTCGGTGGAAGTAGCTGAAAACGGCGATATCTACGTCGGCTTCCTGGGCGCGGGCATTGCCCCCGGCGCGGCGAAGATCGAACGCTGGTCGAACGGCGCGCTGGCGGAGACCTTCGGCGGCATGACCGGCGTGACCGACATCCTTCTGGATGGCGATACGCTCTACGCGGTCGAGCTGTTCCTGTTCGGCGAACAGGGACCCGGACCTGGCGACGTGCTGATGGTCAGCGCCGACGGCAACACAGTCGTCGCCGGCGGCTTGATCACCCCGTTCGCCCTGGCGAAGGGACCGGACGGCGCGCTCTACGTCAGCTATGGCACGATCGCCTTCGCGCCTGGCATGACCGGCGGCGTGGTCAAGCTGGCGGGCATGTAATCGAGAGATCGTGATCCACCGCCCCCGTCGGTCAGCGCCGATGGGGGCATGTCCTTTTTGTTTCAGAGGGGTGGGGACCCTACGACGATGACGACGGCGATGATCAGACGGGTGAGCGGGTTCGTGGGCGGGGCGCTGCTGCTGCTGGCGCTGAGCGGCTGTCATGAGACCTGGCAGGCGCTGCGGACGATACAGCCGCAGCCGGTGTTCGCCGAAGCTGAAGAGCAGGCGGCTGTTGTGGGCGATCCGGCGCGCGGTGCGGCGCTCTTCAGGGACGGCATCGGCGATGCGCCCGCCTGTGTCGGGTGTCATGCGCTGACGCCAACCACCTGGAGTCTTGCCCCGGTGATGGAAGGCATCGGCGCGCGCGCGGCGCAGCGCGTCGAGGGCTTATCCGCCGAAGCCTATCTGGAGCAGAGCATCACAGACCCCAGCGCCTACCTCGTGCCGGGTTTTCGCAACATCATGTTCCCGCAGTACGGCGAGCGCCTGTCCGAACGGGACCGCGCCGACCTGATCGCCTACCTGATGACGCTGTAGCGAGGGATGAGGACTGTGAGCGTATCGGCTAATTCATCAACGCTATCGTAGGGGCGGCTCGCGAGCCGCCCGCACTGCCTGAAAAATCGTCACGGTTACGGCGGGCGCGTCGCGACGCGCCCCTACCAAGGGCAATGATCAAGACAGGCTCTAGGACCTGGCGAAGACCCGCGTCAGCCGTTCCGCCGCCCAATCCATATCGGCGATCTGCCCCGCCTGCGCCTGATAGATGGCGGTCAGACCGAGCTGATCCGGGAGCGCGCCCTCGGTTTGTCCCGCGCCCATCAGCCACTTCATGCCGTCGCACGCCACTTTGGCGGCGGCTTCGCGGGCGTTGATGCGCGCGAGCGCCTGGCGGGTGGGCAAATCCAGCCCGGCGACATCGCTGGGGTGACTGCATACCCGTTCGCTGAAGATCGCTGCGCCTTCGGCGGCGGCGATCAGCTCGCCCAGGCGGAAAAGGACGTGCTGATGGCGGGTCAGCCGGTCGATGCGGGCGCGTTCCAGCAGGACGGCGAGTGCGCTGAGCGCCAGCGCGGCGACGCCTGCGCCATTTTCCGGCTCGCGGCGGTGGACCTCCTGCAGGCGCTTCGCCCAGTCGGCATAATAGGCGCCGCGCGATTTGAGGTGAAGCTGCCAGCGGTCGCGCGCTATCGTCCACTCCATGATCTCCGAGGTTCCCTCATAGATGGTGGTGATGCGCACGTCGCGCTTGATCTTCTCGACCATGTATTCGCGGGTGTAGCCATAGCCGCCGTGTCCCTGGATGGCGTCTTCGGCGGCTTTGTTGCCGGCTTCGGTGGCGAGATACTTGGCGACCGCGCCCTCGGTGGCGAGACCTTCCTCGCCGGCGTCCAGCCGTTCGGCAACCCATTCGATGTAAGCGCGGCTCGCTTCCAGGCGGGCAGCGTTGGGCACGATCAGCTTGTGGGTGTACGCCTGTTTTTCGGTGAGGGGCGCGCCGCCCTGGATGCGCTCTTTGGCGTAGCGGATCGTCCGGCGCAGCGCTTCCCAGCCCGCGCCCATGCCGAACGCCCCGACCATCAGCCGGGTGTAGCCGAAGACGGCTTGCGCCTGCGCCAGACCGCTGCCCTCGACGCCGCCAACCAGGCGGTCGGCAGGCACGTAGACGTTGTCCAGATAGAGGGCGGCGGTGTTGCTGGCGCGGATGCCGTGCTTGTCTTCCGGTTTGCCGAAGGTGAAGCCTTCGGAGTCGTGATCGACGATGAACCAGCTGGGACCACCGGGGGCGAGCGCCAGGATGGTGTACAGATCGGCGACCGCGCCGTTGCTGATCCACTGCTTGCGCCCGGTGATGTGATAGCCGGTCACTTTGCCGTCTTCCATGACAGGTTCGGCTTTGGTGGTCAGCGCCGCCAGATCGCTGCCCGCCTGCGGCTCGGTCGCGCCATAGGCGAGGAGCAGCGATTCTTCGGCGATCCTGCCCATCCAGTAGGCTTTCTGCTCCGGCGTCGCCCCGACGCTGATCGGGTCGCTGCCCAGGAACGTCGCCAGCACGCCGGTGGCGATGCCCAGGTCGAACGACGCCATCAGTTCAGAGACGCGGTAGATGTCGTAAGCGCCGCCGCCCAGACCGCCGTATTCCTCGTCGATGAAGGTCAGATGCAGCCCCAACTGAGCGGGATCGTACAGCTCATCCAGCACGCTGCGGGGGAATTCGTCCTTGTGGTCGAGTTCGAGCAGGTATTCCGGAGTGAGTTTCCGCTGGGCGTACTTGGTCAGCGTACCGAGGATCATATCCAGGGTATCACCGTCGAGTCGAGGCATGACAGGACTCCTGTGCGTATCAGGCGGGGGCGCGGGGCAAGCATTGTGAGCAGTTGTCTACACTATACAGCGGGGGCGGATGTCTCTGAAATTACGCATGTCAGGGACTTCTTGTGACGAAATTCACAGTTTCAATGAACAACAAGAGTCGGTCTCGCCAGGCTCACAGCGAACAGGGGTTATGGTCCACCAGGGCAGACGCATCAAATATCCCGATCGGGGTCACAACAGACATGATGGGTTTTGTAGGGGCGGTTCGCGAACCGCCCGTGAACCGCCCGCTATTTCGGGCGCATCACGATGCGCCCCTACGACATGTTCTGGATGCTTATGAGCCAACAGCCGATTTTGATGCGTTTGCCCTGTATGGTCCACAATGCAGGCGGGCGCGCGCAAAATTGCACACTATAATAGAGGCGCGATTACAAAAAGCTTTCATCCGCCTTCCTGAAGCAAGAGAGCTATGATGCAGACCAGGTCCAGAGAGGTCACGCGGCGCTACACCCTTCTGCACAGGCTGGGCGCGGGCAGCATGGGCGAAGTCTACGCGGCTGCCGACCGGCTGACCGGGACGCGGGTGGCGCTGAAGCGGGTCTATTACGCGCCGCTCGACGTGTTCACCGCGGCAGACCCCGATTCGCACGCCGACGACGAGCTGCGCCGGCTGCTGGCGAACGAATTTCGGGTGCTGGCGTCGCTGCGCCATCCGAACATCATCAGCGTCCTCGATTATGGTTTCGACGCGGAACTCCTCCCGTTCTACACCATGGATCTGCTCGAAAAGCCGAGCACCATCCTGGAGGCGGGGCGCGGCTACAGCCTGGCGCAGCGCATCCAGGCGTTCACCCAGATGCTTCAGGCGCTCGCCTATCTGCACCGGCGCGGCATCCTGCACCGCGACCTGAAGCCGGCGAACGTGCTGATCGACTCGCGCGATGTCGTCCGACTGCTCGACTTCGGGCTGGCGGCGCAGGGCAGCGCTCAGGGGATCAGCGGCACGCTCCCCTACATGCCTCCGGAAGTCATCCTGCACGGCAGCGCCAGCCTGCAAAGCGACCTGTTCTCGCTGGGGCTGATCGCCTACGAGCTGTTCGCCGGGCGTTTCCCTTTCAGCGCCGAGCGAACCAACGATCTGCTGGATCAGCTGCTTCAGGCGATGCCCGATCTGGACCCGCTGCCCGAAAACGTGCGCGATGTGGTCGCGCGGCTGCTCATGAAAGATCCGTCGGATCGCTATGCCGACGCCGACGCGGCGCTGGCGGCGCTGGCGGCGCAGTCTGGCGGGACGATCTCCATCGAGAATCACAGCACGCGCGAAAGCCTGCTGCAAGCGGCGCAGTTCGTCGGTCGGCAGATCGAACTGAACCAGCTCAGCCACCAGCTGGATCAGATTGTCAAAGCGGTGAACCACACCGCGCGCGAGTCGCAGCCCGACGCCATGACGCCGCCGCGCGCCGGCTATGGCGGCGGAGCGGTCCTGGTCGGTGGCGAATCAGGGGTGGGCAAGTCGCGTCTGCTGGACGAACTTCGCACCCACGCCCTGCTGAACGGCGCGCTGGTGCTACGCGGACGCTGCGTGGCGGAAAGCGCGCAGCCCTTTCAGCTGTGGCGCGAGATCGTCCGCCGGCTGATCCTGGAAGAGTCGCCCAACGATGTCGATGCCGGCGTCCTGCGCGAACTCGTCCCGGATATTTCGGAGCTGCTCGGCAGGACGATTCCGCCTGTGCCCGGTCTGGGGGCAAGTTCCGCCCAAGCCCGCCTGGTCGAAGCCATCCTCAGGCTGTTCCAGGCGATGCCCCGCCCGACGCTGCTGATCCTGGAAGACTTGCAGTGGGCGGGTGAAAGCCTGATGCCGCTGCGCCAGCTGCTCGCGCTGTGCGACGATCTGCCGCTGCTGATCGTCGGCAGCTACCGCAGCGAAGACGCGCCAACCCTGCCGGGCAAGCTCGGCGGTATGCGCCACCTGACGCTCGCCCGCTTCACACACGACGAGACCGCCCAGATGATGACGGCGATCCTCGGCAGCCCGCGCCGGCAGCATGCGCTGGTCGATTATCTGCACCAGGAAAGCGAGGGAAACGCCTTCTTCCTGGTCGAGGTGATCCGCACGCTGGCGGAGGAGGCGGGAAATCTGCGTTCGATCGGTTCGCGTACCCTGCCGGAGCACGTCATCGCCGGCGGGATCACCCAGATCGTCGCCCGGCGGCTGGCGCGTCTGCCGGAGGAGGCGCTGCCAGCCCTCAAACTGGCAGCCGTCGGTGGGCGCGCCGTCGATGAGCGCCTGCTGCGCCACCTCGTCGGGGACGAGGCGCAAAACGGGCTGCGCGCCGCCCTGGACGCCGCCATCCTGGAAGTGGTGGACGCCCAATGGCGCTTCGCCCATGACCGCCTGCGCGATGCCGTCCTGGCGATGATCCCGCTGGACGAGCTGCCGGCATATCACCGCCGCATCGCCGAAGGGCTGGAGGCGATCTACCCGGAAGACACTGATCTCGCCTATGTGCTGTCCGACCACTGGCGAGAAGCGGGCGACCGCGAAAACGAGACGTATTACGCGGTGATCGTCATGGAACACCGCCTGGCGCTCGGCATCCTCAACGAAGCCAGCAAGATGCTGGATCGGGCGCTGCTCTACACCCCGCGCGATCCTCAGGTGCAGCTGCGGCTCTACAAGCTGGCAGGCGAGATCTACTACTTTCTGGGCAAGGCGTCGCTGAGCGCCGAAGCCTATGCCAGCTGTCTGAAGCTGGCGCGGCGCTTGAACGACGAGGATGGCATCGGCAGGGCGCTGGAAGGCTTGGGCAACACCGCCTATGCCCAGAGCAATTTCGACCTCGCCCTGGACTGGTACGAGCAGAGCCTTCAGCGCCGGCGCGCCAACGAAGACAGCCGGGGAATCGCCAGCACCCTGCACTTCATCAGCATGCTCTACCGATTCCGTGGCGATTATGAAAAGTCGCGGCAGGCGCTTGAAGAGAGCATGATGCTGCGCCGGCAGGTCAATGATGTGCGCGGACTGGGCGACAGCTACTATCAGCTGGGAGTCCATGCCCGTCTGCGGGGCGATTATCCGGCAGCCATCGCCTTCCTTCAGCAGGGGGTCGAGATGCGGCGCAGCATCGCCGATGGGCGGGGGCTGAGCGACGACCTGAACAACCTGGGGATCGCCTACACCCTGGTCGGCGATTACGCGCGGGCGGAGTCGTCGCTGCTGGAAAGCATGAAGCAGCGCCGGGCGACCGATGATCTGCGCGGCGTGGCGAGCTGTCGGAGTTCGCTGGCGGAACTCGACCTCGTGCGCGGGCAGACGGGCGCAGCCATTCGCAGCTTCAGCATCGCCCTCGGCATCTGGCAGGGCGCACAGGACGGTTGGAATATCGCCAACAGTCATGCCAGCGTAGGCTATGCCCAATCGCGGGCGGGCGAGGCGCTTTCCGCGCAGTACCATCTCTACGAGGGATTGGTCGCCGCGCAGCGCATCCCGGCGCTGTTCATCGTCCTCAAAGCGCTGATCGGCTGGGCGCAGGTGATGATCCTCGAAGGGCAGACGATGCAGGCGGCGATGCTGCTAGGCAGCGTCGAACGTCACCCGGCGATGACCGCGCAGCTGCGGCAGGTCTACTTCGACCCGGTGCAGGCGGCGCTGGACATGACCGCCCACGCCGACGACTACGAGTCCGGCAGGAATCTGAGCATCGAGGGCTTGATCGCCATGATCCTCGACAGCCAGAAAAGCGAAACGCCGTGAAGCACGCCGATCAGCCCGGCTGACCGTCGAAGCGGCGGGCGCGCGTCCCGTTGAGCGTGACCAGCAGCGATGTGCCTACGTCGGCGAAGACCGCCAGCCACAGCGAGGTCGCGCCGGTAAGCGCCAGCGCCAGAAATCCCAGTTTGACAGCAAAGCTGATAGCGATGTTCTGCCGGATGAGCGACCGCGCGAAGCGGGCGAGGCGCAGCGCGAAGGGCAGATGCGCGAGATCGCTGCCCATGATCGCGATGTCCGCCGTCTCCAACGCCTGGGCGCTGCCGGTCGCGCCCATCGCCGCGCTGACCGCCGCCGCCGCCATCGCCGGCGTGTCGTTGATGCCATCCCCGACCATCAGCGTCGCGCCGTGCTGGCGCTCGATCTCCCCGACGATGCGCGCTTTATCGCCCGGCAGCAGGTCGGCGTAGAGCGCGTCCACCCCCACCGCCGCGCCGATGACCTCGGCTGCCGCGCGGTGATCGCCGGTCAGCATCAGGCTGCGCACGCCCAGCGCTCGCAGATCGGCGACGGTCTGGGCGCTTTCCGGGCGGGGCAGGTCGGCGGCGCTGATGAACCCGCGCAGCCTTCCGCCGTCATCCACCAGCATCGCTGTCTCGCCGCCCGCTTCGACATCGCGCACCTGCTGGCACAGCGCCGCCTCGTGCGGAAAGTCGCTGTCGAACAGGGCGTGACTGCCGACGGTGACGAGGCGGCCCTCGACGACGCCGCGCACCCCGCGCCCGGCGAGCGTTTCCACCGCCCCCGCCGGCGCATAGCGGTCGGCGACGGCGCGCGCCAGGGCAGCATCCTGGACGGCGTGCGCCAGCGGGTGGGTGCTGCGCCGTTCGACGGCATGCGCCAGCGCCAGCAGATCATCACAGGCGGGACAGCGCTCAACGCTGGGGTCGCAGTCCAGGGCAACGGCGCGGGTGACCGCCGGCTTGCCCTGGGTCAGCGTGCCGGTCTTGTCGAAGGCGACGGCTTTGACCTGGGCGAGCCGTTCCAGGTGCGCCCCACCTTTGATCAGCACGCCGCCGCGCGCCGCCCGCGTGATGGCGCTGATCACCGTGACCGGCGTGCTGATGACCAGCGCGCACGGGCAGGCGATGACCAGCAGCGACAGGGCGCGGTACAGCCAGCCGTGCGTCCCATCCGGCAGATCGGCGAAGGGGGCGTCGAACAGCAGCGGCGGCACGAGCGCCGCCAGCGCCGCGACGATCACCACCGCCGGGGTGTAGTAGCGCGCGAACTGATCGACCGCCCGCTGGCTCGGCGCGCGGACGCTCTGCGCCTGCTCGACCAGATGGATGATCCGGCTGATGGCGCTGTCGGCGGCGAGGCGGGTGACCCGCACCTCCAGCGCGCCCATGCCGTTGACCGATCCGGCGTAGACCTCGCCGCTTGGCTGTTTCAGGACCGGCATGCTCTCGCCGGTGATCGGCGACTGATCGACGGCGCTTTCGCCGCGCACGACTTCCCCGTCGATGGCGATGCGCTCGCCCGGCTTGACCAGGATCAAGTCCTCCACCGCCAGCGCTTCGACCGGGACGACCGTCTCGCCGCCGCCGCGCAGACGGATCGCCGTCGGCGGGGTCAGCGCCATCAGCGCGCGAATGCTCTGCCGCGCCTTATCGATGGTGTAGCCTTCCAGCGCTTCGCCGACGGCGAACAGGAAGATGACCGTCGCCGCCTCGGCAAGCTCGCCGATCAGCACCGCGCCGACTGCCGCGATGGTCATGAGCAGGTTGATGGTGAAATCATGATTGATCCGCAGGACGCTGATGCCGCTGCGGGCGATGGGCAGCCCCGCCACGCCGACGGCAGCCAGCAGCAGCCCGTCGCTGACAGCCGGCGAAACGCCGCTCAGCCCGACGGCGATTCCCAGCAGCAGCAGCCCGCCGCCGATCACCGCCAGACGGGTGTTCTGCTCCCCCCACAGGTAGCGCGCGAAATCAAAGCGCCCCGACAGCGCGCCGCCCGCAGGGGGTTGCGCCGGCGGCGAATCTGAGGAGGTGGGTTTGTCGGCGAGCAGTTCATAGCCCAGGTCTTTGAGACGCTGCGCCAGAGCGCTCTGATCGATGACGCCTTCCAAGGTGATGACGCCGGACATGAAATCGACGACGACGCCCTGCACGCCGTCCAGCCCGCGCACCCCTTTTTCGACTGTGCGGGCGCAGTCGATGCAGTCCATGCCGCCGACGCGGAAGCGCTGTTCAGCCACGTTGAGACCTGGTATCAATAGATGCGTAAGCCTTCATATAAGAAGTGTAAGGCGGATCGCCGGCGCGGTCAAGACGGTGGCTCTTGACCGGTTTTGGCAAGCGCCGGACAATGCGTTTTTAGCTGCTGACTGGAGTGCATCCATGTCGATCTCCCTTGCCGACCTCGACCTGATTCGCGGCGTTGAGGAGCGCGCGACCAACGCTCTGCCCGCGCAGGATACCCTGCTCTGTGATGGGTGGGTGATTCGCGCCGCCGACCACGCCCCGCGCCGCGCCAACTCGGTGCATGTCTTCCACCGTTCAACCCTGCCCCTGGACGAGAAGATCGACTTCTGCCAGGCGTTTTACTGGGTGCGCGGCGCGCGGTCCCTCTTCAAGATCACCCCGCTGTGCGAAGACGGTCTCATTCCAGCGCTGGAGGCGCGCGGCTACACGTATGATCCTTCCGGGTTGGTGCAGACGACCGGGTCGCTGAACGCGCCCGACCTGCCGCCGCATGACGGAGAGATCGAACTGCTGTCACGCCCGACGCAGGACTGGATCGCCGAGAAGGGGCGGCTGCACGAGTTCAGCGCCGCGCAGACGGCGGCGAACGCCATCCTGTATGCGCGGCTGCTGACCCCGGCAGCGTTCGTCCGCTTGCACCGCGATGGTCGTACGCTGGCGATGGCGCTGGGCGTCGTGGAGCGCGGCTGGATCGGCATTTACAGCGTGATCACCGACCCGGCAGAGCGGGGGCGCGGATACGCCTCGGCGGTACTGGCGGCGCTGTTCGACTGGGGACGCGGCGCAGGGGCGGCGCGGGCATATTTACAGGTCGCACGGACCAACACCACAGCGCAGCGGGTCTACGCGCGCTTCGGCTTCACCACGTGCTACCCCTACGGCTATATGTTCAGGCAACCGGGCTGAGAGGCGCACCCCTGCTCGCCTGCCTACTCTTCCGGCGGTTCGGTGTGGATGGTCACCCGCGCCAGCCGGGGAAGCTCGGAGCGCAGCAGCAGTTCCGCACCTTCCGCCACCGCGTGGGCGCGCTCCAGGGTAAGGCTGCCGGGCATGGCGACGTGCAGCGTCAGCCCATAGCCGCCGTCGAGCGGGACGGCGTGGACATCGTGCCAGACCATCGAGGGATAGCGCTCGTCCAGAAGCGCCCGCGCCGACGCCTCGATACGCGCGCAGCCCGCCGCCAGCGCGCCGTTGATTTCGCCCGCGCCTGCCGGCTCGATGTGCGTCACGATGCTGTCGATCTCCGGCAGGGCGGCGCGCAGATTCGCCTCCAGCGTCGAGACCTGGGCGTGCGCTTCGCTGAGAGTCTGCGCTGCCGGCACTTCGACGTGCAGCGCCAGGGCGCGCGCGCCTTCCAGATCAGTCACCTGCACCTCGTGGGTGGCGAGTCCCAGAGCATCCGCCTGCGCCCGCACGATCAGCGGGTAGTTCGGCGCAGCCTGAACAGGCGCCGCCGGCACAAAACGGACGGCGACCTCGCTGAGGCTGCCGAGAGCATCCTTCAACGCGCCGCGCACCGCCTCGGCGATGGCGGCGGTGTGGTCCGCCGTCATGGCAGGGGCAACTTCCAGGTCCAGGTCGATGATGGCAGCGTCGGCGCTGCCCCGGCTGCGGGCGCGCAGCACACCCCCCACCGATGGGACACGCTGAACGATCTCGATCAGGCGTTCCGGCGTATAAGGCGCGGTATCGACCAGCACGCCGCCCGCCCGGCGGATCACCTCGATGCCCGCCCGCCCGATCAGCACGACGACGACCAGCGCCGCCGCCGCGTCCGCCCATCCTACACCCGCTGCCACCAACCCCATGCTGACCAGCACCGAAGTCGTCACCCACACGTCCGCGCCGGTGTTGGCGGCGTCCGCCAGCAGCAGCTCTGAAGCCAGCGCCTCGCCTTTGCGCCGCTCATAGCGGCTGACGAACAGGTTGACCGCCAGCGTGCCGATCATGACGATGAAGGCGGCGGGCGTCAGCGTCGGCGCTTCGCCGCCCATCAGGCGATCGAGCGCGCCGCCGACGATCTCCCAGGCGGTCAGCAGCAGCAGCAGCCCCAGCACGAGCGCCGCCACCGTCTCGAAGCGGCGGTGTCCGTAGGGATGATCCGCGTCCGGCGGCTGCGCGGCGACCCGGTTGGCGACCAGCGCCAGCACGTTCGACGCCGCGTCGATCAGCGAATGCACGCCGTCTGCGCTGATGGCAATCGCCCCGGTCACGATGCCGGTGACGATCTTGCCGAGCGCGACCACGACGTTGAGGATCAAGGTGATGCGCAGGACGGATTGGACCTGCGCGTGTCTGCCGCTGGTGATCATGACCTGCCGCCTGAATCTGACTCTTACGCTCTGATCCTATGCGGGAAAGCGCAGTTTTGACAATCTGTGACGAGGAAGTTCGTCCCGACGAAAACGAAGTTCGGGGAATCATGAAAGTGTGCCCTCGCCCCTGAATCCTTTGCTCATTGCATGGAGAGAGGACTTCTCTGACCCGTTGTGCTTTCCCTCTCCACGCAGTGGAGAGGGGGTCGGGGGGTGAGGATGGCGAAAAATCAGGAAACCTCCGCCGGCGAAGCGCGGTTGGTCGCGTTGACTCCGTCACGCGAACCGTTATATAGTTGAATTGCAAGTGGACACATGGGCAGCGTTCGCTGAGCAGTTTGAGCGAAGAGCAGCGAAAAACCTGTGAACGGCTCATCAGTTGCAGATGTGTTTGGTGCAAAAATCAGCGTGTCCGTCCCCGACCGGGGGCTGTATCTGGTCATCGGACGGACGGCGTCGCCTGCCGCGTTGGTTGCCTCTTTCAAGGGTCAGGTGGTCCTGCACATTCCCAGCCGCCCCGGACTCCTGGCGTTGATGTCCGTACCCGCCTTTTTCGCCCTGCGCAAGCATCCTGAAATCCTTCACGTGGGACCGATCAGCCTGCACACGGAGCGCTTCAATCACTTCCTCGAACTCGTCGGGCTGAACAACCACTCCCAGGAAGAGGCGGAGGACGGACGCCCGTCCTGATCCCTGTTCCAGCCAGGTTCATAAGCTGGAATTCTTGTCTGAAAGGAGTCTATTGTGGCAAGCGTTGGACAGGAACTGCTGAACGTACCGCTTCCCGATATGGTGACGAAGCTGGCGCTCGGCATCGCCGAAGCGCAGCGCGCTTTGGACGAGAACTCTGTCGAGACCGCCAAGGCGCTCGCCGAAACCACCATTCCGCTGGTGCTGGCGGTGACGCAGACCATCGCTGCCGATGGATCGGTCACTTTCACCAGCGCGCCGCCGGTCGACGTATCGCTGCTGCAGATCGGTCTGCTGCCCACCTTCTATCAGTTCTCCGAGGCGACCATCGAAGTCTCGATGGACATCAAGACCACCACCTCGGTGGAGACGAACATCAAGGTCGGCGTGAAAGCCAAGGTCGGCTTCGCCTGCTGGAGCGCGTCG
>JAEURA010000064.1 GCA_016789005.1 Anaerolineae bacterium
TCAGAGCGGGTTTCAACCCGCTTCCCGCCGGAAAGATGTAGCCGGGTGGCTTTCAGCCCCCGGCGGAGCGGATTCGCCCCCAAATCCGAATGCACCCTAATCAGGATGATGTCAGCAAGGTGGACATGGTGAGATGATTGCGCTGCCGGACCTGATCGCGCTGCCGCTGAAGATGGACCCGCACGGCGCGATTCGCGTCAGCGGCACTCGCGTCACGCTGGATACATTGATCGGCTACTACCATCAGGGAGAAACGCCGGAAGACCTGCATGACAGCTTTCCGACGGTCCCGCTGGCGGATATCTACGCCGTGATTGCCTACTATTTGGCGCATCAAACCGAACTGGACGCCTATCTGAAGGAGCGCGACCAGGAAGCGGCGCGCATCCGCAGGCAGTGGGAAACCCGCAAACCGCAACCGACACGAGCGGAGCTAATCCAGCGGTTGCAGAAGGATCGGCATGACACGAAGTGATCGACGTGTTGCGCTTTCTGGCAGATGAGAACTTCAATGGGCGACTGTTCAAGGGGCTATGCGCCGCCCTGCCGGGTCTCGATGTCCTGCGTGTGCAGGACGCCGGACTGGAAGGCACTCCCGACCCTGAGCTGCTCGAATGGGCGGCTGAACAGGGTCGTATCCTATTCACTCACGACGTACAGACCTTAGCCGGCTTCGCTTACGATCGGGTGAAGCGCGGCTTGGCTATGCCTGGCATCGTTGAAGTCAGGATCGCAGCCGGTTTTGATCCCACCCTGGACGACATTATTCTCCTGGTCACAGCCAGCGTCGCCGACGAATTCGAGAATCAGGTGCGTTACATCCCGCGGCGTTGAACTCATCCTCGTCTCATCGTGCAGGGCTAAACTTGCCACCGTTCCGTCAACCGAATCGAGACTCTCATGGCAACACTGCAAGGGAAAGAACGCGCCGCTTACGTCCAGGGCATGTTCGACCGCATCGCCGGGCGCTACAACCTCATGAACCGGCTCATGACCTTCGGGCAGGACATGCGCTGGCGGCGCTTCGTCATCGCCCGCGCCGCCCTCCAACCCGGCGAACGCCTGCTCGACCTCGCCACCGGGACCGGCGACATCGCCTTCGAGGGACTGCGGCAGGTCCCTGGCATTCAGGCGGTCGGCGGCGATTTCTCCATCGGCATGATGCAGGTGGGGCGGGAACTGCCGCTCGGCGATCAGGTGTTGTGGAACGGTGCGGATGCCCTCAATTTACCCTATCCTGATGGCATCTTCGACGCCGTCGTCTCTGGCTATCTGCTGCGCAACGTCATCGACATCCCGCGCGCGCTCGCCGAACAGAAGCGCGTCCTGAAGCCGGGCGGGCGCATCGTCACACTCGACACGTCGCCGCCGCCGAACAATCTGCTGCGCCCCTTCATCCTCTTCCACCTGAAGACCATCATCCCCACGCTGGGGCGGCTGATCAGCGGCAACGCCGACGCCTACGAATACCTGCCAGAATCGACGCAGGCGTTCAAGACGCCGGATGAACTCAAGGCGCTGATGCAGTCGGCGGGGTTCGCCAACGTGACCTATAAAACTTTCATGTTTGGGACGATGGCGGTGCACTGGGGTGAAAAGCCGGGGCATTGAAGCGGCGTGGAGCGGTTCCTGCCCCTCAGGGAATGAGTCCGGAAGCTGCCTGGCGTTACTGGACGCGGGGTTTGGTGATGGCGAAGCGAATCTCGAACGTCGTCCCGTAATGCCGCTGCAAACCGATGGTAGCGTTGATCTGGCTGGCGAGGCTGGTCACCAGCTGCAATCCGAGTGTCTCGGTGCGGTGGACGTTCAACCCATCCGGCAGTCCCACACCATCGTCACGAACAATCACCGTGTACAGCCCGTCCTCATCGCGGTCAAGGTAGATCTGAATCTTCCCCCGCCGGTTATGGGGGAAGGCGTGTTTCAGCGAATTCGACACCAGCTCGTTGACGATCAAGCCGCAGGGGACTGCCATGTCGATGTCCAGCAGGAGCGTCGCCGCGATGATCTGAAGCTCCACCCGCGAGGCGTCGGAGAGATAAGAGTGGATCAGATGCCGGGTCAGCTCGCGCACGTAGCTCACGAAGTCGATCTGGGCGAGATCCTGCGATTGATACAGCAGTTCGTGGACCAGCGCCATCGAGCGAATACGATTCTGGCTTTCACGGAACATCTGCGTCGCCTGATCATCGCTGGTATAGCCCGCCTGCAGCGCCAGCAGGCTGGAGATGACCTGCATGTTGTTCTTGACGCGGTGGTGAATCTCACGCAGCAGCACTTCCTTTTCGCGCAGGGAAGAGCGGATCTGCGCCTCCGCCGCCACCTGCTCGCTGACATCGCGGAGGCTGCACACCAGCGCGGTTGTCTCTCCATTGTCGCGAATGGCGGCAATCGCCGCACCTGCGTCGAACGTCGACTCGTCTTTGCGCCGCGCCACAAACTGGAACCACTTAGAATGCCCCTGCTGCGACGACAGCAGGATCAGCTCGCTGAGGCGCGCGCTGAAGGCGGGATCAACCAGGCTGTTCAGCGGCTTTCCCAGGATTTCGACGGAGTCGTACCGAAACATCTCGAAGAACGCGCGGTTGCACAGGTCGATGGAGCCGTCGGCTCCGAGCAGCAGGATAGCGTCCGGGCTGTTGTTGAGGATGACTTCGACGCGTTCCTTGGTCCTCTCCAGTTCGGTCGTGCGTATCTTGACCGCCTCTGCCAGCCGCTGGTTGTGGACTTCAAGCTCGTGGTAAAGACGCGCGTTCTGGATGGCATTCGACATCTGGTCGGCGACGGTCCGCAGGCGGGTAATATCATCTTCGCCGAAGGCTGCGAGCTGATCGCTCTGAATGAGGATCGCCCCAATGACCACGCCGCGCGCCACCAGCGGCAGCGTCATCACCGAGCGCGTGTTTTCCAGGATCATTTGGACATCCCGCGAGTCGCGGACGCGCGGTTCGACCGCAACCTGCGCTTCGCCAAGCACCAGGCACCGTCCAAGCAGCGAATCTTGATCGACCATGAATCGATAATTCAGCCGCATCGTCTCGTCCTGCACTTTGCCGCTGACAGCGCTCAGCAGCGCCCACTCTCCGCCGGTCTCCAACAGAAACAACGCGACATGGTAGAAGTCGTAGTGACTGCGAATCAGATCGACCGAGTTGTTCAGCAGGATGCGGAGATTCAGCGTCGATGTCGCGGCATGCGAGACCGCCGCCGCCGTCTGCAGCCAGCGGTTGTTGTGTGTCAGCGAGCGCTGTATTGCAGCGCGGATCCGTTCTTGCTCGGCGAGGATATTGACATCGCGCGTGTCGATGAAGGCGACCAGATAGGTCTGCATATACTCGTTGAGCATCTGATTCGTCAGCGCCACCTGCTCCGCGCTCAGGGTCTCAGAGCAGAACTCCCGGAGCAGGTTCAGGATGCGCAGAATCGCCTGAACATCCAACCCCTCATTGGCGCGCTGCCCGGCAAACTTCCTGACGTCCTCCAGGTTTCCGTTTTCCAGGAAAGCGATCACAGCGTCGAGTTCCGTCCCGGCAATCGCTCTTATCTGTGCCGGGCGCAGATAAGAGCGATGGCTGAATAGCAGATCTGCCAGGCTGCTGTGAAGGCGAGTCATCAGCTCGTCACGCCGACGACTGACGCGCTCGGCGATAGGTCTCGCGCCGGGTTCCCACATATGATCCTCCTATGCCGGCAGCACGCGACGACCTGAAAGGAATGGTTCGGCTGCCGAAATACTATTCCGTATCCCGGCAGTCACCAGGGACAGCGCGCACGCTATTGCAAGGTCCGCATGTAGGCGGCGCGGGTACGTTCCTGCTCCAGACGAATTTCGTCCTCACGTGCCTGCATGTACCCCAGGACCAGCGCCTGCGAATAGTCCTCGGCACAGCGATACCAGCGAGTCGGTTCGCTGACAGCGTCCATCCAGCAGACCGCGCGCAGCGCCGCAGTCAGCCGCAGAATTGAACTGTGTCCCAACCCGCTGGCTGCTAAATCCAACCCATGCCGCCGTGCGGTTTCTGCATCCGGGTTCGCCATGAAGTCCTGAAACAAGCGCACTTCGACAGCCCCGATCTCGCGCAGGCGACGCGGCGCGATCATCATGCGATTGGCAAAAGCGGTTTCCGACAACGCCTGCTGTACCATCTGGGTGAGGCGTTCAATCGTCTGGTCAGTCGCGAACGAAGTCAGAACCTGTGTCATGTTGACTTATTCCCCTTTGACCAGGTACACGCCATAGCCGACACCCTGTGGGAACTGCTGGCGCTCTTCGGGGCTAAGGGGTTCGATGCCGTGCCAGGTTTCCATCGGCACCCAACCTTTTGCATCGGCGACCCAGGGCTTCATCAGTTCCTTGCATTCCTCCACGCTGCGGAAATGCAGTTCTTCCCCCATCTGACGATACATCTCGATCACCTTGGAACTGGTCGGGTCGACGGCGTCTGCCAGCTGGAGATAGAAGGCAAAGACACTGCCCGGAGCCGTCCAGTCATACAGCGTCTGGGCGATGTGCCGAATCTCCTCATCCGCCAGGAACATGCTGATCCCCCAGTAGATCACTGCCACCCGCCGCTTACCGCCCAGGAACTCCTGAACTTCCGGGCGATTCAGCAGCAGATCGGGATAGCGGCAGTCTGCCTGAAAGTAGACGATATTGGGAGTGCCGCCCAGAATCTCCTGACCATATTCGACGCAGACCGAGTCGCGGTCCGAATAGACGATCTTGGTATCCGGGGCGACGGCGGTATGCATGTGATCCGCCGTTGGCAAGCCGGAGGCAAAATCGACGATAGTGTCGAAGCCGCGTTCGTAAGTCAGTTGGGTCGCCACATCCTGAAGACACCAGCGAAACATCCGCATAACTTTCGGCAGCGCCGGCAAGGTAGCGCGGATTCTGTCGCCGGTGCGCCGGTCGATCTCGAAGTTGTGATGTCCGCCGAGCAGGTAGTCGTATATACGACCGGCATTGGGGACGCTGGCATCGACGATGGTCTTGGTGGGCATTTTGATCTCCTCTGATTTCTCTCTAGGACTGACACGATTTCCAACACGACGGGCACCAGTTATCGTTTGATGAACACTTTCTGAACCCCTAGTGCCGATTCGGCAGCGTGCGCTGAATCGACTTCGCCAGATCATCGACAGTGACCGGTTTTCGCAGGTACTCCTTTACCCCCAACCCGATAAGCTCCGTTGCCGTCTTCAAAGACGAATGTCCGCTCATGATGATCACCGGTATGTCGGGGTTACGCGCCTTGAGCAAGCGGAAGAACTCGACTCCCCCCATCTCTGGCATAACGACGTCGCTGATGATCAGCCTGATGTCGGCATTTCCCTCACAGATAGTCAACGCCTCTCGTCCATTGCTCGCCTCAATCACCCGGAAATTGAGCAGTTCCAGCGCGACGCGCACCGGCTCGCGCAGACGCGCTTCGTCCTCGACCAGCAGGACAGTTTCCTGGCGTCCTGTCCAGTCCCGGTCTGTAGCGAACTGGGCAGGTGCGGCTCCACCATCGGGCGCATCGACGGTGGGAAAATACACATCGAACACGGTTTGCTGGTCCTCCCGCCTGCTGGCGATGATATGCCCTTCGTACTGCTGGACGATGCCGTACACCTGTGCCAAGCCCAGTCCGCTGCCCTGCCCAAAAGGCTTGGTTGTGAAGAAGGGTTCAAAGATGTGGGGCAGGATCTGCGGAGGGATACCTTCACCGTTGTCGGCGATGGAGAGGTGAACCCACTCTCCGGGCTGCAGCTCGGCTCTGGCGTCGCCCGGTGGCACACTGACGATATCAAGGGTGATTTCCAGCGCTCCCCCGTTGGGCATGGCGTCGCGAGCATTAGTGATCAGGTTGATGACTACCTGCTGCATGTTGGCGGGATCGGCAGTGACGACGTGCGGTTGTTCCGGGATGTTCACCTCCAGAGCGATATTTTCGGGCACCATGAGCCGTATAGACGTGACCAGCTCTCTCAAGAGGCGCGCCAGGTCCATGGGTTCGGGTTCATTCGGAGCGCGGCGACCGAAGTCCATGAGCTGCTTGACCAGAGCGCTCCCCCGGCGCACCTGCTCCTGATTAGCAGTTAGGAATTTGCGATTCTGCACGGTGAGATCGGACTGCGTCATCATGATGATTTGCTCGGCGGTAGAGATGATCGCCAGGATATTGTTGAAATCGTGGGCGATCCCCGCCGCAAGCCTTCCCAGTCCGGCGAGGTGCGCCTGCTGTCGAACACGCGCAAGCTGCAGGCGTTCTTCGGTCACGTCTCTGACGATCAACAGCCATTGCGGCGCGCTCAACCGGTCATGGTCCCCGACGCTCCGCCCCATGATCTCGAAAATCAGCGCCGGTTTGCGCTCGACGCTGATCTCGTGGAACTCGTCCGGCGCGTCGATGACCTTCTGAAGCTGTTCGCTCCACAGACGATTGGAACGACCTTCGAAGATGGACTCGTCGAAGGCAAGCGAGAGAAGCAGGTGCGCGCGAGGATTCGCCAGCAGGATGTTTTGTTCGGAGTCGAGCAGCGCCACGCCTTCCGGGATGCTGTTCACGATCTGTTCCAGCTGTCGTGCCTGCTGCTTCGAGCGGCGTTCCATCGCATACTTGTGCAGCGCCAGCTCAATAGCGATGTACAGCTCGCGCTCTTCAAACGGCTTAATCAGGTAGCCGTGCGGCTCCGTGACCTGGGCACGGCGCAGGGTGTCAATGTCGGCGTAGGCGGTCAGATAGATGATCGGGATACTGAGCACATTCTGAATCTGCTGCGCCGCCTGAATGCCATCCATCCCCCCTCGCAGCCGAATGTCCATCAGGATCAGATCTGGTCGATGGAGGATGGCTTGTTCAATCGACTCTTTGCCGCTGACCGCCCGGCTGCATACGTGATAGCCCATTCGCACGAGACGAGCTTGCAGGTCCAGAGCGACAATGCTCTCGTCTTCGACGATGAGCAGTGTGATGCCAGCCGTGTGCGTCACCGGCAGGTCGGAGGCTCGGCTCAGTTCATTGCGTACGGGAGAAAACATTCAACTCTGCCCACAGTTCTTTCGGTGTCGTCTGAATCTGAACGGACAACCCGGAAATGCTGCTCTGAAGTAGGGATACGGATAACGCACCATGCCGTCGGTTGAGGCGATTCGAGATCTCAATTCAGGTCCGGACGATCTGATCGACATCGCGATCCACTTTTTTGGTGTCTAATGCTGTCGATATGGAAGACTCCAGATCGACCGGCGAAAAAGGCTTCATGATGATTTTGAACGACGAGACCGACTCCGCCCGCTTACGCGTCGTCTCGTCCGATTGTGCTGTGAGAAAGATGATCGGAGTGTCATGGCGGCTCCTGATCAGAGTTGCCGCCTGAATGCCATCGATACGCCCCCGAAGGCGGATATCCATAAGGATGAGATCGGGCTGCGCCTGCTGGGCGGCATTCACCGCCTCTTCACCGGAGGAAGCGATGCCGATTACGTCATAACCCATGCGCCGCAGGGTCAGGCGCAGATCGAGCGCCACGACGCTTTCATCCTCGACAATCAGAACCCGCGCCGAGCGTTTCATGGCATCCATCGTCGCGCCCATTCCAGTTGAATCATCCGTCACCGGCGGCGCCGCCGCAGTTGTCTCTTGTTCGTCTTCATCGAGGGCGCTGACGCTTTGCCGGCTGCACGCCCCCGCTGCGCCAGGAAGCAAGAAACCTGGACGCTGACGGCGGAGTCGGATCTGAGTCCCAGAAAAGCGAAGGATTCTGCTTGCTGCTGCGTACGGGATGGCAGCGATAGTCATCAACAGCTCCTTGTAAGGCGTCGCGAGTCCGATTGGCTCGAAGGCTGCTCAGGTGTGTAAAAGGGTCTCCACAATTTCATAAAGATCGCTTTCCTTGAAAGGCTTCGCCAGATAACGGCTTTTGACGCGCCCATGAGGCAGAAGAGACTCCACCTGGTCGGCATACGCGGTCAAATACAGGACCGGTATGGCGAAGCGATCTTGTATCGCCCGCCCCGCCTGTATGCCGTTCATCTCGCCCTGCAAGCGAATGTCCATCAAGACCAGGTCGGGATGCAGCACATCACATTTCTCCAGGGCGGCTTCGCCGGTGGCCACCGTTGCGAGAACGGTGTAACCGTGCTGACGCATCTCTGCGGCGATGTGAAGCGCTACAATGCTCTCATCTTCAACGATGAGGATCTTCGCAGCCCTGGTGGATCTTCCTCGCGTGGCAGTCAATAGTGCACCCCACCGCTAGACATTGGACATAACAGGATTAGCACAATCATAGCGGTTTTGTACTCGTTCAGCGTGGCACTGAACCGAAAAATTCGTGAAATCTGTTGGAGGATTGCTGCTCAGGAAGGTTGGTGCTGCCTGTAACTTGAAGGCGGCGAGCTTCGCCAATGTGACCTACAAGACCTTCATGTTCGGGACGATGGCGGTGCACTGGGGCGAAAAGCTGGGGCGTTAACGCGCGGGGTCAGATGAAATCCACCAGCGCGCGATACTTCGCAGGGTCGCGCCGGCAGCTCGACCGTTGAAAAGAACCGATCAAAGCGTGTTCAGCCGACGACCGTGCCGTCGGCGCACGCAGGGGGAAAAGGGTTTGCAGCACAGGGTGTTGATCGATGTCGGGCGTTCGGCGCGAGGACAGAGCGAGGCGCTGTTTTACTCTGTCGCTTCTTCGCCAGGACGATAGCCGTCGCGGAAACGATAGGTG